>JARLIC010000126.1 GCA_031291905.1 Minisyncoccota bacterium
CCCGCATTTCTTGACTTCTTTGCCGCAAAGCGTCATAAAGATAGTCGATCTTCGATTCGGCGGGCGGGCGCGTATCCCGCGGGGAGGTATGTATGAAAACGTGGTGGAAGTTTCTCTCGTTGTTGGTCCTGGTTCTCATAACGGGCATCGCCGTGGTCGGCAGCCGGCATTATGCCCCGCGTTCGTTTTACACCGGATTTCGGGACGATGTCGAGGTTTCCCGGATCATGGCGGAGATGAAGGCGGCGTACGGTCATCTTCCGGCAGTAGGTGCGGACAGGGTCGTCGCCTACTGCGACCAAATGGGAGTGATGAAGGTTGCGGCAAGTTATATTGTCTGCAATTACACCACTGCCTGGCCGCGGGCCGACGGCAAAAGGGAAGGGGACCTTATCGGCGTGGTTCGTGTCTACGCACGCGAAGAGGAGGCCTCGGCGGCATTCGACCTTTGGAAGTATGAGCGGCAGCATCCGTGGACCCAGGATGTTTCGGTAGGTGTGTTCACTTACATCGCCGATGAGTCGCGCCGGGTCCAGCATCCGCTCGAGTGCGACTACATCTATTTTTGAGATCGCCACTGCCGACGGACGCCGTCACCGGAAGTATCGCATCATGGCCGCTTTAAAAAAGCGGCCTTTTTATCTCTCATTTTTTAATTTACATCCTCGGTCATCGGTGATACTATCCCCATAGAATTCGTACCTTGTCATCAAGGGTTTTTGTTCAACGTTCCATTCAACGGAAAGAGATGGAGGAAAAGGAATGAACCAACAGAAAGGAATGGCCGTCAAAAGCGGCGAGGATTGGATGTCGGTGTGGATCGGGCTTTTCATCTGGGGCATCGCGCTGGCGGGCGCTCTCGCGGGCCGGGACTTTCTCGGCTGGGGAACGGTCGCGGGTGTCTGGGCCCGGGTGGGGAAGTCCCTCGTTCCGGTATCCGGGAACTATACGTGGATGCCGGGCTGGGAGTCCGTGCTGTGCACGTATCTTTTCCTGCTGATCGCACTCGTGGCGGGGGCCCGGTTGCTGAGATACGATCTTCGCAAGTTCGTCGTCGGCTTCAGTCTGATCTACTGGATCAGTCTGGGGTGCATGTTCGTCGGAAGCAACGCCTATGTTGCGGCGACGCTCAACCAAAGGAAAGGGTTCGGTATCGGCTGGTCGCTCGGCCTCACGAGCGAGGCGGGATTCATTCTTGCCCTGCTCGCCGGCGTGGCGATCAGTACGATCGGATCTTTTTCCGGAACCGCCTCACGGCTCAAGGAGGCCGTGCGGCCCGAGTGGTACATCAAGATAGCACTCGTACTTTTGGGAGCATTCCTCGGCGTGCAGATCGCAGGCGCCGGGAATCTTGCGAAGACGATCATGCTGCGCGGATTCGTCGCGGTCGCGGTGGTGTATCTCATCTATTGGGCGCTCGCGTTCCTTGTGGCGCACAAGCTGTTCCACTTCGACCGTGAGGATTCGGCGGTGTTCGCCTCCGCGATCTCGATCTGCGGTGTGGCGGCCGCGGCGGCAACGGGCGCGGCGGTCAAGGCCCGCAGCTCCGTGATCGCGATGGTCTCCTCCATCGTGGTCATCTTCTCGGTGGTCGAGATCATGATTCTGCCGTTCGTGGTCGGCAATTTCCTGTATCGCGATCCGCTGGTCGCCGGAAGTTTCATGGCGATGGCGGTGAAGACCGACGGCGCCGCGGTGGCGAGCGGCACGATCACCGAGGCGGTGGTCCAGGCCAAGGCGCTCGCGGTCACCGGCGCGGGCTACAAAGATGGTTGGATACTCATGACCACCACCACGGAGAAGATGCTGATAGATCTTTTCATCGGGATCTTCGCGTTCATCCTCGCCGCGATCTGGACGTACCGCATCAACAGGATCCCGGGCGAAAAGATCCACGCGATCCAGATATGGGAACGGTTCCCCAAATTCATCCTGGGGTTCCTGGCCGCATTCCTTGCCACGCTTCTCCTTTCGTTCCATTCGCCGGAGATGTTCCGTGCGGTGAAGCTGGCGGCCGTCGAGAGCAACGGGTTCCGCGTGATCTTTTTCGCGATGACCTTCCTCTCCATCGGCCTGGCGGTGGACGCGAAGCGCTTCCTGAAAGAAGGGCTCGGCAAGATGACCGCCGCATATGCGGTATGTCTTGTCGGGATCATCTTCCCGGTCGGTCTCGCGGTCTCGTGGCTGTTCTTCCATGGGATCATGCCGCCGGCGAAATAGTCCGTATGCCGCCCTTCTTTACATGGGCGGCCTTTTTTGTTTAACTGCAAATAGTGGCATTCGGAAATCCATCACCACCACGGGGAGGCGCGCATGAGCTTAAGCGAATTGGTGAAATTCCTCACCCTTCTACTGCACAAAGAGAAGATCGGCCTCAACTTCGATCAGCAGCAATGCTGGCACACGGCCCTCTATAACATCAAAAAACTTCCCGAGATGCCGGGGAAGCCGGCCTCGCTCGAAGGGATCTTTTTCGATTGGAACGGGCCATATCCGGTATGCAAAGAGCTCGACGATTATCTCTGGGGAATGGGCTGCACCGGATGCGTGGAATGGTCGACCTTGAACATGCACGAGTATGAACTTGTGAAAGGGGTCGCCGCCATTTGGGATGAGGAGTACCGCCGACTGACGGAGGATGAGAAGCATTTCCTCGGCGCGGCCCTCAGATGCGTGCAACTCGAGTTCATCGAAATGGCCGTGTGAACCGCGTGCAATGCCGGCCGGGAACAAAAATCCCGGCTTTTTATTTCTCCAAGTGGTCCGCGAGGTTCTTTATGAAAAAATCCCTGCCCGCGAATTCCGGCCATGGGAATGCGGTGGTCCCGTTGATCTCGAAGAGCAGCGGCGTACCGTCCGTGCCGACGCCGATGTCCATGGTATACATGGGGTCGTGGAATCGTTCGGTGATCTTTGCGTGCACCCTTTCATGGAACGCAAGCACTTTTTTCGGGATGTCCTCCGGGGCAAGCTCGCGGATCGTCGCGCCCTGCGCGTAGTTGCCGATGAGGCTGCACGGTTCGGGGATGCGCACGTGGGTGAGCGCGATCACATTGTTCACGATCGCAAGGCGGAGGTCGTGATACGAATCGCAGATGCCCGGAATGCCGCGCGACGTATCGACAAACTCCTGGAGCAGCGCGCCGCCCGGTTCCGCGATGATCGCGCGCATTTCGTCGTCAAGCGTCATTTCATCCTTTTTTAATACTCTCACGCCGCGGCCGTTCGTGCCGGTATCGGGTTTGAAGACGGCCATATCGCCCGGCAATTCCTTGAGCGACGGGAGAAGGGCCGCTTCGCGCGTGACGCGGATCGTCTTCGGGAAGAATTCGCGGAGATATCCGTACACCCGGAACTTCGATGCGCAGAAGCCCCTGAACGCCGGCGTGTTCGTGATGCGCGCGTGCGATTGCCGCGCCGCCGCGGCGCCGGGAAAGTCCTCGCCCGGGATATTCCCAAGGTTATACACGATGTCCGCGCGTACCGTTTCCCGCGTATCGCCGTTATAGAAAAGGTCCCCGCCCCGCCAGCCCCCGCCGTCGTATGCGAAGGATACGCGATGCCCGCGTCGCGCGAGCTCGTCGAGGAGCGCGAGGTAGGATTCGCCTTTGTGGTAATGCGGCGAAAACGTTTCTTTTTGGGACGATCGTATCCAAATCACAATGTTCTTACCCGGGGCCGATTTTTTTGGTATAATACGAGGCGTCATTCAGTCACTATATCACTTTTATAAACCAACCTATCATCAAAACCAATATCATGCGCACAAAGATAATCGCCACCATCGGTCCCGCGTCCGACTCCGCGGAAATGATCCAGAAGTTCGTCGATGCGGGCATGGACATCGCCCGTGTCAATTTCTCCCATTGCACCGACGAGAACTTCATCAAATATAAGAAACATCTTGCCGCCGCGTCGCGCAAGGCGGGGCGCAAGGTCCCCATCATGCAGGACCTCCAGGGCCCGCGCATCCGCGTGGGCGAGCTTCCCGCCGAGGGGCATAAACTTGTCGAAGGGGAGACGGTCGTGTTCTCCACAAAAAAGGACGATGCCGTCAATGGGGGCGGGAAGGTCATTTTTGTGGACAGCCCGAAGCTTCACAAGGACATGAAGAACGGGGAGCTCATCTATCTCGCGAACGGCGACATGGAGCTCGTTGTCACCAAGATCTCCGGCAATCTCATCACGGCGCGGGTCGCGCGTGGTGGGACGCTCTATTCCAAAAAAGGAGTGAACCTTCCCGACACGAAGCTCTCGAACTCCGGGCTCACCGCGAAGGACGTCCGCGACGTGAAGTTCGGCCTCGCGCAGGGCGTCGGCGTGTTCGCGATCTCGTTCGTACAGACCGCCGGCGACGTCGAAGCGCTCAGGAAGATCGTCGGCAAAAAGGCGAAGATCATTGCCAAGGTGGAAACGGCGCTTGGCGTGAAGCACATCGACGACATTATCCGCGCGTCGGACGCGATCATGATCGCGCGCGGCGACCTCGGCATCGAGATCGCGCCGGAGAAGATCCCGTTCATCCAGAAGAACCTCATCCGGCACGCGAGCTGGTACGGTAAGGGGAGCATCACCGCCACGCAGATGCTCACCTCCATGGTTGACCATCAGCGGCCCACGCGCGCGGA
>JARLIC010000127.1 GCA_031291905.1 Minisyncoccota bacterium
AATGTGTGCACAAATAGTGAGTAGCACGATGCGGTACGCACTGATGATGACAACAAATAACACTGTGCTGAAACTGCCCGTTATTATGTGTTTGTGCAGAACTGCGGGTACAAGTAGACCTTCTTTGCGAAGTTCACCTTGGTCACCGGACAGACATTGAGACTCTTGGAGCAGCTGCTGTGGGTGACCACGCCGTTGGGGAACACACAGAACGCCTTCGCCCCGTTCAGCTTCTTCCTGCACACCTTGCATACGTTTTCCGGGTGTATCACCACATATGCCCTCTGCATCTTAATCTGCGTAGCTTCGACGTCCAGCTTGTACATCTCCTTTGCGTGCCGATTGATCTTCATGTTTATATCCTTGTCCTGACGATCGTTGAGAGTGAGGGCGACATATTGGAGAAGCGAGTCGTCCTCCTTTCCGTCGCGCAACTCCTTGAGGAACCAGTCGTCAGGGATCAACCCGACCACGGCCACAGCGTCCATCTTCTCGTTGGTGGCGTGACGCTTGAGGAATTTCTTGCAATAGCCTTCGAGCTTGGCCGCGCGCTTCTTCTGCTCCGCCAACTCGAGACCGGAACGGAGCTTGGGGAGCTTCGCGCGAGCCTCCTGGTAGAGGTCCATGACCTTGCCGAAGAGGATGGCGTAGAGCGGGTCCTTGGCATCCTCGCAGTACTTCTCCGCGGCGCTGAAGTCAATGTCCCGTTCTCCTAGACAAACGAAGCTGCCGAGGGCGGCCTCGAAGTCCTTCTGCCGTGTGTACAGCTCGATCTCCTCCTTGTACAGTCCCAGTCCTTTGATCGCCTGCAGTATCGCGTTCGCGTCGTAGTTATTGTAGTGGGCGATGAAGTAGTTTAGGGCGTCAAGATTCTGCTGACGCTGACTGGCGACGGCACGTTCCAACTGTAGGGGGCCATCCTTTTCATGCAGTAGCGCCTTCAGTCTTCCCGCGTACAGCAGTCCGAGCTGCGTGAAGAATCGTTCCGGCGGGCTCTCCCTGCTAAGGAGATACTTCAGGTACTTCTCCCGCAGCTCAGGGTTGAACGCGTCTAAGGACTCGAAGTAGCGAAGAATGTCGTCCTCGTTGGCCAGCTGGGAGACATGTTCGCCCTCAGTGAAAATCTTGAGAGCGTCATCGGCGCTGAAAACGACCACCATGCGAGCGTAGCGGAACAGCGTCTCCTTTTCCTTGACCTGCGTCTTCAGCAGCCGCGCGGTCTCCTTGCACGCCATGTCCCTTATCTCCCGCGTGGCCTGTCCCAACGTCTTCCAAATTTCCAGTGCGTTTATGTAGTCGCAGTTGTGGTCGGCAAGCAGGGCCTGGCAGACCTTTGTGGTGTATGACCGGTCCTTCTCTTGCCGTGCGGAGAGGTACGAGTCAATCTCGTCCTTGCTGTACGTCAGGTTCTTCGTGTTGCTAATGAACTCGTGGAGCAGCTTCACGTCCTTCTGTTCAACGTACAGCTTCATCAGGGACGAGTTCAATAGACACATGATCTCTGAAGCGGGACAGGACTTGGGCACGTCCAGCGGGTTCACCGGCTTCTCGGGCAGCAGGAAAGAGACGGCCTTCTGCGAGTCTGCGAACTTGCCCTCGACGTACCGACGCTTCTCCTCTATCAGCCGCACAATGGCCCGCGTGCCTTCTCCCATCGTCTTCTCGGGCCCAGGCGCGCTCCCCTTCTTCTCCTCGACTAGATCGCGGAGCAATTTGCCCTTCTTGGGCAGGATTCCGGCCAGCGTGAGTAGTTCGCGCGGATCGTAGTTGACCTGGAGGAAGTACTCGACGGCCTTGTCGAACTGGAAGTTGCGGAAGAGGGCCCAGGCGGCCTCGAGGTTGAAGCGCTCCTTCTTGGCTTCGTAGTTCGCAGCCGTTTTCGCTGTGTTCTGTTCAAACACTCTGAACGCGCTGTCAACGTTCGCCCCCTCCAATAGTTGTCTGATCTGGTCGCTGTACGGGACCGCCTTTAGATAGAGGAGTGTGGTGGTGAACTCCCGCTTGACGGTCGTGGGCATGTCCTGGGCGATGAGCACGTTTCCCTCGTCAATGACGATGTCGTGGAACATCCAGCCCTTCTCCATCTCGATCTCCTGAATACGCGAGAAGTCCAGGAGGTTGTACACGGTCACTCCGCTGTCCCTTAGAGCGAGGAGATAGTAGTTCTGCACGGCCAATGCGTAGATGGGCGAAATCTTGGAGGCGGCCTCAACGTCGATGGCGCCGCTGGTGATGGGCTTCCCCGAGGCTTCGAACAGCATCACGGTATCTCCTGTGACCGCCGCCCACCGGTCGCGGAACACCAGTATCTGCGGGTATAGTGTGTTGTTCTGTGGGCACAATTCCTGTATTTTCAGCGTCTTGGTGTCGATCGTTGTGTAATTCTTCTTGAGAACCACACCGAGGATGTCGGTATTCCAGACTAAGAATGTACATATCGAACGGGAGACGTACCCAGTTTGGCAACTTGCTCGGGAAGGGCGATTTCGTTAGACTTGCTAAGGTTGAGCGGGGCGAAGTTGGCCGTGGAAAGCTCGAAGTAGAAGAACAGCACCCGCTTCCCCACCGCGATCGCCACTCTGTCCATCTCATTTATCGCAAATGTAGTGGCGCCGCTCTTGACGAGCACGGTCTTCTCCTCCATTGTCGGCTTCATCACGGTCACCTTCCCGTCCGACATCACCAGCAGCATCTTCGACAGCTTCAGGATCCCCACCTTCTCTATCTTGTGTTTTGACACCTATATGGAATGGGTCTTCTGCGAGGAAATACCTTCTTGTTGTCGACGTAGTCTATGGAGAGTTTGTGGTCCATGAATTCCAGCTGGTTGAAGTAGACGAAGCCCTTGGAGTCGCCGTAGCCGAGGATGCCCATGAGCGAGTCCATGGTCTCCACGTACCCGTTCGTTATCGCCGTGCTCTCCTCCTTCTCGAATGCCGGCAGCATTTTCTTCTCTTTGGTTCTGTTTTAATAATATATAAGATACATAGTGCATACATCACCTTGCTTTAGTATCGATATTTAGTGGGCACAATAGGCATGCATATAATTAAGAGATTTAAAAGAAGAAGATGCAGATGGACAACGCGTTAGTCATCGAGGCGCAGGAATACCTGAGAGAACATCGGATAATGGAGCTCTTCGAGGTATCTACCGAGGAAAGGACTGCGTAGGACCTGTGCACGCATCTTGCAGTCTCGCAGCCCGGCAAGGTCGAGCCTTTCCTCATCGAGCAACTCAAGCTGAAGAAGAAGTTCGGCCCGCGCTACACCGTCTACTCCCAGAACGAGCTCGAGAACATCTTCAAGCTCTTCGATCTAAGGGAGAACGGCTACATCACCAAGGAGCAGTGCAAGAAAGGCACGTTTCATTTCCCACAATATGTGCGTTAGCCCTCTCGACGATTGCCCACTCCGAGTACCACTACAAGAAAATACAGGACAAGGACATCTCCGACAAGGTTGACGTCAAGGCCTTCCTTAAGCTCTGGTAAGGCGGAACACTATGTGGGGTAGCGACAAGGTGCTAGGACTGAAGACGGAGAAGGAGGAGGCTGCGTAACGACTAACTGGCGCATACCCACTCTCTCTGCATTTGGCGTTACTTGGTGCTGCGATCGTTGGGGTTTTGG
>JARLIC010000128.1 GCA_031291905.1 Minisyncoccota bacterium
AGATCCGGGGGAGAGGCGAGGATAGGCGGAATAGCGTGTCACATTACCATTGTGCGCCATAATATATCATAATAGGGAATTCCGCGCTAAAGACACGTGAAGCACGTTTCGCGCCATTTCGTTAAATAAAATAAACTGTTGCGCCTTGGTTTATGTTCAATATTATTTAATCTGCAATGAAACCGGGCTCGAAACGAAAGAAGGCGGAGCAGAGTGAGGGCGCTGCGGACACAGATGGGGTGCGGGAAGAGGACGGCACGCCACAGAGCCGCGGCGAGAAGGCGCCAGACACCGAGGAAGAGGCCAAGTTTGACCGCCGGCGCAAGGTCAGGAAGACGCCATACTCTCCGCAGATATCCTCGCGGAGTATCTTCACTCTGCACACTGACTCCTAGAGTCCGCCAAGCCTCCTGCTCCTGACGACGATTCTCTAGAAGAGGACGCTAACTACGAGGAGGGCGAGGACACTAGTAAAACTTGCCATCGGAACACACAGGATAGAGGAGGCGCAGGGCGGAGCGATGAGGGGCCGGCACGAGAACAGTCTTGGCGAGTTAACGATTAAATTCATCGAGCTGATCAAGTCTTCCAAGCACCAGTGCATCGACCTCAATGAGGCCGTCACTCGTCTTGGTGTCCAGAAGCGTCGGATATACGACATCACCAACGTGCTGGAAGGTATCCGATAAAGGGAGTAACGATAGGAATCGGGCTGATCGAGAAGTGTCTCAAGAACAAGATCCGCTGGCGTGGTGCCCTCAATATTCCTGACGATGTTCAGCTTGACTACGAGCTTATCCATCGCAAACGCGAACTGAAGGCCCTGCAAGAGGAGGAGGCAGACATGGGCCAGTACATCGACAAGCTGCAGCAGTCGTTCGGCCACACCGCCTCGCAGCCCAGCTACGGCGACTACGCGTTCCTCACCTACGACGACGTGTCTCGTCTTAGCAGCTGCGAGGAGAACAGGAACAACAAGCTAATCATAATCAAGGCGCAGCCAGGAACGGTGATGGAGGTGCCCGACCCCAACGAGGTCGAGGCCTACTTCCGCGATCTCAAGAAGTCGCCGCAGCCGCCACCGCCGACCTCGAGGGAGGAGGCGAAGAACCCGGGCCCGACCTCAGATGTTGAGGACAGCAAGTACCAGATCAACCTGAAGAGCAAGACCTCGGAGATCATGGTCTACGCTGTGGAGAACGAGGAAGCCGAAGTGCAGCCGAGGGAGGCGCCAGCTCTCCAGCCGCTGGCCCAGTCACAGGCGCAGCAGCTCCAGCCGGAGCCGTTCGAAACAAAGCTCGACCCGGATCTGGACCGGGTAGAGTCCCTCCGCGACATGTACGCAAGCTAACCTCGTCCCCTCTCTACTTATCTATCCCCCGCGTTTATAAACCGACTCCCTCGCATGCAACTCTATACACGCATATATACTGCGCAAAACGCACTCGACGAACGAGATAAGTTTTCTGCAGATTACTTCTTCTCGGTGCGAGCACGGTAGCCGCGCCAGTGGGCCTGAATCCAGAGGGTGGCCTGGGCCTTGGCCTCGAGCAGCATGCTGTGCTTCTCCAGCTGCTTCTTGAACTCTTCGTCCTCCCGCTTGAACATCGCGTTGCTTTCCGATATTTCCTTCAATGTCCTCAACGTATCCTCCAGCACCTTCGACTCCTCCTTCAGCAATTTCTATTGTTCTCGCTGGATCGTGAAGGTACCTTCTGCTCCTCGCGCTCCTTGTTTTTCCCCTCCATCATGCTGTCGTACTCAAATATTTTCTCGTTGAACTGCTGACGAATGAGGCCGCCCAGGGCGTTGCGGTTCTTTTCCTCCTCGTTCTTGTTGGTTTCGACGAGGGCCTTGAGTTCGTCAGTCTTCTTCTTCTTCTCAGCCTCGAGCTTCTCCATGTTGCGCTTGTGCTCCTCCTCGTTGTACTTTATCTGCTGATCCGTCTCCTTCTTCAGCCGTATCAGCTCCTGCTCTCGCGTGTCCTTCACCTCTTTGATCTCTTTCTATCCCGGTTTGCGACCAGCGCCGTACCCGCAGCTTCTCCAGCTCGTGCTTTGCCTCCGCCAGGAATTTCGCCTTGTTGCTCTTGTGCTCGCTCAGCTCGTTGAGTTTCTCCTGCTTCTCCTTACGCAGCCGTATTATCTATCCTGGTTATACTGCATTCCGACCTTTTCCTCCAGCTGCTGCAGCTGCTCGGCTTTCGAGTCCTCCTCCTCTTTGGAGGTGATCATTTTCTGCCGGAATACATCGTACTGGTTCGTGAACAGCGCCACGAACTCGCTCACCTTCCCGCTTCTCTTGTGTCCGACGATTAGGTTTTTGAACTCTTCCTTGTTCTCGTGGAAGAAGCGCACAATGTTGCGAATGGACTGCTTGATCCTGGTGGAGAGTTCGGCCAGCTGGGCCATGTCGGCCTCCTTGTTGTGGCCCTCTTCCTCCTCCCCCTCAGCAGGCTCGGCCTCCTCCTGATCTTCCGTCTTTATCTTGTCGTAGAGCTTGCGGAACTCTTCCTCCAGGTTCAGCTGGTTCCCTAGCAGCGATATTGTCTTCGGGTCCAGCACGTCCGCTAATCAAACAAGTCATTGCGCGCAAGAAGTACATAACGGCTCCTTCTGCTTGATGGCTTTGCTCACGTAGTTCATCAGTTCCGGCGTTATCCAGACGAGGACATCGAACTTTTCTAGGCGGATGAGTCCGCGGCCTACCCTTCATCTCCGTCAGCAGACTCAGCACCCGTTGTGCCTGCACGTTAATGGGATTGCTCATCTTGTTTAATTGTTATTATGATTCTGATGCATATAAGCGTAATGCTGCGACGCTCTGTGCACTGCACGATTGCTCGTGTCCGGCTCGGGGTTTTGGGGTTTTGGGGTTTTGGGGTTTTGG
>JARLIC010000129.1 GCA_031291905.1 Minisyncoccota bacterium
CCAAAACCCCAAAACCCCAAAACCCCAAAACCCCAAAACCCCAGGGGCTTACAGAACATGATCGGAGCGTGAAGCAAGGATACGGTGCAACCAATAAATTCTGATGGTCTTTTGCACCCTCGACAAATAGCAGAGCCGGAGGAAAAGAACAAATATAATAAGCAAACCTTTAAAAAGCAAGCAATGGAGAAGGAGAAGGAGAAGAAGAAGAAGAAGAAGGAGAAGATCTACATCGGCGAAAAAGATAAGGGATACTACTACTACGAGGAGGAGAAGACGATGCTGGGCAAAGGAAGTTTCGGCGTCGTATTTACATGCTACAACGAGAATCGGAAGGGCGAGATGTACGCCGCAAAGGAGGTCATAACGGATAATGGGTCGGACGCGGAGACCTACCTCGAGTCCGAGATCAAGATACTTGACAGAATCAGCGAGCTGGAAATTCCCAACGTCATAAAGAAGGTTCACGCGACGTCGCCGAAGGCGCTGCCAGACGGGAAGAAGAGCATGCGCACGATCATCTTCGAGATGTGTAGCGGCAAGTCGCTGGAAAGGCTCATTGAGGAGAGTGCGCCCTTCTCTGAGGAGGATATCTGCTATATTCTGCGGCCGCTGCTCAAGTGTCTGAAGGGACTTCACAATGATAAAATCGTGCATCGCGACTTAAAGCCGGCCAACATCTTATTTAAGAAGGAGTGGTCCAGCGGGAACCCGACAGAGCTGAGACTTACGGACTTCGGTGTGGCCACGAAGATCGCGCGCGGACTTTCGGATGGGATGAGCGCGGTGGGGACCATGGCGTATATGGCGCCTGAGCAAATCCAGATGCTGTCTTACCAGCCCGCCACCGACATGTATGCCTTCGGCGTCATCCTCTACCAGATGCTCTTCAGGTTCCTCCCCTTCGCCGATCAAACAGCCGTGCGCACCTGGTTCCAGAAGAACCCGCCCTGCGTCGTCATGCCCCGCTGCCGTCCCGTCAGTGTCGAGTGCTTCGACGTGCTGCAGAGCTGCATGCGCATCGATCCCTCCTGCAGATACAGTGCGAAACAGCTGCTGAAGCACCGGTTCTTCAAGGCCAAGAGGGAAAAGGACTGGTCGCTGCACATGTTCGAGGAGGTGTTCGACGGCTCGCTAAATTCGCTCTTCTACCGGCTGGACGGGGTGGCGCCCGACTATTCGGAGATGTGGGAACATTCCAAGGAGGAGGACGAGGACCCGATATTCAAGTCGAACGAGAGGTTCGTATACAACGCACAACACGACTCGAACTAACTTGAGAAATCGTATTCGTCAATGTGTTGCACAAGCTTCGTCCATGGGGTTTTGGGGTTTTGGGGTTTTGGGGTTTTGGGGTTTTGG
>JARLIC010000130.1 GCA_031291905.1 Minisyncoccota bacterium
CCAAAACCCCAAAACCCCAAAACCCCAAAACCCCATGGTGGACGTAGCGGCGCAAAGTAAGGTGCACTCGAATTTAAAAAATAACAGCTTTCGCTCCCTGCTATGGAAGTACGCAAATCCTCGCTTCATCAGGTCGCTGACATCTGTCGCAAGTATTGGACCAACATCTCTCCTCCCTCGACGCTGTCCTCGGACCGACCCTCCGCAGTCCCAGCCGAGATCGGCACCGCGCTCCGCGACTTCGATCTAATAGAAGAGGTTGGGAACGGCGCAACCGGAATTGTGTACAGGGCGCGGTCGCGGCTGGACGGAAGGACATATGCGCTGAAAAGGGTCAGCACGCGACACGTTCGGGCCGAAACGTTGCGGGAGGTCCGCATGCTCAAGCGCTGCTGTGCTCATCCCGGCATACTCCAGTTCTACGGGTTCTTCGTCGCGACTGAGGAGCAGGAACTGGTTATCGTCACCGAATTCGCAGAGGGCGGCGATCTGGAGAGGTTCGTTAAAAGGCACATTGACGAGCGAAGAAGAGTGGCGGAACGGGACATCTGGGGACTGGCCTGGCAACTCGCCCTGGGTCTGCTCCATCTTCACGCCAGGTCCGTGATTCATCGCGACGTCAAGCCGCTCAACATCTTGTTATTCGGACAGACCACGGCCAAATTGGGGGACCTGGGCGAGTCGGTGCTGTACGACCGGTCGCGGGCCCTCTCCGGTATTTTGCTTTCCCAGGAGGCATGATCGGGATAGTCGCCGGAACGCCGCTGTACTTCCCGCCCGAGGTGGTCGCAGGCCGCGCGTACGACCAGCGTGTATGTTCGGAACAGAAGATAATGCATGCACTAGGTGGACGTGTGGGGATTGGGCTGCGTGATGTATGAGCTGGCGGCGCTGGTCCCGCCCTTCTCGGCCCCCAGGATGGAGCTGCTGTTGGATTCGATTGTCGCGAGGCCGCAGAAGGATATTCCGTGGTACGGTGCGAAACGTGATGTGATGAGTAGCACGTATTCGAAGCAGCTCGGAGGACTGATTGGAAGGATGCTCGAGAAGAGGATGGAACGCCGGCCCTTCATGGACGAAATCCTAGGGGAGTTCAGCGGGAGATTCGCAGTTGAGCGGCCTATCGACACAGAGAATCTGGCAAAGTGTGCGACCATCGCAAACCGAAAAAGCGAGAAAAAGTCCGGCCCGCAGCTTCGCCTCGAGCGCGACTTCACCCTGCTCAGGGCGGAGATCAGTGCCGATTGCAGCATCAAGCGCACGCGCAGCAACACGATTTCTGCTTCCTCCGAGACTGAGTGCTCAAAGCAGCTATCGGTGTTGATACCGAGCCGAAAGAACGCCCCGATGATCAAACGGGCCCTCTCTGTTCTAAGGAGAAAGGTCGCCGGTCCTGCAAAATTGAGGAGCGAAATAAACGATTTCGGATGGGAAAAGTCTGAACCCGCAGCGCGTTGCGGCGAGCAGAAGTCGAAGGAAAACGTGCGGATTCCACTGACGGCGTCCTTCCTCCCGAGGATCTGGCAGAGGAAATGCATTGCGGTCCCACGAAGGAAGCCCAGTCGTCGGCTCGTTGTCCAAGATCTGAACCTCATCTAGTTTTACTTGTTACAATCACTACTACTACTGCAGAAAACAAGACGTATCAACGTGCGCAGATTGCAATACGATATCCTCAATAAATCGATGAATGAGTGAGATATGAAGGCGGGAGGTTTAAATCTTGTGGAGAGGCTCGATGCCCAGCAGGTTGAGGATGCACTTCATCATCATGAGAGAGGCAGCGATGAAGAGAATCCTGGAGTCCTGCTCGGCGCTGCCGATGACCTTGCAGCTTTCGTAGAACTCGCCCACCTTCACGGATATGTCGTACACTAGACTGCAGAGCCTGTTGAGGTAGAGGTCCTGCACGAAGTCGTCCAGAGTTTCGGGGAACCTCAGGATCTCGAACACCAGCGCACGTTCCTTGTCGTGGGTGATCTTGACCTTGCCCTTAGTGATAAGCTCCTGCAGCTTGGCGCTGTCAATTCCGGCCTTCCTGAGGATGGAGTCCAGACGGGCGTAGGCGTAGAGTAGGTAAAGCGCGGTGTCGCCCCTCGCGTCCAGCATCCTCTCGTACGAGAACTCGTAGTTCGAGACACGGTTCTGCTTCAGGTCGAAGTACTTAATTGCGGCCATGCCGATCTTCTCCGCAGACTCCTTCAGGTCCGCCTCGTTCAGTACAATGGGCGCCGGGGCCGGGAGGGCCTCCTTCTTCTCAGCCGGCTTCTTCTCAGCCTCCTTCTTCTCGTCCTCCTTCTTCTCGGCCTCCTTCTCTGCCGCCTTCTCCGCGAAAGCCTTGCTCCTCGCGATCAGCTGCTCCTCCGCCTGCTTCGCCGCCTCGTCCAGCAGGTCCATCTATTTTGCGGTCGCACTCTGTCCTTACCAGCTTGGCAGCGTCGCCCGAACGGGTCTTGATCTTCTTGCCGCCCTTTCCCAGAATGAGACCGAAGCCCACGTGGTCAACGCGGTTCTTGGGCGGAGTGAGCCAGCCCGCCAGCTTGGCTGCCTCGAAGACGAGGGTGAAGTGGAGCTGCTGTCCACTGTCGGTGACGTAGATGATACGGTCGCACTTGAGCTCCTGGAAACGGTAGTGGATGGCGGCCATGTCGGTCGAATCGTAGGAGTACCCGCTATCAGACTTCTGGACGATCAGGGGGTTCTTGATCTTGGGGATGAAGATGACCTTGGCGCCCTTGTCCACCTTCACGATGCCCTTGGCCTCGAGCTCGGCGATAACCTTGGGGATCATCGCGTTGTAGAACGACTCGCCCATCTCCTTGATCTTGATGTCTAGACGCTTGTAGATCTTCTCGAACTCGCTCCTGGAGATATCGCAGAGATACTTCCAGGCCTGAGTGATCTTGGGGTCGCCGCTCTGGAGGAGCACGACGTTCTGATGTGACCTCTTCTTGAACTCCTCGTCCTTGTCGAAGCGTTCTTTGGCTTGCTGAGTAAGTGTGGTTACATTCGCTCGCATACCTGGTAGAAGACCTTGAGCTCGCCGAGGTTCGGATGCTTGGCAGTGAAGTCGGGGTACTGATCGTAAAGCATGGCAGTGAGCATGCCGAACTGGGTGCCCCAATCGCCGACGTGGTTGATACGCAGCACCTCGTGGCCCAGGAACTCGAACACGCGGCAAGTCGCGTCACCAATGATCGTGGACCTGAGATGGCCCACATGCAGCTCCTTGGCGATGTTCGGGCTCGAGAAGTCGACGAGGACCTTCTGCTTGACGGGCGCCTTGTACGCAACGCCGCTCTTCAGCATGTTCATCAGCTCCTGCTCCAGCACCTCGTTCTTCAGGTAGATATTAATGAAGTAGGGTGACTTGGGGTCGGAGGCTAATTTCTTCCTTACGTTATAAGACATACGCTTCATGGCGGTTGCCTCGGCCCTGAGGACGATAGGGTTCTCGGGAATAGCCTTGATGATCTTGTCGGCCAGTTCTTTGACGGACGCGCAGCCGAAAGAGCCGGTCTTCCTGTTCTGGTTGAACAGCTTCATGGCGTCAGTGCACCTGTAGTCTCCGATGTGCGGCGACTGGGTCACCTCTGCGACGCAGTCGACTCCCAGGGCGTTCTTAATCGCCGTGGTCATTATGCTTTGAGTAGCCTTCAATAGGGATTGCATGGTTCTTCTCTTAGACAATAATTTTTTATGGCCCAGGAAGCTATATATCTACGCCATGGCCAATCATATCGTGGCAGCTAGCATGCTGTGCTACTGAGCTTCTTGCCGATGACGGAGCAG
>JARLIC010000131.1 GCA_031291905.1 Minisyncoccota bacterium
ATACTGAAATCATGCAAAAGATAGCTACACGGATATTCATCGGTTCATCGATCGCCTTCGGGATCATCGGGATATTGATAGTTTTGCTGCTGCCCAACGGGCTCGCAAGCGATTCGATAATTGGCATCATATTGACGCGGCTTCTGTTTGCGACGGTTTTCATCATATTGCCTTCGTTCGCATTGAGCGTTGCCGGCAGGTACCTCAGCGACAAATCCTAGATCGGCCGCGTTTTCTCGACAACCGTCATTTAAAGAATAGAATGGGAGGTAATGGATTACCCGAAAGACGTGTATCCCTACCGGTTGAGCGACATGATCGCCGGCGCGGTCACCCATAACATAGCCCGCTGGCTCGCGATTATCGGGACGATATTCCTGTTCACCAAGGCGGAGACCGTGCATAGCATGACCGCGACGGTCAGCGTGCTCATCTTCGGCCTGTCCATGATACTCTCGTATTCCTCCTCCACTCTGTATCACGCGCTCGCAAGGACCAGGGCGCGGCACGTGTTCCACATCCTCGATCATTGCATGATCTACCTTCTGATCGCGGGAACCTACACGCCGCTCGTATTGATCTCCATAGGAGGAAGGCTGGGATGGACGCTCTTCGCCATCGTATGGATATTGGCGGCCATGGGGATCGTCTATAAAAGCATCGCGATCGACAAGCACAATGTGGCCTCGGCGGTGCTCTACCTCGCGATGGGATGGCTCGCGGTGTTCTTCATTGTCCCTCTTTGGCATTCCCTGCCCTTTGCCGGTATTATGCTGCTGATCGGCGGCGGGATCTCATATACCGTAGGCATGCTCTTCTTCTCGTTCGACGACATCCCCTACTTCCACGCCATCTGGCACTTGTTCGTGCTCGGCGGAAGCATATTCCATTTTTTCCTGATCTTTCAGTACGTCATCTGACGTCCTCCGCGCCCGCCAAAGCATCCTTGATCGTTTTGAAAAGTTCTTCCGGGGAAAGGCGGTGCTCGTCGGGCCCGGCGAACAGGCCGGCGAAACGGATGCAATCGGTATCGTCGCCAAAAGACCCGTTCGGGACCCGTATCTCCGTGCAGTCGTCGAGAAAGCTCCGGAGCGCGTTGAGGGCTTCGTGGTCCACCTCTCCGCGGGAGGTCGACACATCGAACGCCTCCCCGTCGTTGTGCGCCTTTACGGACAGCATCACATTGTGAGACTTTTCGAAAGAGGCCTCAAGGGAGGGAACAAGCCCGGCCATTTCGCGGGCCTTCGTCTTTGATTTCCGCAACGTATCCTCCCAAAGCTCGGGCCGTTGCGCCCTCTCCTCGCGGTCCAACCGCGCATTCCGCATCAAAGGAGTCTCATCCTCTTCCGTTTTCGGCTTGGCGGCGTATTCGGCGAGGAAGGCATCGAGCTCCTCTTTCGTAAGTTCCTTTTCGGGATTGCTCATAGGAAAATCATACCACCGATCTGTTTTCTAGTAACGGTTCCTCTTGGGGAATCGCGACCCCGAACGCGGGGAACGAGAAGAGCTCGAACCATAAGAAGGACGCGGGCCGGAGGAATGCGGCGCCCCGCCTTGGCGATAGGACGGACGGGAACCGCTGCTGCTGCCGCCGCGGAACGGCGCACGGCCGCGCGGAGGAAGTTCGGTGCGCGATGAATAAGGGACGGCGCGGGCCGGAGGAAGTTCGGGAAGTTTGGAGAATGGCAGCGTCGCGCGCATCAGGCGCTCGATGTCCTGCACGTCGCGGCGCTCGTCCGGCATTGCGAACGAGATCGCGTGGCCGGTCGCGCCCGCGCGGGCGGTGCGGCCGATGCGGTGGATATAATCCTCCGGATTCGAAGGCAGGTCGTAGTTGAGCACGAGCTCGATCCCCTTCACGTCGATGCCGCGCGCGGCGATGTCGGTAGCGACGAGGATGCGGTATTTCCCGTTGCGGAACCCGTCGAGCGCCTCGCGGCGCTGGTTGAGCGAGCGGTTGGAATGGATCTCCGCGGCGGTGTGGCCGAGCGCGCGCACGGACGTCGCGATCTTCTTCGCGCCGAACTTGGTGCGCGAGAAGATGAGCACTGAACCCTTGTATTCATAGAGCACTTTTTCGAGCAGGCGCGGCTTGTCCATCTTCGAGATGAAGAAGACCTCCTGGGCGATTTTGGTGATCGTCGTGCCCGGCGGCGCGATCTCGATGCGCAGCGGCAGCTGCATGTACGCGTTCGCGAGCCTCATGATGTTGTCCGGCATGGTGGCGGAGAAGAGCATCGTCTGCCGCTCCTTCGGCACATCGGTGAGGATGCGCTTGAGCTGGGGCGCGAATCCCATGTCGAGCATGCGGTCCGCCTCGTCGAGCACGAGGATGCCGACGCGCTTCAGCGAAATGGTCTTCTGCTGGAGATGGTCGATGATTCTGCCCGGCGTGCCGATCACGATGATTGGATTCCGCGAGAGCGACCGTATCTGCATGCTGATCGGCGCGCCGCCGATCAGGAGCGCGGTGCGGATGCCGAGCGGGCCGCCCACCTTCTCGATCGTCTCCTGCACCTGCAGTGCGAGCTCGCGGGTAGGCAGTACGATGAGCCCCTGCGTGCCTTTGAGGGCCGCCTGCATCATCGGGATGGCGAATGCGAGCGTCTTGCCGGTGCCGGTCTGCGCAAGCCCCATCACGTCCTTGCCTTCAAGGGCGACCGGGATCGCTTTCAGCTGGATCGGGGTAGGTACCTTGAACCCCAGCTTATCAAGGATGGTGAGGATGCCGGGGGCGATTCCGAGGCCGTAAAAATCTGATGTAGTGGTCATATAACGTAGGTATTTACTAAGTGATATAATGATAGCATGAAACTCATTAAAAAGCTTCTTCCGTTCGCGGTCGTGTTTTCCGCCCTCTTCTATTTCATCCGCACAAGTGATTTCTACAACACGAGGATCCTCATCGCGAGCCTTGGCGGCGTACCGTGGCTTTATGCCGCCGTGGGCACGCTGTTCAGCATCATCGCCGCATTCGTCATCCAGAAGGAGTGGGAACAGTGGAACAACCTCGTCGACGCGGTGAAGACCGAGACCGACGGCCTGGAAAAGCTCTATCTCTGGTCCAATAACTTTCCGGAAGCGATAAGAGCGAAGGTCCACGACAGCATTGCGGGATACCTCGAGGTCATCATCAAGGAAGGCTGGCAGTTCAGCGAGCGCGGCGTGAGGAGCCAGGAGATCGAGGACATCTTCAACGAACTCAGTACCACGATCTATAAGATATCGGCGACAGCGCCCCAGCTCATGACCATCTCGTTCGCCCTCTTCTCGAGGATCATGGAAAGCCGCTCGAAGCGCCTGCTCTACAGTTCGGAGCACATCCCCGACCTCCTCAACCACACGATGCGCTTCGGCGCGTTCCTCCTGATCGGCCTCTCGATGTTCATCGGCGTGGCGAACGTCTGGCTCGCCTATCTCTTCACGATCAGCATCGCTTGCCTCGCCTACTCGGTGTTCGTCGTGCTGAGCGACCTCAACCGGCCGCTCGAGCCGGGCGACTGGCACATCACCACGAAGGATTACGAGGACCTGCTCGTGCGCATACAAACTTCGGACTCGATGAACGCATGACGGAGTTCCTGCTCCCCTTGCTCGTTCTGCTCCTTACCGCGGCGGGCATCGGCATTCCCGGCGCCGGCGGCGCCTTTTATCTTGCCGCGATCACGGTCGGCCTCGCCGCACTCGTCATCGATTCCGTACGGAAGCTTTTCGTGAAACAGTTCTCGCTCGATTACATCGCCATCCTCGCCATGGTCGTCGCGGTCGCGACGAACGAGCTCCTTGCGGGCGCGGTGATCTCGCTCATGATCCTCGTCAGCGAATCGCTCGAGGCGTACGGTTCGCGCGAGGCGGAAGCGGCGCTCAAACACCTTGTCGAAAAGATCCCCAAGACCTGCCAGGTGAAGCGCGGCGAGGCGTATGCCGAGGCGCCGATCCAGGACGTGCGCGAGGGCGACACCATCCTCATCCGCGCGAACGAGATCGTGCCGCTCGACGGCTATCTCCTCTCGGAGGACGCGCTCATGAACGAGGCGAATCTCACCGGCGAGTTCGCGCCGCGGTCCTATCGCAAGGGCCAGTTTCTGAAGAGCGGCCTCGTGAACGAGGGCGCATCGCTCGAGCTTCGCGTGTCGGGCGATTTCGGCAGTTCCACCTATCAGAAGATCGTGGACCTGGTACGCGAAGCGAAGCGCCACCCGGCCCGCATCGTGCGCCTCGCGGAAAAATATAACTACGGATTCACCGCGATCACGCTCCTTATGGCCGGCGCCGCATACGTGATCTCGCACGGCGACCCCACACGCCTCCTCGCCGTGCTCGTGATGGCGACCCCCTGCCCGCTCATCATCGCCGCGCCGATAAGCTTCCTCGGCGGCCTGAACGTCGCATCGAAGAAGAACGTCATCGTGAAACGTCCGGCGGCGCTCGAGACGCTCTCGGAAGTCACCGCGATATTCTTCGACAAGACCGGCACACTCACGCTCGGCGAGCCGACGCTCCGCGCGGTCCGCGTACTCGACCCCGCATATTCCGAAGACCGGCTGCTCTCGATCGCCGCCGCCATCGAACTTCATTCGCTCCATCCCCTCGCAAAGACGATCGTCGCGGCGCATAACGCGCGCGCGGACGCCGGCGCGGCAGTGGAAGAAGCGACCCACATCGTCGAGAACGTCGGTGACGGGATCGCGGGCGCCGTCGGCGGCGGCGTGTACCGCCTGAAGAAATCGGACGCCGCGGATGCCGACGGCGAGGGAGGCATCGTGATCGAGATGTCCGGCGGCGGCCGCGCGATCGCGCGGTTCATATTGGACGACGTCATGAAGCCGGGCACGATGGCGCTCCTCGAGAAGCTCCGCGCGCGCTATCACGTCGCGATCCTCACCGGCGACACCGAAGCGAACGCCGCGAGGCTCTTCGACGGATACGGCACGGACGGCCTTGCGATCCATGCGCGCTGCACGCCGGCGGAAAAGTTCCGCATCGTCAAAGAGGCGCAGGCGCGCGGCGAGAAGGTCATGATGGTGGGCGACGGCCTGAACGATGCGCCGGCGCTCGCGTTGGCGGACGTCGGCGTCGTGTTCTCGGGCACCGAAAACAGCGCCTCGATCGACGCGGCATCGGTCGCCATCCTGAGCCGCGACATTGCGCTCGTCCAAACGACGCTCGCCATTGCGGCGCGCTCCACGCGCGTGGCAAAAGAAAGTATCCTTTGGGGCATCGGGCTCTCCGTCATCGGTATGGCGTTCGCGCTCCTCGGCTACATTCCGCCCGTCACGGGCGCCGTCCTTCAGGAAGGCATCGACGCGTCGGTGATCATGAACGCCCTGCGCGCGGCGCGGGCTAGAGGTTGAGTCCCGCCTTGCTCCCTGCTTCGTAAATGGCGGCATTGTCGCCGCCGTCGGTCGTCACCACATTGCCGCTGCTCGAAGCGTTGCCGAATTTTGTGCTCTCCATAAAGGCGTCCAGTTCGAAGAAATTGCCGCCGGTAGTGGTCGCCGCATAGCCGTAGTAATAGGTCGCATTGTTCGTCGGGTCGACGGGAAGGACGCCGAGGGGCGAACCGTAGCTCAGCTGGGAGAAATTCACCGGCAGCCATCCGCGCGAATCGTTCATGCGGTAAAGGGCGGCGGTGGCGCTCGCGTTCCCGGCGGAATACGTGCCCGTGAACATACCGCCGCACTTCGCCGTCGACGTGCCGAGGCCGGTGACCGTGGAAAGATAGCATGCGTTGTACGCGAGCGACGACGAGGCGAGATTGGGTATCACCGCGTCGACAAGATACAACGAGAGGGCGCTCTTGAGCGTCGCAAAATCGGAGACCCTGTTGGAATCGCGCGATTGGGCAAGGAGCTGTGCGGGATTCAGCGTCAGCACCACCACCACCGCCAGAATGGCGATGATCGCGATCACGACGAGAAGCTCGATGAGGGTGAATCCTTTTTTTGCGGTCATTGGTCCATTCATGGGCGTGAGCTCAATATTCTGAAAAGCATATAAACGATAAGGAGGTTCACGATCGTAAGGATCCCAATGAGCAGCCGGATGTCAAAAAGGATGCTGCTGTTCCCGGCGAACGCCTCCTCCGAAAGCTCCTGCCCGATCACGCCCCACCCGTAATCCGCGACCGGCCTGTAGGTGACTATCCCCACCACTCCCGAATCCTGCACGGTCAACGTGCCGCTTTCCCCGTTCATGACGTTCTTGACCGCGGGGTTGAACGCATAATTGACGACCTCCCCGTTGTCCGAGGAATACTTCGGATGCGCCACGATGTTCCCCTCCTGATCGACGATATACGCGAAGCTGTAGGTTCCGGGAGAGATGTTCTCCCCGAACGCGAGGAAGTTATCCGTGGGGATCTGCAGGACCAAAAATCCGGCGACGGTCCCACTCGGTCCCTTGATCGGCACCGCGACGCTCACCACCTGGATCTGCGGCTTGGAAGTGCGCAATATCACGTTGGTGACGTACGAGGATTCCTTCCCCGAGGAAAGGGCCGCATACCATGAACCGCTCGCCGCGCTCGTCCCCAATCCCCCGACGAGGGCGGGATATGCCGCCCGTTGGATCCCTTGGGGATCGTAGATGATGATCCGGTCTATGAACGGGTCGTAATACTTGACGTCGTTCTGCATATCCCTTGCCGCGTCCGCGGCATCGGTCCATTTACTGCCGGCAACATCGGTGACAAGCGCCGTGGATGACGCCATCGACGAAGCGATGGTCACCAAGCCGTCAAGTTTGACCCTTACCGCCTGCGCGGCGAGGTCGACCAGCGCCGACTGGCTCGCGAACACCTGCGCGTCGATCGTATCCGATGTCCGCCGGTATACTCCCACAAGCGCTACGGGGACGCACATCAGCACCAAAAACACGACAGCGGTGACCACGACCGCCCGCGACCTCAGATGCTCCCAAAAAGGTGCCATAGATACTCTCATTATATACCCACCGGCCAGCAGGCGATGAAACGGCCTGTGGATAACGCCTTTCGCCGTTTTACAACCGCCTTAAAATAGAGTAAATTGACAAAGCGGAAGGTCCGCATTGCCCCTATAGCTCAGTTGGTAGAGCTGCTCCCTCTTAAGGAGAAGGTCCCAGGTTCGAATCCTGGTGGGGGCACAATAATTCGCGTTTTATGGTATACTTTGGGCAAATATCATCAATGCCCCAGTTAACGCTCGAAACGCCGCTGTTCGAAGTCGTAGGAGCCCGCTCCCCTTCGCTGCGCCGTCTCGAAAAGATGGGTATCAAGACCGTGGGCGATCTGCTCTGGCATTTCCCCGCGCGCTACGAGGATTTCACGAGGACGTATTCCGTCGCCGACCTTGAGCCCGGACAGCAGGCCACCGTCCGCGGCACCATCGAGGACATCCGCACGCGGCACAGTTTCCGCCGCCACATGAGCATCGTCGAGGCGACGATCGCCGATGCGACCGGTTCCATCCGCGCGGTGTGGTTCAACCAGCCGTACGTCGCGAACACGCTGAAGCCCGGACGCGAAGCGAACTTCGCGGGCAAAGCATCCATCTCCGACGAAGGCGAACTGTATCTGAACAACCCGACCTACGAGATCGTCCGCGTGCGGCCGGGCATGCACACCGGTCCGGACGGCGAAGCGGCCGAGCAGGAGTTCAACCACACCGGCCGCCTCGTCCCCGTCTATCCCGAAACGCAGGGGCTCACTTCGCGCGGCATCCGCTTCGTCATCCAGCAGCTCTTCCGGCACAAGCCCGCGCTCGAGGAATGGGTTCCCGAAGCGGTCCTCGAGGAATTCGGTTTCCCCGCGCTCGAGCCCGCCATCCATGCCATCCATTTCCCCGATACGATAGAAGAGGCCCAGACGGCGCGCTCGCGGTTCTCTTTTGAGGACCTCTTTTTGCTCCAGCTCATCACGCTCCGCGAAAAGATGAAGCTTGCTGCCGTGCAGGCGCCCGCCATGGCGGTGGACATCGA
>JARLIC010000132.1 GCA_031291905.1 Minisyncoccota bacterium
CCAAAACCCCAAAACCCCAAAACCCCAAAACCCCAAAACCCCGGGCGCCGAGGGGAGCACGAAACAGAGATAATTTGAACTGGCGAATCCTCATGCATACGTTGCGGCCAATAAATTTAAACACATCGCCAAGATAATAAGATCAATTCAAAAATATGACTAACGAAATCGAATCCCGGAGGAAGTATCGCCTAGCCGGCGAGCCTGTCTTCAATAATCCGCTGTTCGACCAGTCGTTCGAGCGCCAGAGCTCCGGCGCCTGTAATCTCCCCGTTACACATCCATAGCCTTCGCCACCGACAAGGGCCCCGTCCCCAACTCCGTTCCAAAGCCAAAGGCGAGTCCACGGAGCCAGAGCGTCCGCACGTTGGTCGAGCCCTCGTTGGCGGGGAAGAAGCCGACGGAGGAGCGCAAATCTCGGAGTCCGGAAAAGAAGCCCCCGCCTGCGAAGCGGGAGCCGGTCGGCAACTATGTCGGAAAGCCAAAGGAGCTCTATGAGTTCCTCAAGGACGAGTACCAAAAGCGTCGTGGCATCGCCTTCACCGTCAGCGGCATCCACGTTGGCAAGGAGAAGGTCGACGAGACAGAGATTCAGAAGAGAAAGCGGGAGGAGGCTGAGAAACGGGCTGGAGTGCTCGTGGAGTTCTGGAAACAACACTTTGTTGTCAAAAGGCCATTCACGCGGTCCTCGACGGTGTCCAGGGTGGAAGAAACAAGGAAAACGGCAGACGCCAGCAGTAACGCGATGAAAGACAGGGTTGCCACGTACACTGAAGAAGAGGTCAGGTTCACGGTCAGGGAGGACATCGAAAAGGAAATCTGCGAGATCATGGCCCAGGCGGAAAAGGCCAAACGGGCAAGCCAAGTGCTGGAGGAGCACGGCAAGATGGAGGAGGAAAAACGAAACTTCCAGAAGGCACTCAATCTCCACTACTCGTTTGAGCGAGAGAACCTGGCAGAGTAAGTGCACACCGTTGATAGCCTCGATAGCAAGGAGTGCATGCAGAACATCGTCTGGACGTATCGAGAGCTCAACATGCGCTTCCCGGCTGATGCCAGGACGCTCTTGGAGTGGTGGCAGGCATATCCCAAGAAGGTTGAGCGCAAGATCAACAGCGAGCCCGAGTACACTCGCAGGCTCATCGAGGACTTCTACTCTCCCTCTGCCAAGATCCACAGACTGGAGCTGCTATACAAGGGGGTGAACAAGTACCCGCCGAAGCAGGCAGCGGACATGATCAAGTACTGGAAGCTCATCAAGGTACGTCCACCGCAAATCACACCATAGCCAAACGAGATGAAGGACGCGCTGGGCGTGAATTCGGTGCCCGGAGGACCAAGCATGGAAGAGGTTATCAACGCGCAGTACGCGGCGGCAGAGAAGAAGAAGGAGATGGAGGAGACCAGGAGACAAGAGAAGGAGAAGAAGGAGGCCGAGGCCAAGCGCGAGAAGGAGAAGGAAAAGAGCCGGAGCAAGGCTAAGGCCGACATCTGGAGCGAACTCGCCGCGCCCAAGGACAAGTGGAAGGTCGGTCGCACCCTCCTCGAGCTGGAGAAGCAGTTCCCTATGGACGAAATAGTGCGCCGCATGGCCAAGGAGGAGTTCAAGAGCAATAAGGTCTTCCGCTACCCCGAGGAGTACGAGGTCTACGAGGAGGAGGAAGAGGCCAAGCGCAAACTAAAGAAGGCGAAGACGGTGAAACGTCTGGATCCCACGGAACGCGACGCCGCCGAGATAGCCGCAAAAGAGAAGAAGAAGCGCATGGTCGAGGAACTGAAGAAGAGGACCATAACGGAGACCGCGGAGGAAAGGGACAAGCGAATGCGGCTCGCAAAGGACAAACAGCCGCTCGCCGCCCACCTTCGTGAAGCCATCAAACGATATTTCAAGGACAAAGAAAAGCGACTGGAGGAGCACACGGGGACGCTGAGAAACTACATAGGGGAACAGTACGTGGCGCTGGCGGAACGATATCCCGAAGAGATGAAGCGCATCTTCCCCTTCCCCAATTATGGAGCTGCCTCTGACACCGGGTCCCAGGCCCTCGGCGGCACCACAGTCAAAAGACGCAAGCTCTATCCCAAGGAGTTCAAGGCATACTTCCTCGATATCCTGAGAGGATACGTACAGACTCGGAAGGGAAAGTACGAGAAGGTGCCGAAGAAGAACATACCGTTCTGGATCCCCTCGTCCAAGCCCTGTCCGGCGCGCGACAAGGGACTTACACTCGGAGAGTCGACCGCGAAGAGCTCGAACGTCAAGGGCCGGAAGAAAGAGCCCGGCGTGGGGATCAAGGATATACAGGAGTTCTGTCTGCATGCCTGGAACAGGAAGGACGAGGCGACGATGGAGAAGAGGAGGCAGATTCTGATGTCGCTGTCGGATGCTGAGAATTGCACGTTCAAGCCACACGTGACGCCGTACTACGGGGGCGGTATCATGCCCAAGCGCGAGGAGGAGATCGATCCCGCCGAGGTCGCCAAAGGCATGGGAAAGAACTTCGAGAAGAGCTACCCTTACGTCTTCAAGTCTGGAGTCTACAACAAGGCCGTCACCTTCTTCCAGAAGGGCGCGTACGTGGACGCGATGAACAAGCTGAGAGAAGGGTTCAACATCGAGAGTCTGAAGCGTAATTTCCACCCCAATTTCGAGCTCTACAAGAAGTACGAATATCTGCGACTCCCCCGTACATAGACGGAGACAGGAACGCGAGGAGCGGCGCAAGAAGGAGGCCAAGGCGTACGGCGAGGGGATGGCACTGGTTGCCGACACCGAACAGAAGGGCATGATCGAGGAGGACGTCAAGAACAAGAAGACCTTCACTCTCCTGCAGGAGACGTACACGCTGCTCATGAAGATTGAGCATAAGTTCGAGGAGAAAGAGAAGGGGATCTCCCGGCTCCACCGGTCTCAGCGCGTCCTCACCGCCTCTCTTAAGCGTCGTTCGCAGTCACAGCACCTGACCTCGAAGGGCTCGGCATCGTCGTTCCGCAGCGGCGAGCTTAGTCGGGGCCAATCCCTCGACTCCGACCGCGAGGCCTTCAAGTACAAGAACATAATGTGTCCGCTGAAGGACAGATGTCCGGGAGATGTGAGGCCGCGTTGGCCGAATACAGAGACAAAGAGCATCTGCAAGCTGGGCTCGGCGTGTCCGTACGCGCACCACTACTCCGAGCTTCATTTCGTGTACGATTTCGATTTCACCCGTGGTTAGACAGGAGGACTGGGCACGCAACAAGGGCATCGACAAGCAGGTCAGGAACATCCAGGCCACCCTCGAGAAGGACGTGCAGAAGCGCGCATGGGTCCCCGCCAGCAATCTTAGGCCGTGTCCGGGATGCGGCGTGGTGGGCGACAAACGGAAGCCCTGCAACCAGTGCCAGCTCCAAGGCTTGATGCGAAAGAAGCTGGAAACGTACGCGAAGGCCACCAAGAAGTGGAACAAGATGCTGCTTAACACTCCCAAGCAGAAGGCAAAGAAGGACGAGCTGGACCGACGGGACCAGGACTACACCACGAAATTCGGACTGCTGAAGAAGGCGGCCGTGCTGGTCAACTCCGAACGTTGGGGCGACGCCCACAAGAACATCCTCCAGGCCGTCAAGATGGTCAAAAAGGAGCGTCTAGAAGAGAAGCAGAATCGCGAGAGGAAGGAACGGCGGCTCAAGCAGGAGCTCATGATTCCCATGGATCTGGAACTGAACTACGAGGAGCTGACGAGCGAGCCGATAACGAAGGGTCGGCTGGAAAAGCTGGGCATCGATGTCCCCATACAGAAGGTCCAGATCATTGTGGAGAAAATGTGCGGCAAAGATGCGAGCGCCTACTCCAAGAACCAGTTCCTCAATGCTCAGATCGTGGAACTGTACGATGCGGTGGACGCGGCGATAAAGGACAGACGCAAGACCTTGGTCACGATGAAACAGAAGATCGAGTCGCTGGAAAGCGAGCCAGAGGACAAGGGCCGCAGACTGAAGGGCAAGCGACTGGCATCCGCCACACAAATGTGCGAGAAGATAAAGCATGGAGAGAAGTGCACGAACAAGTCGTGCGAATATGCACACAGCGCGATAGAGCTGGACTTTGTGGGGACGGAGAACAAGATCCACAACTTGCAGAACACGATAAAGATGAGCACGGAGAAGCTGGTGAAGAGTCGGGCGCGGGAGCCCTGGCGGCCTGCCAAGTCTGGCTCCATCGAGCTGAGTATGGATAAATTGGTAACAACTCGTGGCGTAGTACACGGACAGACCACGACGGTCAAGACTGCGAGGTCGCGGTCCCGCAAGCGTGCCAAGAGTCTGAAGCTCGACATCATGGACCGCGATCTAGACAGGGAAGACTTCGCCTCATCCTTCGAGGGCATTTAATCGCGTCACCTCCTTGCATAATGACATTGACAAGATACTTTCCTTCTTTCACACATTGCAACACGAGCGCGTACGGCGTTTAGGAGCGCGGGGAGAGGGGTTTTGGGGTTTTGGGGTTTTGG
>JARLIC010000018.1 GCA_031291905.1 Minisyncoccota bacterium
GCTCGTTCGGCATGTCCTCCATCAGCAGCAAAAGCGCATTGCGCATGTACTGCTGGAACATCGGTCCCATCGATTCCTGATCGAACAGCTTATCGAAGATGCTCTGCATCTCGTTCACAATGAACGTTTTTTCCTCCGGCCGGTCGAAATTGAAATCGAGCATGTTCAAGCCGAGCGGCCGCGAGAGATCGCCGGGATTGAAATAGATCACGTCGTCGAGGCGCTCCTTCGGTACGAACCCGAGCGCGTTCTCCACAAGGTCGCCGTGCGGATCGATGATCGCCACACCCTTGCCGCTCCGGATATCCTCAATGATCAGATTGCCGAGCAATGTCGATTTACCGGTTCCCGTCTGGCCGACGACATACAAATGACGGCGACGGTCATCGTCCGTAAGATAGACCGGCTTCGTGGTCCCGCGAAATACGCTTTCGCCGAGCAAAAGACCTTGTTTTGGGAGATTGTCCGGCGGCGCGGCCTCTTTCGATTTGAGCCACTTCACGCGCGGCGTTTCGGTGGACGAGATGGGAAGGTGGTAGATGCTCGCGATCTCCTCGGCGGAAAGCGTCATCTTGTTGCCTTCGTCGAACATGCGATAGATGAACTTCCCGATGAGTCCTTTCGGATTGCGGGGCTTCACGATGCGGAACCCGTTGCGCATCGGACTCGCGAACTGGCTGAATCCCGAGCCAAGACCGTTCAGGATATCGTCCGCCTGGAACTGCGATCCCGCACTCGCCACGAGCCGTACGTTCACGTCGAAGAGCGGCTTTGCCGCCTTCGCGGTGAGCGCCTTGATCGCCTCGTCATCCACCACCTTTTCCTTTTCGCGCTTTGCCGCATCCTTCTCGGGATCAAAACTGCCGAGAGTCTTCGCGGCGTCCGAAAGCCCCATCGAAACGCCCGACTTGAATATATCCTCGAGCTTCTCGCCGCGTTTCAGGAATTCGATGTAGCGATGGATCACCTTCTTCGAGTCCTTGAAGGCCGGACGGACCAATAGCTGGAGCGATGCGCCCTCGCCGATCTCGTTGATCTTCGCGAATGCGCCCACGATCGATTCGAACGAATCGACGCCGAGCTCGACATAGGTGCGGATCGGCAACGCGTAATTCTCCTTCTCCGTCACATATGCCGCGACCGTCGCGCCGTGCACGTTGAAGATGTTAAAGTCGTCGCGCACCGGTTCCACGCTCGCGCCGTTCCAGAGACCCTGGATCTGCTTCATGGCGGTCTCCGAAGAGAGCTTCGGTACGCCTATATAAAAATGGATCTCCTCGCCCACGTGCGGCACCGCGACCTCGAACGCGACCGGCTTCTTGAGCGATGCCAGGCTGCCGAGCAGCTGCTCGAAATGCGCGAGTTCGGATTTGAAATCGTTGCCCTCGGTACCGCCGTTCTTGTCGTCCGCCGCGGTCCTGGGCACCTTGATGAGAAAAAGGGACGTCTGGAGCGAATCGGCAAACCGACGCCGCACGATCAGGCGGACGATGAAATATGCCGCAACCCCGCACGCAATGCCGATAACGACGACGAGGAATATCAAAAGCGCGCTCATTTGTTTATTTAATTGTAGCACACCGGAACCCTTCCTATTTCACGATGCCCCTCTTCTGCAGTTCGGGATACAGCTTTCCCGCGAGCGCGTCATGGAACGCATCCTGTACGAAGTACGGCGACTTTCCGGATTCGGTAAGCGCCTTGCCGAGCCCCTGGGTCAGCGCAAGGTCGAGCAGATACTCTATTTCGAGCTTCACTTCGGGAGCCGCATTCTGCGCGTAATCGGGCAAGGGGCTTGCCGTATTCGGAAGCACCGGCGCGGCGGGGGCGGGGTTTTGTGCCGGCGCGGCGGACGGTTGCGGCACGGGCACAGGGGCCGACGGCCTCTCGAAATTCGGGAATGCGCGGATCGCCTCTTTCACAAGGTCCTGCTCGCTGTAGTTCTGCTCCACCGCTTTTTCGCGGTTGTTCCTGATCCCGTCCGCGAGCGTCTTCAGGTCGGATTCGAGTGATTGCTCCATCGATGGTGTTTCGTCCATTTTTTCGGAATTTCGTTTTGGAATTTGAATCCTGGTTCTTATTTGGGATTGAGCTATTTGGAAATCGTTATTTGCTATAATGAATGATATGTCCAAACCACTGCGCTATACGCTGCTTGTCGGTATCCTCATTATAGCAACCTTCTTCCGCTTCTACCATCTGACCACCACGCCTCCCGGACTCTATCCCGACGAGGCGATGGACGGCAACAACGCCGTCGAGACCGCAGAGACGAACCACTTCCAAACGTTCTATATCGAGGACAATGGCCGTGAAGGGCTTTACGTGAACGTCATCGCCGCATTCCTCAAGGTGTGGCCGATCTACGAACCGTGGGTTGTCAGGCTTCCCGCCGCGATCGCGGGCGTGCTCACCGTGTGGGGCATCTATCTGCTCGTCGCGGAGCTCTTCGGCAACGGCCCCGGACTTCTCGCCTCGTTCCTCCTTGCGACGAGCTTCTGGCACATCATGTTCTCGCGCATAGGCTTCCGCGCGATCCTCGCGCCCCTGCTCATCGTCTTCGCGCTTTATTTCCTGATCAAGGCGTTCAGGTCCCTCAGTACGCGCGCATCGGTCGTCTACGCCACGCTCGCCGGCATCGTCTACTCGCTCGGCTTCTATACGTATATCGCCTACCGCGTCACGCCGCTCCTCTTCCTGCTCTTCATCCCGTTCTTCCGGACCAAGCCGGGCTTCTGGAAAAAGACCGCGCTCTTCATCGCCGTCACGTTCATCGTGGCCCTCCCGATCGGCATGTACTTCGTCCAACATCCCGCCGATTTCTTCGGCCGCACCGCGCAGATCTCCGTCACGAACGCACCGAATCCTTTGCATGACTTCGCGGTGAATGCCGCGAAGGAGGCGCTCATGTTCAATTGGCGCGGCGATTACAACTGGAGGCAGAACATAAGCGGCGCGCCGGAGCTCTTCTGGCCGGTCGGCATATTGTTCGTGCTCGGCATTGTCGTATCCGCCTGGTCGTTATGGAAAAGCTGGCGGAAACGAAAGGATGCGGCCGCCACATCCGACATGTTCCCGTCGTTCGCGCTCCTTCTCACTTTCGCATGGATCGTCCTCGGCCTCCTTCCCGCGGCGGCGAGCGACGAGGGCATCCCGCATGCGCTCCGATCCATCATCGCGCTTCCGGCCGCGATCATCTTCGCCACCCTCGGAGGTGTATGGCTTTACGGCTTCATAAAAGAACGGTGGCACTGGCACGCCGCGCTCACCAGGTCCCTTGCGGTCGTATTCCTTGTTGCGGTCGGTATTTTCGGCTATGTGGACTACTTCACGGTATGGGCGAAGAATCCCAACGTGCCGGGCTCGTTCAACGCGGATTACGTAACGATCGGCCGGCAGATCAACGCGTTGCCGAAAGGCACGCCGAAGTATGTGGTGGTGAACGCCGGCGGTGTCCTTGAACGGGGTATCCCAACGCCGGCGGAAACGACGATGTTCATCACGCACTCCTTCACCGACACCGACGCTGCGGCGGCGAATATCCACTATCTGTTGCCGGACCAGGCAAACAGTATCCCCGCAGGAACACCAAGTGAGGATGTGTTCTACATAAACTAGCCATCGCCGCCAACCAAGGCCATAAAAAACACCGTCCCTTCGGAACGGTGTTTTTATTTCGGGAGCCTATGCTTATATCTTCACGATCTCGATCTCGGTGTAATCCTGGCGATGACCCTTTTTGCGCCGGGCGCGGGTCTTCGAGTGATATTTGAACGTGATCTTCTTTTTGCCGCGCACATCGCCGAGGACCTTCGCCTCGAGCTTTGCGCCCGCTATGTAAGGCGTCCCCACCTTTACCGCGCCGTCCGCCGCCGCGTGCAAAAGCACGGTCTCAAAGACCACCTTTTCGCCCTCCTTCGCATCGAGCTTCTCCACCTGGAGCTTGTCGCCCGCGGAAACCTTATATTGCTTGCCACCGGTCATGACGACCGCAAAGTCTTTTTCCATGGAATTGATATGGGTTCAATTGACACCAAGTATAGCAGTGCACGCGATAAAAAGCAATATGGAGGCCGCCAGGGTGATCACCGCCGTTACTTTGCCCATTATGCGGTCACGGGCGTCGAGTTCGAGGGCTATCGTGAAATTGACCGCGACCACGATCACCGCAAAGATGCCCGCAAGCATCACATCGCCCGCCGTGCCGAGCTGGGTGATCCCGGCAATGTCGTTGAAGTGCAGGATGCGCGGCCCCGAACCGCCGTTGCTCCATGCGCCGAGCGCCGCGAGCGCCCATGCGAATCCGCCAAGCACGAATGCGAACGCGGCGGCGAACATCCCCGTGATCAGTTTATGATTTACGAATATGCGCATTGCGATGGGGATCCTTAGTGCACCTCCGGCCCCTTCCCGGGTTTCTTACCCCGCAAGACCGCGGCGGCGACATCCGGATCGACGACGTTTATGATGATGCCCGTCGAGAATTCGAAGCCCGCATCGGTCGATACCCTCGGGACCACCTCGATATGCCAGTGATGGTATCGGGATTCGCGGTCGTTGAGCGGCGTGTCGTGAATGAAGAAATTGAGGTCGGGATCGCCCAGATGCTTCTTCATGGCGCGGAGGACGGACTGCAGGAGCAATGCGACGTCGCGCATCGCTTCCGGCGGCGTCTCGCGGAACGAGGGCCAATGCCTTTTGGGAAGCACGCTCACTTCGAACGGCTTTTTCGACGCGTACGGCGCGAATGCGAACGCATGCTTGTTCTCCGCGACGATCCGTATGCCGCTCCGGCGCTCCGCTTTAATGATGTCGCATCGCACGCAGCGTCCGTGCTTTTTGAAATATTCGCGCGCGCCGCGGATCGAATGCACTGTGTGCGCGGGGATGACCGGCAGGGAAAGCACCTGATAATGCGGATGCCATATCGATGCGCCGGCGCCGGCGCCATAGTTGTAGAACGACGTGACGTACGCCGCGCTTTTGTCCCTTGCGTTCATCTCGTGGGCCTCCCGAAACACCTCGAAGACACGTGCGGCTTCTCCGCCGCTGAGTTCCGCAAAATGCTTGTTGTGGTCGCGCGTGATCAACAGCCAATGGTTGCCGACCGCCGTGCGGAGCTGATAGATACCGTGCCTGAAGAGCGTCGAGTGTTCGCCGTTCTCTCCATACGTAAGCGCGGGGTATTTGTTCGGTACTACCGCGATCTTCCAGTGCTCACTGTTCGGATAAACGATGACCGGAGGCCACTGCCCGTTCTTTTGAAGGTCTTCGAACGGACAGTCCTTCTTGGGTGAGGGTTTGCGGATCGTCCTCTTCTTCTGAAAGGCGTTGGGTCGCAGGGCGCGCCTCGGCGAGAGCAGTACCCAATCCCCCGAAACGATATCTTGTCTGAATTCACTCATTTGATAAAAAGGGAAGAAGGATTTAGGGAAGAAGCACAAAGGGACCTATTATTGCGTCTTCATCCTGTTCTCATAATACCAATTAAACACGTCCTTTGCGATAGGCACCGCGTTCAAGCTGCCTTCTTTTGAGTTCTCGATGAGGATGAGGATCGCGATCTGCGGATCGTTGCACGGCATATAACCGACGAAGAGCGCGTTCTCCTGTTGATTGTTCATTACCTGGGCGCTCCCCGTCTTCGCGCAGGTCGGCGCCGGCAGGCCGTTCAGCGTATATGCCGTACCGAGGGGCGACGTAACCGTCTGGCGCATCCCCTTCTGCACCTCCTGGATCTGCGGCAGAAGATAGGAAAGGTCCTCGTTCACGTACGGAGTGGAGCTCGCGTTCACGAATGGACGGTAGATCTTCCCGCCGTTCGCGATGGCGTCGATATAGCTCAGCAGCTGAAGCGGCGTGACGGTGAGGTCGCCCTGGCCGATCGCCACATTGTAACTGTCGCCCAAGAGCCACTGCGTCCCGTTATGCCGCAGCTTCCACTGCGGCGTCGGCAGGAATCCGGACGCCTCGCCCGGCAGGTCGATCCCCGTCTTCTTGCCGAGGCCGAACGTGGTCCACCAATTGAAAAGCTTGCTTATGCCCAGGCCGCCGATGCCGTAATCGCGGGCATCGTTGATGGGCGGCGTGGTCATTGCGGGCGAACCGCCGACCGTGACGTAGAAATACACATCCGACGATTGTGCGATCGCGGCGGAGAGGTCGATCGCTCCCTGGCTTCGCCAGTCCATATATTTCGTCGGCTTCGAAGGATCGTATTGGTTCGGCACGAGAAGATATCCGGGAGAGTACAATGTCCGGTCGGCAGTGACCACGCCCTCCTTCAATATGGCGACCCCGTCGAGCGGCTTGATCGTGGAACCAGGGTTGTAATTGCCCGACACCGCGCGGTCGAACATCGGCTCCACGGAGGAGGTAAGAAGGTCCTTTATCTGTGCGGTGCTGCTCGGCGACGGATCGGAGAAAAGATTGTTGTCGTATCCGGGCAGATTGACGAGCGCCAGGACCGCGCCGGTCCTCGGGTCCAATGCGATACCGACGCCCACCTGCCTGCCGAGCGCGGCAAGGCCCTGCTTCGTGCGGTTATAAAGATAGGTCTGCAGGCCGCCGTCGATCGTGAGATTGACCGATGATCCGATGGTCGGCGCCGATTGCTGTTTTTGCCCGAGCATCTGCCCCTCCGCATTCGTGAACCTGATATTCACGCCCGGTATGCCCCTCAGCGCCGTATCGTACTGCTTCTCGATGCCGGTCTTGCCTATGAAATCGTCCGCGGTAAGTTCCGGATCCGCGGTAAGGTTGCCCTGCGAGACCCGCCCCGTATAACCGATCACCGAAGCGAACACCTGGCCGTCCGGATAATAACGGCTGAAGTCGCTCCCGATCTTTATCGTCGGCAGCGAGAGCGCCTGAAGGTTCACGAGCTGCGTCTGATCGAGGTCCTCGCTCAACACCACGGGCGTGGCAAAATCCTCCTGCGAGCTCGACTCGAGCATGGTCCACAGCGTGGACGACGGCACACCGAGGATCGACTGCGCCGCGTCGAGCGTGGAGCTTTGGAGCGACCCGTCCGCGAGGAATGCGCGGGCGTTGAGCTCCGCGGTGAAGACCGCTTTGTTCTCGACGAGTGCGTTCCCCTCCTTGTCGTAGATGATCCCGCGCGGCGCGGGCGAGGCCTGCGATTGGGAGGCGTTGTCCGCGGCGCGGGCCGCGAAATATGCGCCGTTGAAAAGATCGAGATACGCGATGCGGAAGAACACCACCGCAACGACGGCCAGAACGACCGCGCCGAGCGCCCAGAAGGGCCGGCTGCCGAGCGGCACCTCCACCATATTGAGGTCGCGGCTCCAATCGTCGTTCAGCGAATCCTCGAATGGAATTTCGGGTTCTTTGCGCATCGGTTTATCGCTCCGCCCTCTTCAGGGCCGCAAGCACGAGCTCGCCGAAGATAAGGCTGCCCACAAGATCCAATACGAACACGGAAAGGTTTGTGGCGAACGTGTGCGGCGCAACGGCGAGATACAGCACGAGGAATCCGCCCGCGATCATCACCGGTATTCCCGCCCATGCCGACCATGCGAAAAATTTGCGGAATGCGAACGCCGCAAGCGGGATGAGCACGAACAATGCCATCTCAATGCTGAGCGCCGGCTGCCAGTTGACCACGAATACCGCGAAGAGTACAAACACCGCCATTTCGAATATGCCGAAAAAGAACGCGAAGGCGACGAGCGCGGCAAGGATAAGGTTGACGAAAATGCCCGCCGAACCGAGCCAGAACTGGAGCGCGCAGGCGAGGAAGAGTATCAGGATGGCGATGACGAGGGGAAATTTCATGGTAGGTTCCTATTTTGCGATCATGACCGTCTCGATATTGTTAACGTCGTAAGGAAACGCGAGGGCCGCCTGCTCGAAGAGATTGTCGGCCGAGGTGCTCGTGGATTGCACTTCGCCGATCGGCAACGCATAAGGTATGCCCGGGGCCGCGGTATACACGATATCGTTTGCTCCCACCGGTTTGTCCTTCGCGATCGACGCGACGAACGGATACGAGCCGCCGGTGAGGAGACCGTCGTAGCCGTTCCGCCCCACGCGCACCGGCATTTTGAAACTGTTATCGAACACCGTCTGCACGACCGACCAACCGCTCCACACCGTCGCCACGCGACCGACCAGGAGCCCTTGGAACACCA
>JARLIC010000133.1 GCA_031291905.1 Minisyncoccota bacterium
CCAAAACCCCAAAACCCCAAAACCCCAAAACCCCATCCCGAAGATTTTTCGCAGAACTAGAACTGTATCAGACATCTATGCGCACTCGGCTCAATCGTGATGTAAATGATATCGGTGATGTCTCCGTGGACGTTTATTACTTCATCTTTGCCAGCGGATTTTCGCTCATGATCGCAGTGATCGCGACCTTCACCTTCGCCTTCTCCGAGCTTCTTGCAGGGTCCTTCTCCTTCACTGCGTCTATTTTCTTGAAGGCGTCAACATAGGCTTTGACGATCTCTACCACAACACGATAAGCATCGACCTTAGGGTTACTCTCTTGCTTCGCGAACTTCCCTCTCGCCAATAGCTTGGCTATGGGGACCAGCAGCTCTGGACTGATGCTGGGCATAAGCTTCTCGAGGAGCGTGGCTGCCTTCGCTACTCGGGTGTGCGGTTGGGAAAATTACCGGTGAACTCCTTGTCTGCGATGTTCGCGCTCTCGACTCCTAGCATGAGGAGGTACATGTGGAGCGGGGTCCAGTTCTGCGGGACTGCTAGGATTTCCTTGTCGTTGATGAAGTGCTTGACGAGCTTCTCGATGAGGTCCCTGTTCTTTTTGCCGCCCATATCGTTGACAGCCATGAGCAGCTGAGTGTAAACCAGCGGGGACAGCTGCGGCTTCTCCTCGTTGAACACCGCCCTTATTGCCTACAGGTTGAGGAAACAAAAATCTACATCAATGATGCCCTTCTCGAGATCTGGGTCGTTGATCGCCAGAGCCTTCTTAAACGCAAGGAGATTCGTGAGCTACAGCATGTGGTCGGGGGCGCTCAGTACGAGGAAGATGTCTAGACTGCCGACCTGGTCCTTTGCCTTGGAGACCAAAACATTGATGTAGGACTTGTCGTGGTCCTTCACCTGGGTCGTCTCGAAGTACCTACCGGCCCTCCCTTCGTCAGTCTTACAATAGTATGTGGATATCATTGGGATCGAATATGAGCAGCTTGTGGTACTTAGTGATGTGCTCCTTCATGATCTTGAAAACTTCATCGTTCTTGTAGCCGACCTGCATCCAGGACTCGAGGATTGCTGTGATTTCTTGCACCTTGAGCTCATCCTTGTGCTGCTGGACTATTCGGCGTGACTCAGATAGCAGTACTGTATTGGTCGGAGAGGGAGCCCACGCGGGGACGAACGGTCTCGGTGGCCGCCGGATCGTGAATTCTCGTCAGTATCCGCAGGAAGAACGGCACCACGCGCTCGATTTCCTCTATCCCTTGCTTGCATTTCGGTCTTACTCGGCAGCGGATCCTTTATTGCGAACATAATGTTCTTCATGTGTTCGGCGGAGAGTCTGAAGCCGATTTCCCTCGTCATGTGATAGAGGAAGGTGACGCTGCGGACGAACTCGAGAGGAGCGAGCTTGGGCGCGCTGTTGGCGAGCATCACGCTGAGGAATATGGCGGCGGCGACCGACTCCTCCTTGGAGAGCGTCCCATTTCGCGGGTCATCCAGCATCTTGAACAGCTTCTCCATGGTCAGGAAGTATTCGTTGGGAAGCATGATGATCTGGTTCTTGAGCTTCTGCTCGAAGTCTTTGGCGGCGGCGATGAGGAACTGGTCGACGCGGGAGCCGGCTCCGGACGGGTTTTGGAACGGAGGAGGAGGAGGATTCGTGGCGAATGTGCGGGCCATCTTCGAGAACACTGTGCGGGTGCTGCTTCTCACTCCGAACCCAGAGACAAAGGACTTCGGGAGGAGTCTGGCGGAGAGGAGAAGGGCGGGACGAAGGGAGGTCAGTGCTTTACGGAGCATTGAGAGATAAATTATGTAGATTTATGTATGCCACAGATTTTATTCAGTGTCCCTGCTGATATCGAGTTAATTCGTGCACACACATATCCACAATCATATCGGGATATTCAATACAGTCCAGTGCGTCGCAGTGTGG
>JARLIC010000134.1 GCA_031291905.1 Minisyncoccota bacterium
GTTTCGATAGAGGAAATTATCAGGGAGACGGAAGAGGGATAGTGCGCCGTTTCTGAGGTTTTGCTGCTGTCCTGGGAACGGGCGCTCCGTTTCGCAAAATGTTGCTCGCTCATGAAAAAGACCTCTTGAAACCAAGAGGTCTTTTTCTACGGATAATTGCTCCATCGTCCTCCAAGAGTCGGGATGGGCAATTATCCTATTTGCTCGCGCATTTTCGGCTCACTCCGCTTATTGTTCCCAGGACAGCAGCAAAACCTCAGAAACGTCGCCACTTATTTCTTCTCTTCTCTCAAATTTTCTTTAAAAGATATACAATTTAGTTATGGCAAACTATAAGATAATCGTTTTTGTTCCGCTCGATCATGCCGATAAGGTCCGCGAGGCGATTGGCACCGCAGGCGGCGGCAAGCTTGGCAAATATTCCTTTTGTAGTTTTTCGACGCGAGGCATCGGAAGGTTCAGGCCTGATAATGGTGCAAATCCGCACATCGGCACGGTTGGAAAATTCGAGGAGGTTGAAGAGGAAAGGATCGAGATTACATGCGATGAAGGGGCGGTGGGTGATGTTGTTACCGCAATCAAACGAGTTCATCCCTACGAGGAAATAGCGATGGATGTCTGGCCACTAACCGATTGGTGATTTGAATTATGATTTCCGGATAAACAAAAAGTAAAACAAAAAAGACCTCCTGAGGGGTCTTTTTTTGTCGATCTGACTTGAGTCCGCCAGGATTGCTATCCTTTTTCATCATAATCCGATCAATCATTTCGTCAAATAAGATTTAATGATTTTTTAATCTGCAGTGGACCCTCGGGGGATCGAGCCCCGCAGATCGTGGATAGCAATCCTGATCCGGCACCAAGCAGGGCCCACCGCGCAGTTCATCCTACTCACGAGCGATAAAGAAAAGCTGAAGAAGGGTTATAATGGGAGCATGGCGATCATGAATGCGAAGAAGATTGGGAAGGAATGGATACTGCGTTTTCGCGCCACGGACAAGGATAATTTTCTTGAAATAAGGAATGGCGTTAAGGTTGTGGAAACCAGGGCGGCCACGCCGAAATATCGCGGGGTCAAAAAAGGCGACGTATTGGTGATCGTTTGCGGCAGGGACCGCCTCAAAAAGAGTGTGAGGTGTGTCAGCGTATTTTCCTCCATCGGAGCGATGACGAAGGCGATACCGCACAAAAAGATCATGCCTTCGGCGTCGTCCGTCGCCGAAATGAGAAAGGTATATTACGGGTATCCGGGCTATCGCGAAAAACTCAAAAAATACGGGGTCATCGCGTTCGAGATATAAAGAGAATATCGGGAAAATAGTGATTGATAAGGAATTGGTCATCCGATAAAAAGAGGACAGAGATGAGCGGGGAGGAACGCCTCATTCTTTTGGGGTATCTCGGAGGCGCGTAGGCGCCGAGAGCTAAGGTGCGCACTCAGCAGAGTGCGACACCGTCCCCAAAAGAATGAGGCGTTCCTCCCCGCTCATCTCCCCCTTCTTTTGTCATTGTGGTAATATTACTCATATGGACGACTACACACAGAAGCTCAACGACCTATTGACGGCGACGGCGAAGCAGGGGGCATCCGATCTTCATCTTGCGGTGGGGCGCCACCCGACGCTCCGCATCGACGGCGTGCTCGTGCCGCTCCAGCAGGAGCCGATCATCACCCCGGAAATGATGGAGGGGCTCATCGGCGGGCTCGTGACCGCCGACCAGAAGATCAAGCTTCTTGCTCAGCGGCAGCTCGACTTCGCGTACAGCTTCGAGGACAAGGCGCGCTTCCGCGTGAACGCGTATTTCCAGCGCGGCTATCTCGCCGCGGTGCTCCGCCTTGTGCCCGCGCAGATCAAGACCATCGAGGAGCTGAACCTTCCGCCTCTGCTCCACGACCTTTCCAAGCTTTCCCAGGGATTCATCCTGCTCGTCGGCCCCGCCGGCCACGGCAAATCGTCCACGCTCGCCGCGATCGTCGACGAGATCAACCACTCGCGCTCCGACCACATCATCACCATCGAGGATCCGGTGGAATATCTTTTCACGCAGGACCAGTGCATGATCTCCCAGCGCGAGGTCGGCAACGATACGCTCTCGTTCCATTCCGCATTGCGCACGGTGCTCCGCCAGGACCCGGACGTGGTGATGATCGGCGAGATGCGCGACGCGGTCTCCATCTCGACGGCGATGACCGCGGCCGAGACGGGCCATCTTGTGCTCTCCACCCTCCACACGAACTCCGCGGCGCAGACGATCGACCGTATCATCGATTCGTTCCCGCCGGAACAGCAGAGTCAGGTCACTTCGCAGCTTGCCGCGACGCTCGTCGCGATCGTCTCGCAGCGTCTGTTGCCCCGCATCTCGGGCGGCCGCGTACCGGCGGCGGAGATCATGATCGTGAACCCGGCGATCCGCAACCTCATCCGCGAACGCAAAACGTACCAGATCGACCTCGTCATCGAGACCAGCCTGCAGGAGGGCATGGTCACGCTCAACCGCTCGCTCGTGAATCTCGTGAAGAACAAGGAGGTCTCCATGGAGAACGCCGAGCTCTATTCGCTGAATCCGGCCGAGCTGAGGATCCTGCTCGAACGGAGCTAACGTATGAAATTCAAGTATCAGGCAAAAACCAAGGACGGGGAGATGCAGGTGGGATTCGTGGAGGCGACCAATCGCGATATGGCGGTATCCATCCTCACCACCCACGGCCTTTTTGTGATGAGCGTCGTCGAGGAATCGGAGCCGGGCCTTCTGGACCGCGTTTCGCAGTTCTTCGCGCGCGCGAAGCAGAAGGACCTCGTGATATTTGCACGCCAGCTCGCGACCCTGCTCGAGGCGCGTCTTCCCCTCGGTGATGCGCTGAAGATCCTCCGCCAGCAGACGGAGAACGTGACGCTCAGGGAGGCGATCTATCAGATATCCCAGGACATCGACGCGGGACTTTCCTTCTCGCAGGCGCTCGCGCGGCAGGGGCACACCTTCCCCGATTACTACACCGAGATGGTCCGCGCGGCGGAGGTCACCGGCAACATGAACGAGGTGGCGGTGTTCCTTGCGGATTACACCGAGAAGGAGGGCGACCTTGCGAGCAAGGTGTCCTCGGCACTTATCTATCCCGCCATCGTGCTCCTGCTTTTTGTCGCCGTCGCGTTCGTCCTGCTCGCGTTCGTATTCCCGTCGCTTGGCGACGTGTTCGCGCAGAACGGAGTCACGCTTCCGTGGTATACGCAGGTATTGCTCGATACGGGGAACTTCCTGCAGAAATGGTGGCCGGCGGTGCTCGTTGCCGGGGTCGTGCTCTCGGTGCTCGGTATCAATTACGCCGAGACCGACGAGGGGATCGCGCTGATCGACGAGGCGAAGATCCGCGTCCCGATCGCGAAAAAGGTGTTCATTCCGGTCGTGCTCGCGCGCTTCGGCAATTCCGCGGCGCTCCTCGTGCACGGCGGCATCCCCATTGCGCAGTCCCTCGAGATCCTGAGCCACATGCTCGGGAACACGCTGTACCGCGACATCACGCACCAGATCGCGGACGACGTGCGGCAGGGGTCGCTCCTTTCCGAGAGCATCGCGAAGTATCCCGGGTATTTCCCGCCGCTCGTCTCGCAGATGCTCGCCGTGGGGGAGACGACCGGCAAGATCGAGGAGATGTTCGGGCGCGTGGCGACCATCTATACCCGCGAGTCGGACGAGGTGACCAACAATCTCGTCGATCTCATCCAGCCGATCATGATGATCGGCATGGGCCTCATGGTGGGCCTGCTCTTTGCGTCGGTGCTGATCCCGATCTACAACCTGACCGCGAATATCCATTAAAAGGAATGCGGGGTATGGTATAATGAAAACAACCAGTAAAAGGTCGAGCAATTTCAGCGAGCAAAAAGAACATTCGAACTCATGACCATCAAGAAAGAGAAAGGCTTCACCCTTATCGAGATCCTCATTGTGGTCGCGATCATCGCCGTTCTGGCGTCCATCGTGATCGTGGGTGTGGGTCCCGCACAGCAGTCGGGCCGCGATGCACGGAGGATCTCGGATCTTCAGAACGTCCGCAACGGGCTTCAGTTGTACTACAGCAAGTGCGGTTTCTATCCGGGAGCGACCTCCGGGTCGACCCTTTGCCCGGCCCAGACGAACAGCTATGCCGGCATGACAACCGCTCTGACCGGGAGCAATCTCGGCATCAGCAGCATTCCGGTCGATCCGTCGTCGAACCGCAATTATTACTATGCGGCATCGGCCGATGGTTCCTCCTACACGCTCGGTGCGGTGTTGGAGAATCCGAACAACAGTGTGTTCAACGGATATACCGCGCCGACGGCGGTAATCCCCACGAGTATCCCCGGCGGTACGTGCGCGTATACCACGACCCAGCCGAACTATTGCGTCTCCCTCTAGAGAATAATAGAGAGAGATCCAACGGCATCCCCAAAGGTCCCGCTTCGGCGGGATTTTTGTTACAATGGAGGAATGTTCTGGCTCATCCTTTTCGTGTTCGGCCTCGCGATCGGCAGTTTTTTGAACGTGGTTGCCGGGCGCTATGATGGCGAGCGGTCCCTTTTCGCCGCAGGGCCGATAAGCGGGCGTTCGTACTGTCCCCATTGCAAACGTACGCTCCGCTGGTTCGAACTCGTGCCGGTCGTGAGCTTCATCATGCAGGGAGGGAAGTGCCGCCGCTGCCATGCGCCGATCGGCCTCGGGTATCCGGCCGCCGAAATCATTTCAGGCCTCATTTTCGTGTTCGTGCCGTGGCGCATCATGATATTGTCCGGCGCCGGCGGCTTTCTCTTTGCGGGCCTGTCGTTCTTCTGGGTCGTCGCGTTCGAGGCGCTGTTCGTCATGTCCCTCATCGACATCCGGCTCGGCATCATCCCCGACGAGCTGAGCGGATTCCTCTGCGTCCTCGCGCTCTTTTCGGGCATCTTCGTCGCGGGCTATCTCGGGCTCACGGATCATTCGCTCTTCGGCACGTTCGCGGACATGTTCGGCCTGCAGGGCAACTACTGGATAAGCCATCTTTTCGCGGCGCTCTTCGGCGGCGCATTCTTCGGCGCGCTCATCGCCATCACGCGCGGCAGGGGAATGGGTATGGGCGACCTCAAGCTCGCGATACCACTCGGGTTCTTCCTCGGCTGGCCGGACATCCTGTTCGCGATCGCGTTCGCATTCGTGATCGGCGCCGCGGTCGGGCTCGTCACGATCGCGATGGGCAAAAGGACCATGAAGGGATCCCTGCCGTTCGGGCCGTTCTTCGCGCTCGGTGTGGCGACGGTGTTCTTCTTTGGCTACCAGATGTTCGGGTGGTATCTGCGGCTTTAGGCGCCTTTTTTGTGATAGAATAAGGGTAATGACGAAAACAAGGTCCCGCGCGGCGTTCACCCTCGTCGAGATGCTCGTCGTGATCGGCATCACGACGCTCGTTTCCGCTGCGACGATCATCTACAGCAGCGTGGGGCAGAACGAGGTCGCACTCACCGTGGAGACCGCGAAGATATCCCAGCTCATCCTGCAGGCGCGCGAGCTCGCGCTCGACACGTATTCCGGCGCATCCGGCGCATGTGCGTACGGCGTCCATTTCGATCTTACCGCCAACCCCCAGACCTACTCGCTTTTTGCATACACCCCCGGCTCCGCCAAGTGCCCGTCGGCGGCGACGGTCGTAAGCACCACAGTCCTTTCCTCCGGGGTCATGAGTGCGTATGCGCCGAGCAGCTGGCACCTGCAGGTGGGGCAGGGAGTGGCGCTTTTCTCGCCCGGCGACACGGACATCCCCGCGGCGTGCAAGAACATCATCACCGACGTGCTCTTTTATCCTCCCGCACCCACGACGATGATCGCGCTCGCGGCCAGTCAGGGCGGGGCGTTCTCATCCCCCTCGCCTTCGGTGTCGTCGGTCTGTCTCCGGACCGTCGACGGCAAGAACACCGGCGTCGTCACCATAAATCCCGAGGGCCAAGTAAGCTTCTGACATGAAGACCAACCCTTTATCATCATTGTCATCCCGCCGCGGACAATCGATCGTCGAAGCGATGGTCGCATTGAGCGTCCTTATGGTCGGGCTCATGGGCGTACTCACGCTGCTCACGCGCTCGCTCCTCCTTGAGCGCGTGACCGCGGACCAGGCAAAGGCGACCTATCTCGCCTCCGAGGGGATCGAGGTCGCAAAGAGCCTCATCGACCACGACGTGTATCTCGGCGTGGCGGCGGGGAGCGGCGCGGAGAGCAGCGGCTGGGCCGGATCGCTCCCGGGATCATGCTTCACGTTCTCGGTCGGCGGCGCGAACTATTACGATGTCGACTTCAAGACCTACGGATGCCCCCAGCCCGCCGCATCCACGCCCGAGCTGCTCTACTTTGCCACCGATCCCGCGACCGGCGCGGGCATGTACTACGACGCCGCGGATCGTCCCACCGGCGCCACCGCCACGAACTTCTCGAGGGTGGTGCGCGTGGCAAGAGTGAGCGACAACGAGATCGACGTGCGGTCGACCGTGACCTGGGACACCGGTGTCGTCACGAACCAAACGCTCACCCTCGAAGATCATTTCTATAATTGGCA
>JARLIC010000135.1 GCA_031291905.1 Minisyncoccota bacterium
CAATGACGACGCATGTAGGAGAACGCGAGGGGCGGTGGGCGAGGCGTATAACACGTAATTTAATCTTTCACAATATTTCATTAAATAAGAAGAAAGAACAGCACGCCGGATGAGCACCAGGGCTGAGATCAACTTCAAGGTGTTCGACGTCCCGCTCGACCCCAGCAAGGAGTCCGACATTAAATCGTACCTCGAGAAATCCATCACCGGCCTGTCGATCACCTCGTTGACGACCGAGGGCGACAAGGTCACAGTGACCTCCAACATCCTGTCCCTGCTCATGGCGCCGGACGAGGACGAGCCCACCAGACAAAAGCTGCGCGAGCTCCAGCTAAGTGTGGACGACCAGGAGTACAAGCTGCGGGGGATACGGCTGGAGCTGCAGCAGAAGGAGGAGGCCTACAACGAGCTCGAGGAGTACAACAACAACCTCGAAAGCGACTATCAGCTATCCGAAAATCAGATCGAGATACTCCAGATGAAGCTCGAGGAGGACGACAAGCTTATCGCAACGCTCAAGAAGCAGGTCCAAAATCTAGAGAAGTTGGAGAAAACGTCCGAAACTTCCTCGACGAACGCGAAGCAAAAGCTTGAGTCGCTCGAACAGGAGCTGAAGCGGAAAGATCGGGACTGCAGACTCAAAGAGGAGCAGCTGAAGTCGATAGCACAGGAGTTCGAGGGCAAGATCAAGTTGCTGAAGGTCCAGGCGGAACGTGCAGAGAAGTTGGCGGCCGCCAGAGATGCCGAACTGAAGGGCAAGAACGTGCCTGACTCCGAGCTTATCCAGGCCCGCGACGAGGCCCTTCGCACTGTCACCGAGTTGCTCACCACCAAGGACGAACTAAACGAGAAGAAGCTGAAGCTGGCCGAACTGAACCTGAAATATGAGGACGCGTGCGAGGCCCTGGCCAAGTCTATGGGCACTGTGACCCAGCAGGAACAGGACCTGACGGTGCTGAGGAACCGTCTGAGGGAGTTCGAGAGTCTTAGCGACAACCTGGACACCCTCGAGAAGACGCGGAAGCAGCTCGAAGATCTCCAGGGCGAGCACGCCAAACTCAAGAAAAGCGCTGAGGAGAGCACCGCCAACGCCGAACAGGCCGCCAGGCTCCAGCGGCAAAAAGATGATCTTGTCAAGGAACTAACAGCGCTGAAGAGCTACCTGTTTGAGACAGAGAACAAACTGATGAACTCGTCGGCATCGACGAAGGAAGGGGAGGAGAAGCAGGAGTCGCAAAAGTTCAAGGTGGTAGAAGAGATCAAGCAGGCAATGAACGAGATCTTGTGTCTGTGCAAGGCGCTCGACACGGCCTCGAAAGAAATGCTGGCGAGCTTCCAGGAGAAGAAGGAGAAGATGCGGGAGTGCGAGAAGTTCATGGTGGAGCTCCAGAGGACCATCAGCAAGGAAGACAAACTCAACATGCTCCAAGGCCTCACCGGCACCAGTTTCGCCTTCCTCGGTGGCATTCCCAAGAAGCTTCGCTATCTGCAGATGATGGAAGACTGCATGAGTGCGGTTATAAAGCAGAAACATAGCAAGACGCAGGTCTACGACGACAATATATCGAAGTACGAGAAGCTGATTAACATTATATCGGGGAAGTTCGCGGAATACGAGCAGAAGCTGTCGTGCTACTAACTCCCCTGCTCACAATAATGCGGTCTTATAATTATTTTCTTCGCCGCGCATTTGGCGTGAAGAACGATCCTTGCGGTTGGGCCGGGG
>JARLIC010000019.1 GCA_031291905.1 Minisyncoccota bacterium
CCAAAACCCCAAAACCCCAAAACCCCAAAACCCCGTGTAGCGCAGCACCTCCCGCGAAAATGCGCACACCAGCCAGATTTCTGATTGGGTGGGAGGAATTCATAGTCTCATAACGTTTCCTTGGGCATAAGCGATGCCACCTCGTTGCGTCTGGAATCGACCCCACGAATGCCCTCGACCACGGTCTGTCTCTTCCTCAACTCCTCCTTCTTCTGCTCCAGCCGCATTCTCATTCCTTCTACCTTCTTCTTCAGCTGGCAGTTGCTCCTCTGCGCCTCTGCCTTCTCCTTATCCGTCTTGTTAATCTCGTATTCAAGCCTCGAGAAGAGCGTTTTTAGGGACTTGCTCTTGCTCTTCTCCTCCATGCTTAAATTCCTGTTCAATTCGTCGGCCTTCTTGTATGCATCCTCGAGACGACGGCCCTCCTCGGCAGCAATGGCGGTGCGGGACTCGGTCTTCTCAAGCTCCTGCTGTAGGGACCGGTGTTCGGTGTGGGTGCGGGTCTTCTGGGCCTCGAGGTCGTCCCGCTGGGCCTGAAGCGTCAGCTTGGTCTTGCGTGAGGAACTGATGTCCTTCTGCACTTTGTGGATTCGTTTCCGCAGGTCCTCCACAAACGTGTTTAGTTGATAGTCACCAGCCTTTTCCATCTTTTGCACTTTAACAAGATATTTTGAATCGCGATAAGAGGATCCCAATTACTGAAATATGTGTGAACGATGCGTTGACGCACGCACTAAGATGATATAGTGATTGCAACGTCGAAGTGCTTATTGAATATAATAAGACGATGATATGGTGCTGTTATAATTATTTGAATAACTCACAATGGTAAATGCTGCACGATAATTCAAATAGCCTCAGTCATCGAAGTCGGCGACCTCGAAGAAGAGCAAAGGCAGCAAGGTTGTCACCAAGAAGTCGGAGGTCGACGAAACACTCTTCGGTAGCTCTCCCGCTCGACCGCGATGTAGGCAACGGCAAGAAGGATTCCCGAACGGCCGGCCCTCTCGGCAGCGAAAGCGTGAAGGCGAACCCGACGGCGACACTGTCCAAGGAAGGAGTGCGGGCCATAAAAGAGAAAGCGATACACGGCAAGCAGGCCGACGCTGTGGTCATTCGTGCTAGTGACCTCGAGCGGATCAAGGCCTCCACCAAGATAATAGGGAAAGAACAGGAGGCAGAAGAGAAGAAACGCCTGCAGACTGAACATGAGAAGGAGCGTCAGGCTGCTGCCACTCTCAAGCAGAAGATTAAGACTTTCGACCAGACGCACACTAAGCGTCCGCCTCCCGCTGTTTACAACAAGGGCGGCAAGGATAAGAACGAGACCTTGCTCACTAAGGCAGAAAAGGCTATGGACGAGGAACTCGACGATGTCAAGCACATGAACACCATGATTCACTACGCGAAATGCGCAACGATAAGGGAGAGACAGCTGGAAGAGGCGAAGGAGTTCGAGGAGCTGAAGAAGGCGGAGGACGCCCGCATGGATAAGATGATGGAGCTGGAAAGACTGAAGGTGCTGGAGTTCAACGACGAGCGCGAAAAAGTCAAGAAGATTGCCCAGAAGGAAGGAGCGCTGCTGATAGTGGACCAGATCCGGGATCGAGAGCAGCAAAGAGTGCGGGAGGAAGAGCTGAAGAGCAAGGAGCAGATGCAGATGATGAGACAGATAGCAGAGCTGCAGGTCGAGGAGGTTCAGCAGCAGAAGAATAAGGTGCAGAGGGCGAAGGAGCTGATGCTGGAGGTCAAAGAGTCGAATCGTCGGGCCATCGATGTCAAGCAGAAGAAGGTGCAGGAGGAGAAGGATCTCGACGACAAGATCGTTGAGTACAACAAGTTTAAGACACAGCGAGAGGAGGAAGTGCAGGCAGAGCTGAAGAGGGTCCACGACGAGAAGGAACACGAGGTTCAGCGACTGAGGGAGAAACAGCAGCGGGCGATAAACAAGCAGGCGGAGATCGATGAGCTCAAGGCTAAGCGCGCCTTCGAGGAAAGCGAGCGGCGGGTTCGTGACCACGAGAAAAAGGAGGAAGAGGTCCATCTTCGCAAGGTCCAGGAGCTCCAAGACTCCCGGGAAAGACAGCAGCAGGAGAGAGAGAAGAAAGCTGCGGAACAGGCTAAGCAGGAACGCGACGCATACCTGCGGGTGATAGCGAAACAGAACGAGGAGCAAGAGATGGAGAGGAGGCTGGAGGAGGAGAAGAAGAAGATCAGGCTGGAAAATGCGAGGGCCCTCAAGTATCGTGCGGAACACTCATGTGTGGTAGAGAGCAGATAGCGAAGAGAGAGGAACTGAAGCAGCAGGCAAAGAAGGAGTACGAGATGGAAGGAGTGGTGATCAGGGATAAGGTGCAAAAGGAGCGCCGCAAGATCGAAGGCATCAAGAGCGAGAAGCTGGAGGAGATGCAGCGTGTGGGCATTCCTGACAAGTTCAAGGTCGATCTCAAGAAGAAGAAGATCTGCTAACTCTTATCGACACGTTTCCTCCCTTCTCGAGACTAGCTTATGTTTATGCTCGGCCTTATTACTAAACGTGTTAAGTGCGGGTATTCCGACTTGTGATCGGGGATGTAATGCCCTCTTCATTATATTTAATCAATAAATATGCCCAAGTTTCCAGGAAAGGGGAGGAGACGACGAAGGACCGGTCAGACGCGTACCTCGGCTCCTTGACCTCGATTAGCGACAAAGACCGGGACCGAACAGACGGCAGCTGAAGATTGCAAGCAGTCGCGGGCCGGCGAGGACGCGAGGGCGGTCGGCTGGGACCAGAGTCTTTCCCGGCTGCTTGACGAGCTCTACGAATGCAAGAAGGCCGGAAAATTGCAGACCGTGTTGTCTCAGGTTCGGATCTGTTCTGATACCCCGGGTAGATACTGAAGATGTGTCAGCACTGCTCTGTGCGAAACCCGTTCCTCTCCGTTTATCAGAAGATAAAGGAACATGTTGCCCAGCGAAGACAGTCCTTGTACCGAAAGTTGTGGGAACTCCAGATATTCCAGAAGGTCTGCCGGGGGAACTTCCACCTGCTGTACAAATCGCACAGAAGGATGGAGAGGAGCCGGTCGAATGAGCTGCGGGGGAATTACGCGGACCCATCGAGCATGGAGGAGCCGACGAGCGAGCCGCTGCCGATATCGCTGTACTTTTTGCCGACGACGGGGATGAGCCACAGGAACTACGTGATGGAGTCGTGCGACGAGTGTCCCGACAGGTTTTGCAAGTTCCTAATCTACATTTGCCAGTCCTACGCGGAGCTCTCCAGCGTCAACGTTGATGGGCTGGAACTGCTGTGCAAGGATCTCCTCCACTCCTTTGAGACCAGTCGGGGGCCTGTCAAGTTCAACATCCACAAGACCATGTTCTGCGAGAAGATTCTCTACGACCGGATGATACGGGTACCAATCTCTCCTCACCGCGAATCCGTAGAAAGTCCTGAGGAGCGCCAAACGCTACGTGTCAGCCAAGGCAGGACCTCCGGGACTGCTGCAGCAGACGAAGAAGCTGCTAGAAAAGGTCCGCATCATGGAAGACGAGGTCGCGATCTCTGGCTACACAGTCAAGGTCAATGTTAACAAGGAGCAGGAACAGCTGGAGAAACCCTCGCCCGCCCGGGAAGAAGGGGAGGCTATGAGCGAGGACGACAGTCTGGAGGCCTTCGGACCGGTCTCCGAGGGGGACTATGACATTTCGCCCGTTCTCGAGCGGGAAGACTTCTCAGAAAACGGACCTTAGTACTTAGACGTATGTGAAGACATTGTGGGGTAGCGACGAAAGCGAGGAGGAGGAAGAGGAAGAACAACAGACAAAGGGAGAGGACGAGGAGGAGGCGTTCGGACTATTGCGCGACGGACAGGCAGATCTCCCAGAGGACGCGGCGGACCGAAGGCGCGAGAAGCGGAGACTCAAGCGGATGAAGAAGCGCCATCTCCAGCGACTGCAGCAGTTGGTTCAGGGCCGGACTGAGCCTAGCACCGCCGATTCCGAAAAGGAGAAGCCTTCGGGGCTGACCGAACCTGAAGAGGACGGCGAAGAAATTAAGGAATCGAAGATGATTACAGGAACAAAAAGAGAGCAGAAGCGGCTGGTGCCGAACATATCGGGGGAGTCGCTAGAGATAGTTAGGAAGATGATAATGGAAACGTGCGCGCGGATCGACAGGCTGAGGGCGGAGCCAGGCTAACAGCACAATACTATTGTTATTCTATCATCACCATTCGAGTAGCAAACACACGCATTATTTGGTTGAGCACGCCCTTCCTCCGCAGCGGGAATGGGGTTTTGGGGTTTTGGG
>JARLIC010000136.1 GCA_031291905.1 Minisyncoccota bacterium
CCAAAACCCCAAAACCCCAAAACCCCAAAACCCCAAAACCCCAGTTCGCGCATCGCACCCGTGATGAGACTCAACGATGATATCTTTCAATGCGTGCCACTGTAGATAACACTAACACAAGGTTCACACCGCTATCCTTATTATTTATCCTTCATCGTGGAGGATTGCGGGTCGCGAAGCACCTTGACGGGACCGTTGATAGTGAACTTCCGGGCAGGACTCCGCACGCCCGGCTCTGGCGCATAGAACGGCCCCAGCTTTTGCACATATTGCATCTGGGCTGCAGGCGACCTCTTTGCGACTGCTGCTGGGGGCTGGCCAAAGTGGTTTCCCTTCTTCTCCTCCTTCCCTTCCTGTCCCCGCATCTTCGCAACTAGGAAATAAGACTTGGTGGGGGCGAGCTGGTCGTCACAATAATCTGCCAGCTTTTCCATGATCGTGGTCAGCTTCAGCTCGATCGCCCCGCCCGCCTTTAGATTGTCCGCCGCGCCTATATCCGGTTTCGAGCAGAAGCAGATACCACGCCCAACCCCAGCGGTAGGCTTCGAGTCGGTGAATATTGACCGGATGAGCTCCTTATATAGCAGATCCAGCTCTTTCCGCGTGCTGAGGATCAGCTCCTGCTCCATGGTCAGCCCCTTGTTCGCAGCCTGGGTCCCGATAACGGCCTCCGACATGTGTCGCCCGGCCTCTCGCGGTGGCTTAGAAGTTCGTCTCGCCATCTGCTGTGTCAGCTTCGTGATCTCCGAGGCTGCCGACTCTCTCCTCTTCTTTAGGTCAGCCACCATCTCGTTTAGCTTGACATTTTCGCGTTCTGCATGCTGCACCGCCTTGGCCTTGTCGTCGACGGCCTTTTCGAGGTCGGAGCAGCGCTGGAGGGACTGGGTGAGACGTTCCTGCATTTTTTTGAACTCCTGAAGAAGGGACCCGGAGTAGTTATTGGCAGTGTGGAGTTCCTCCTCCTTCTGCAGCAGCTTGGCCTTGAGTCTTTCCACCGGGTCCTCCTCGGTCGACAGGCTCTTCTTCGGGCTCTCCTCTGTCTCCGTCTGCACCTCCTTGTTCATCATCTTCTTAGAATATCTTTCATTCCGCTCCTTCTCCTGTGTGAACCGGCCCTCGAACGCCATCTTTTCCTTCATTAAATGCATGATCGTCTTCTCGGAGACGGAAATGGCCTTCTTGAACTCAATCCGCTCCTGCATAAAAGTGTTGGCCTCGCTCGCCCGCTCGAGTGCCAGTCGTTCGTTCTCCTTCCGCACCTCCTCCATCTCTCTCTTCACCCTCTCCATCATTCCCTCTACCTTGGCGATTTTATCTTCCGCCTGCTTTGTCTTCATCAAGGCATTCTGCTCGGCCTCCTCCATCTCTTCGAACTTCTTCTCGTAGTTGATGATGATCTCGTCCTTCTTCTTCAGTTCTCCGGAGAGTTGGTCGGCAGCCTTGGTCTGGCCGTCCTGTTGAGCGAAAACCATGCGCTGCTTTTCGGCACGGCTTTCGTCGAGCTCCTTCTGCAGCTCGGCCATCTTGCCCCTCATATCGTTGCTCTGGTCTATTGTCTTGTTATTCTCCTCCGTCAGCTCCTTAAGTCTTTGCTCGAGCTTCTCGACGTAGGATTTTACGGCTTTGACCTCTTCGTCGGCCTTCTTACCCGCATCCAGCCGTTCCTCCATCTTTTTCTGAAATTCTACGAGACTGCTATCGACGCAAGCGAAACTCACCCCTGCATGCTGCCGCGTAGGCTGCGTGCTCCCCTGCGTATGCCTTAATGAAGACGATAACGTCGTCCTTGGACATGGCGTCGAGGCCGGGGAGCTCCTTGCGCAGCAGGTCCTACTCGGTGAGGATGCGAAGGTACAGATTCCATGACGCCGAGTGGTTGGGCACCGTTCGGGACGTTCTCCTGCTTTGTCTTTATAAACTTACTCGTCAGCGACTTAAAAAAAGCCATTTAAAATAAACTAATTAATAATAAAGCAGCGACGTTTGAACTCTTATGCAAACGCGGTTTCGGTCTGCCCGCCCATAGTCCATGTTGCAACTCCTGA
>JARLIC010000137.1 GCA_031291905.1 Minisyncoccota bacterium
AAGACTCCGGTGATGTCCGGAACGCAGACGTGGGACACGACCCCCTTGCTCGACGGCTCCGGCAACGACACGCGGGCGAGCACCACCGCCATTCCGTACTCGATCAATTCGATGGAGTATTCCGCCCGGGTCACGGCCCTGGCAGGGTTGGGGTCCTACCATTGGCTCAATGTCAACATCACCGCATCGGACGACCTGGTCGACGCCTACGCCCGCAAGATCCGCGACGGGCTGCCGGCCGGGCAGCACAAGATCCTCGTTGAACTGGGCAACGAGATTTGGAACACCGGCTTCCCGTTCGCTGGCCCGATCCAGGGGTTCGGCCGGCTGTTGGGCTACTACAACGCGTGGGCGAACGACTGGTGGGTGATTCGCGGCAAGCAGGTCACGGACCGGGTTCGGGCGATCTTCAACGACCAGGGGCGAGGCGCGGAAGTCCTGCACTGCGTGGCCTATCAGGCGTCCGCCCTCGGCGACGCCCTGACGCGGTGCCGGGCGCGCGGCGTGGACGTGGACGTGGTGTCGTCGGCCTGCTACATCGACCCCGGCCAGACCCCGGCCCACGTCGCCGCCTTCAACCTTTCCGACAATGAGCAGTGCGGCGACGCCTGGATCTTCGACCTGGAGTTCTACAAAGGGGGGGCGGGCGGCAGACTGCGAGCCGACGCCGCCGCACTGGCGACGCACCGCAGTCTCACGGGCAATCGCAAGATCGAGTTGATCTGCTACGAGGGCGGCCTCACCACGGTGATGCCCGGCACGGCCAATGGGATCACCGACCCATCCGTGTACTATTACGGCGGTGAGAAGCAGCGGGACATCGCCTACAACCCTAACTGGTGGAACGTCGACCAGGACTTCTATCCGGTGATGAAGAAGATCGGCGACGTGGACGGCGTCGCCCTCTTCAATCACTGCCAAACGCCGTACCCGGTCAACGTAGGCACGGGGAGGACCGACGCCATGTGGGGCGTCACGGACTGGCACGGTCAGCCATACGGCCGGGGCGACGGCAGCGACGGCAAGGCCGACAACCGACTCTGTCTCGCACAGCCCGGCAACGCCAACTCGAAAAGCCCGCTCGTCAACCAGGACGAAACGAACGTCTCCGTCCGGCTCCAGTCGGTTATCGACCACAACATCGGGTTCTACAATCCGCCGTCGCCCGTGGTGAACACGGACGTCCCTCGGCGATTTCCGACGCGAATCATGCGGCGACAGAGACAGAACGTCGTCCCGATCCAATCGCGAACGCCGCTGGTCTCGGCCGTCGTTCCGCCGCCCGTGCCGCCAGCCTCGGTTCCGGTGCAGGGGAGACGCGTCGTCGTCTTCAGGATGTCGGTCAACTGAGCCACCAACGCCCCGCCCCAAAAGGCGGGGCTTTTTGCTTGCTTTTTCTCTTGCTTTCTTGCTTTCGCTGAGTTATGATTTCGGTGTCGAATGGAACACAAAAACCCCAGGGATGCTAATCATGGAAACCGCGTCAGAAGTCAAATTGCACGTCCGGTGGATGATCAAAGCGGATCTTGCGAGCGTCCTCGGAATCGAATCCAAAAGCTTCGACCGCCCTTGGTGCGAGGAGGATTTCTGCGACAGGCTTAGGTTCCGCAACGCCATCGGCATGGTCGTCGATCGAAACGGGACTGTCTGCGGCTACATGATCTATATGTTGGATCGCGGCAAGATCGTCGTTGAAAAGCTTGCCGTTCATCCTGATTTCCGACGCCAGAACGTTGGCAAGAAGATGGTCGACAAGTTGAAGTCGAAGCTCAACGAGAACCGGCGGCGGAAACTGGAGCTTTTGGTCCGCGAAACGAGCGTCGGGGCTCAGCTCTTCTTTAAAGAGATGGGATTTCGAGCCATCGAAGTGATTCGCGGGCATTTTGAGGACGAGGGCGTGGACGCTTACCTCATGTGCCACGAACTCGCGGATACGTTTTCCGCCGCGCCAGATGGGGAGATGCCGAGAAATCGAATCCGGATCTACCTGTAGAGGTCGACGCAACCATGAAACGCACCTTGAGACGGACCACGCTGAGATTGATTTGCATCGCGGCTATGGGTTGCGAGATCGTCATCGCCGCAATGCCGACGTTGGCGGGATGTGGGTTGGCTTACTTATTTGCGAGAATGTTTACCGGGAGGTGATCTGAATGAGCGAGAATCATGAAACCTGTCCAAATCCGAAGTGCAAGTCGGCCGATCTTTCGATCGCCAAAAGCATGCAGACCACGCAAAAACGCGTGCTTTGCCGAGGCTGCTTGATGACGGGGCCGATGTCGACCGACGAAGTCGAAGCGTGGGAAGCATGGGACGCGTTGCCGCGCGAATCGAAGGAGGCCGCCCGTGGGTGATGCGAAGCTGGAGCAGATCCAAGAAGGCCTTGGTGAGCTGCTGATGGCTTGCTCAGGAAAGGGCTGGGTCAAGTCGTGCCGTTTTATCATGGCCGCCCGCGAACTCATCGAGCGCCAGGCCGCCGAGCTGAAGGAGAAGGCCGCCATCATCGAGCGGCTGACGCCCAAGCCGATGGACTTAGCCGAAGCGGCGAGGCTGCTCCGAATCAATGAGCACGAGGGTCGCGTCGACTGGGGCGTGGACTCGGGCATGATGTCCGTTCACAGCTTCGGGGGCGGTTTTATTATCAAAACAAGGTTCGCAATTGCGATCGCCCGAGAATACGAACGCGAGAAGGAGGCCGCCCGTGGCTGACGCAGCTGACTACCCGCTTGAGCTTGGCTATATCGCTGGAGCAATGCGGCGCAAGATAGGTTGGCCTGGCGAAGCCGGAATCCTCGTTGAAGCCGCCAATCACATCAAGACACTCACAGCCGACAACGGCCGCCTCGCAGCCGAGGTCGAGCGGCTGAAGCGAAAGATGACTCGGGACGAGGCGATCGAGATTCTCAACAGTCACGAGTACCAGGGCTTTACTCAGTGGGAGAACACGCACCTCCTGGGAGGCGAAGCGGTCGAGTTCGAGCTGTTCGCCGTCGCCCACTGGCTCGAAATCACAAAAGGAGCCGGCCCGATCCCGCCGCCGATCGAGAAGGAGGCCGTCCGTGGTTGACGCGAAAGAGATTGTCGCAGGGCTCCGAAACATCGTCTCCGATTACAACTGCGGAGACAAAGTAATTACCACGGACAAGGCGAGGGTGATCCGCGACGCCGCATTTGAGGTCGAGCGGCTGACGCTGCGGTGGTCGAGCGAGCCGCCGAAGGTGATGGGCACATTCTGGGTGCGGTTCTCCAACCCAGAATTTCGCTCGATTCGAGGTCCGTGGACGATGACGGCGGATTCCGAATATCTCGCCCTCGCGATCGACGACGAGATCCCGAGCAACTGCGAGTTCGCCGGCCCGATCGCGGCGCCGCTGGAGCCGGACGCGGCGGCATTACGTGAGGCTGAAGGACTGAAGGAGGGCGAACGTGGCTGATGACGCGAAGACACTGGCGGACCTGAAGAAAATCAGGTCCGAAATGGGCTACGACTCGTGGGGCGAAAGCTGGGACGGAACCATGGCCGATGCCATAGCCCTCATTAAACGTCAAGCCGCCGACAACGCCCGCCTCGTCGCCGAGATCGAGCGGCTGACGCCGAAGGAGATGACGCTGAACGAAGTGGCGAGAGTGCTGACCGTGCATCGCCACCGAGACCTCACATGGCGAGCCTATGGGAGTGGAGTCGAAGGGACCAATAAATTCGTACTCGTTAATTTCAACGGCCTTGAAGCCAGGGCTATTGCCAACGAATACGCCCGACGTGACGCCGGCCCGATCGCGGCACCGCTGGAGCCGGACGCGACGGCAAGCCGGAAAGAGAGTGAGTGATGCTGCTAGTCATCAACATGACGGGGCTCGATCGAACCTACTGGACGCCAGAGTTCGAGCGTCGATCGGACGGCGATGGCCTCTGGTACGCGACAGCGAAGTGGCTGTGCGTCGAAGTCACGATCCATAGCCGCGAGATGGGCGCGGAGGTGGTGAGGAGATTCAACGCATCGATAGCGAAGCCGCTGGAGCCGGACGCGGCGGGGAAGGGGGAGAGATGAGCACGCCAAAGCGGAAAACGCTGAAGCGTCCCACTGGTGTCAGCGATACAGCCGAAGCCTACATCCTCTGGGTCGACGTCAAAGGGATGGGCGTGCGACTGAAAGTCCAAGGCGGCATGGGCGTCGGGCTACGCCGCGACAACCCAGCGTTACACGAAGTCATCGGGGAAGCGATCTGTCGCGAATTCGATATCGACTTGGAGGCCACATTATGACGACCGCGAAGCTTAAATCACTCTGCCTGCAACAGCACGAGGTGCGGGCGTTGCTGAAGGACGGGCGAGTGACGGTGGTGCGGGCGATGAAGCCGCAACCGCCAGCGTGGGTTGAGAAGATCGTCATCGAAGCGGACGCCCCAAGCGGGCGTTGGTCTGGCCAAGGCCGCAACGTCTACGGGCGGGAGATGCATTGGCCAGGAGAGACGTATCTCCGCTGCCCTCTCGGCGAAGTCGGGGACAAGCTGGCGGTGAAGGAGTCGTTCTGGGTGAAGCACGACACGGACAGCGACGACTACAGAGAATGGGATTGCGGACCATGTCTTGATGTCGGACCTGAGTTCCATCCTGGGATTCAGTACCGTGCGAGCCCCGAGGCGAGGAATCCGCCTGAAGGCGTCGCGCCTCATCCCGTCGATGAGCCAGGCGATTGGTGGGAAGGACCGCCTGATGATTGGGACGGCGAGTCCGACTATCACGGAAAGGGCCAGTGGGAGTTCCTCCCCTGGGGTCTATACAGCAAGTTTTCGCCAGTTCTGCTGCCGGCTTGGGCCTCCCGCTTCACGGTCGAGGTCGAGGCCGTGCGGGGCAAGCAGGTGCAGTCGATTACCGAGGACGAGGCGAAGGCTTCGGGGCTTGAGATTCAGATTGGCGACGGCACCGGAAACGGGCCTGGCTACAAGTGGGACGGCCCCGCGTACTGGGATGGGCATTCGATGCATTCGATCCACGGAGGCAAGACCTACCATGCCACCAGTCCTCGCGGAACTTGCTACTGCCACAACGGCGAAAGGGACGGATTGACGGCCGCGCGATGCGCCTTCAAGCACCGTTGGGGTAAAGCCAACGGTCCCGACGCATGGGATCGCAACCCCTGGGTATGGCTCGGCGAGATTCGGAGGGTCGAGACGTGAATCACTGGTGGGAGCGTTGCAGGCTTCCCGATCCGGTCTGCATGGTCTGCGGAAAGGATTGCGAGATAACCGAGGTCGTCGACATCGGCGGTGAGAAAGAGCTTTGGTGTTACTGCCCGAAGTGCGACGCCGAGACCTTTCATCCATTGATAAAGTCGACCGACTAATCGCGGGAGTTAGGCATGACGCTGCTTACCATCATCCCCGTCGCCAGAGGTCCGGTGCGGCGGGGCGTGCGGCAGTGGCTCGGCGAGATGCGGAGGTTTGAAGGATGAAAACTCTTGAACTGCGTCCTGTGTACGTCGAATTCGTTCCAGACGATCCAACCGAAGGCGTGCTCTACATCTCAGAGGAATACCAAACGGCGATTCACAAATGCCCGTGCGGATGCGGGAGCGAAGTCGTGACGCCGCTGTCCGGCGAGCATGCGTGGCAGCTTACCGGATCGGCCGACGCTGTCACGCTGAGGCCGTCTGTCGGCAATTGGAACTGCCTGTGTCAGTCCCACTACTACGTCACGGCGAACAAAGTGGAGTGGCTTTAATCGAGGGGGTTGCGGGATGAGCTGGGAAGCGTGGGGAGATCCGCCGGACTGCTACTGCGAGATGTGCGGCTGCGAATGCGGGTCGTGCATCTGCGAGGAATGCCCCGTTTGCGGCAAAGTGGGCGATCCGAAGTGCTACAAAGAGCATGGCCTCGTGGAGACGGAGGAGCAAATCCAATCGCGGATTCGCAATAGCCCAGATGATAGTTTCGACTATTGCGACTGACAGCCGCGTCACGGCGGGGCGACGGTCGTATTCAGGGCGTTCCCCGTCGCCAGAGGTCCAGTGCGGCGGGGCGTGCGGCTTACCGAGTGGGAGGGAGATTGAAGATGGGAGACAAGCCATCACTGACACAAAAGATAAAGAAGCATATTAGATGCTTTTCGGAGAACATGATTTTGAATACCAAACCTATAACACGGATCATAATAGCAATTGGTCCACGAAGTTCCACTATCGGATGTGCAAGACATGTAAACGTTGTTGGGCACAAAAAGATAGTCCAATATACGAAACGATCACCGAGTGGATACGTTGCAAAGGCTGGGGCGAATGGCCCGCCGACTAGTCGGCATGCCATGAGGCTTACCGAGTGGGAAGGAGATTGAAGATATGAGCGAAACCAAGACCATTTCCGAAGGCGACTTGGTTCGCCGGCACGATGACAGCCAGGTCATGCGAGTGGAGGAACTGGGCGGCGGCAAGAACGCTCGCAAGGCTTGTTGCCTTTATCGAGCGACATCCGGATTCCACCGAGGGCTTGATTGCTGGGAGTGGATTCCCATCGGCGATCTAGTCTTGGCCGAGCCCGACACAACCCTCGCCGACGAGGTGGCAAGCGTGCTCGCGCAGCTCGACGATCTAGTTGGGTGGAGCGATCTTGGTGCGTACAGGCGTTGTCGCGACCGGCTGCGTGCGGCTCTCAAGAAGGCAAAGGGGGAGCGAGATGGCTGACACCGAAGACCGCATCGCAGAGGCGTATGAACAGGGCCTTGAGGATGGCTACGCTGGCGTTGCACCCGAGGCAAAACGATCGCCTCGCAAGCACCACGACCAGATCCAAGCCAGGCTGCAAATCGCGGCCGAACAGATCCGCCGCGCCCTGGAGCTGGACAGTTCGCTGCACAGGGCTCCACACAGCCTGCTGGATGTCGAATACGCGATCCGGCGGGTTCATGAGGCACTGTGGAATGAGAAGGATGGGAGTGATGGCTGAGCAAACAAAACGGCAGCGACAACGATTTCGTGTGGACTGATTGCGGCTACGACGACTAGCCAGGGAGACGAGATGGGATTTCGCAGAACCGCACTAGGGATCATGCACAGCCTGAGAAGTAAGCGTGAGCCTGGAGACGCCAGTGTTTTCGCCGGAGAGATGCACTCGCCCAACGACCCGAACATCAAACTCAAGGGCGCCCCGCACTACAACATCCAGGAGATGCTCGCCGCGACCGCAAGCCCCGAGTTCCTCGACGAGTTTCGCTGGTATCAGGCGAACAGGGTCATTATCAATGCTTTGTGCGTGGGCCGAGCTGTCGCAGGCGTCACCATAGATGAACTCTCGGCCCGCACTAACTGGTGTTCGGACGACATCGATGATTTCGAGGCCAGTGAAGACGGCGAGATCAACTTGCGGGATCTCAACACCTACGCGAGCGCTCTGGGAATCCAGGTCGACATCAGCTTCCGGGCAGCCAACGATCATTCGGACAGCGTCGCGGCGGTGGAAGGGATTAACCGGGCGGTGAACGGAGGCACGCCATGAGCGATCTACCGGAAGAACTACAGGAAGCGATCGATGAGGAGCGGTGGGCCTACGCAATCAAAATGGCCACGGATTCTGGCTACGACGTGTACATCACGATCACGCCGACGGAGGATGGGTCCAAGGGCATAGTGACGCTCGTGGACGAGCACGATTAATGGGGAAGCGATGAGATACGACTTCAAGTGGCGATGGCTGCCCGAAGACCAGCTCGACGAGGCCCTGGAATGTCCTGACGCGGCGGATCGGGTCGTCGGCGGGTTCATTCGATGGCACCACAAAGAGATTCAGTTCATCTGCGGCGACCTAATCACTACATTCCGTGTTCCGTTCGATTGGTTTGAGACGTGCGGCGATGGAATTCGGCCAGACTTCGAGAAACTCGCGTTTGACGACCACGGCGGAACGATCGCTCTCGGCAAGTACGAGGTCTCAGAAAGCTCGATCCTATACGACTTCGACCCAGAATATCGGCGGCGGCAGGATGAGGCGAAGAAGCCGACCGCATCAACACTTATGCACACGCCCCGCCAGGAAGCAATGGAGGCTGACGAGCAATGACTGACGCTAAGCGACCCGCCCCCAGGCGAATCCTCTGGTTGATAAAGAGTGGAGATGTTTTCCAGGGCACGGCGTACGGCTGGAACCTGTCGGTCCAGGGAGGGACGAGATGCAACGAGGCTCGGTCGAACTGGTCGGCGACCGCACAGCACGAGCCAGAGATCGTGATCGGTGAATTCCGGGATAAGTACAAAGCTTTGGAAGGTGCGGAAGAATGGGCGAAAGCGAACAGGAGGGATGCATGACGATGGCGACCGAGGATCGGATCAACCTGATCCGCAACCGACTGGTAGAAGCGAGCCTCGATCTGACCGAGTTCCAGGCCAACAACTACGGTGGAGCACCGGGGCTGGACGCGGTGCAAAACAACATCGAAGACGTGATCGTGGAATTCGAACGGGTCGTGGATGCATTGACCATGGAGGCGGAATGACGACGGATCACGAAGCGGCGGCGGAAGCGGGACGAAAGGGTGTTTTGGGGCGGATCATCAGATGGTGGAATAAGCCGAGCGGTCTTGAGATGGCCCTTGATCTGGAACTGAAGGCGACCAGAGCGGCCGGCGCAGACTTGGCACAGACAGTTGTACGGCTTAAGAACGACGCCAGGGATGCAGAGGAGGAGCTAGACAAGCAAGCTCGCGGCTGGAAGGAATCGCTTGATCGGATCGCGTTCCTTGAAGGCGAGCTGAAGCGGACGATCGGGCAGTTAAATACGAAGCTTCAGGCTGACAAAAGCCTGGAGCAGCTTATCCAGGAGCGGAACAGGTTCAGCGTGGAAGTCAGGGAACGCGAATCCACGATCGCCGCCAAAAACACGGAAATCGCTGGCATGAGGTCCAAGGTTAAATCGCTGGACAAGATCCGCGACATCGTCAAGGAGCAATACGACCTCGTGGATGAGTTCCCGGACGACGACGAAGATGATGATGACATCGCCGATATTGAACTCGAAGACGAGCCCTATTGCGACGGCTGCGGTCGACTTGAACGAGAGCATCCTTTGGGATTACCCGGAGGAGAACCAGTATCGCTTGGAAAAGATCATCGCGATCCTGAAGCGGGAGGCGGAATGAACCAAGCTTACGACAGCTAAATGGAGTGCATCCTCGAACTCTGCCTCCTCGAACATCGCGGCCTGCTTGATTCGCCCGAGGCCGAATCGGTTCGGGGCAAGTCGGACACCCCGTGGGACGCCATGACCGACGACGAGCGAAAGCGGGCGAGCCGATTTTCGGCGGTGTTGGAACGGATGATGGAAAGGGCGATGAAATGAACAACGAGACAAAAGAAGCCGTCCTGAAAGCCCGAACCCTTCTAGGAGACTGCCGTCGCGAGACGCTGTTCGCCCTGATGTCGGATGTCAAAGAGGAGCAAATCATCCGGGGGTTGCTCGACAAGCTCAACGACCTGGAAGAGAAACTTGATGACGTTGAAGATGCGTTGAAGTCGGCCGAACTGCCGTGCGTGCGGAGAAAACTATGACCCAACGCGAGTGGTATGTGAATTTGTCCGTGAACCTGAACCACGTCTGCGATGCGGACGACGAGGACCGGCGGTTGATCGTCCTATACCTGCGAATAGCCACTGACTGCCGTGCGACCGGGAGACGCCGGGATTCCGAAGGAGCAATGAACGCGGCGAGCGAGATGGTTAAGCGGGCGTGCAGGAAGAAGCAGGAGGCTATCGAAAAAGCGGAGGAGAGCAAGTGATTTTCCTTGCTTTCAGTCCTGCGTGCTGGTAAAGTAAGGTCTACGCGTTTAAGGTTGCCGTACAGTCCAGGAGAAATCGATGTATCACGAGTTCAGGTCGGACACCAAGAGAGCAGGGTGGGTCTTTACGTACACGGGTAAAGACTTGCTCCGCTCCGCTCAGTCCAAAAGGACGCACTACGCCGTCGCCGAGTCGTCCGCGAGGCAAGCCGTGGCAGACCTCATGCTCGACAAGTCGATTCCAGCGAGCGACAAGCGAATCGAGGAAGCCCGAAAGGCCGTCGAGACCAACGGGTCAATTCACGAACAGCTCGTGGTTTGGTGCCATGAATTTATCCGGCATCCAGAACGCGAGTACTTCCTGGCACTTGGCGACGTGGTGTTTTTCGGGATCACTGACAGCGAGGAGTGAGCATGGTGCCAAAGTTGGTTGATCGGCTTGGCATGAGGTACGGACGATCGACTGTATCGAAAGAGCCAAGCCTTACGCAGGGACTGCATCCTGACGCTGCTTATGCGATTGCAGGAAAACGCATGCGGCAGTGGAAACGGTCGCCGTGCAGTCAAGGAGAAACTGAATGAGATTCACGGTAAGGCAAAGCACGATCGAGACGATGAACGGCGAGTACGAGGTTCTGCCTACCGGACTCGTGCTGAAGACAGAAGAGGAGAGCGGCATCGCTTTTCAGAATCCGCTTAAGCCGGACATCGCCCATGTCATCAACTGGATGGTTGTCTTTGGCAGCCCTGGGGTGATTCAGATCAACGGCAAGAAGCACGCCTTGTCCACGGGGAACGCATGGCCGATTCTGGACGATCTGGGGTTTAGGGATTGGCGAAGGGATAAGGCGTGAGTCTTGACGTTTACCTTGAAGTCGTGATGCCGACCAATGTCTACTCGGCCAATATCACGCACAATCTCAATGCGATGGCTGCGGAAGCAGACATCTGCAATGAGCTATGGCGACCCGAAGAAATCGGGATCACCAAGGCTCATCAGTTAATCGAGCCGCTGACGAAAGGCTTGGCGTTGCTCAAGTCCGACCCAGCGAGGTTCGAGGCGCTGAATGCCAAGAACGGCTGGGGCTTGTACAAGAACTTCGTGCCGTGGGTCGAGGACTACCTTGAAGCGTGCAAAGAGAACCCCGAAGCGGATGTGAGGGCGAGCAGATGAGCGAACTTGGCGAGCAGGTCCTCGCATCGCTTCAAGAAGCCATCGATGCGATGGAATCGGGCGAACCGCTTCCGTCCAGTGCGTGGTACGCAACCGAGATTGTATGCCAGGGGTGCGGCGACGGTCGGGTAATTCGACGAGATCGAACCGAGCCCGACGGCTTGTTTGAAACGACGTTCGTGTGTCGGGATTGCAACTCGGCGTTCTGGTTGGAGAGAGAATCAAATGGGTAACGCTAAAGATCAATGGGACGACAAATGGATGGCAGCACAGTGTGGGCGGCTCAGAGACAATTACGACGACATGTGCGACCACCTCAAGAAAGTGGGCGAAAAGGAAGTAGAGCGATTCGACGAGGCGGTCGCTCGGTCCCCAAAAGAGAGCCACCCTGAGTCCGCCCGAGAATTTCTTGAGACATGCTCAAGTATTGAAGCAATCTTCAGGGAAGCCATGCTGGCCGAAAACAACTGGCGAGACGTAGGAACGGAGGCGAATAAGCGGCTCAAGAAGCTGATGGCACTCACTGAAGCCTTGAACTCCGCTACACTCACACTATTAACCGGCTCAGTAGTGGCGATGACGATAGCGGCGAACTACCACACTTCGGATCACAGCAACGGCGACCGGCTGTTTGCGCTTGCCGCTGGGATTCTTGCCTTAGCAGGCATCGCGCACATGGCGGTGCGTCTGGTTCTGAAGAAGATCGACGCGACCACGGAGGGGTGATGATGGAACCCATGGGGAACTGGACGCACCAAGATAACTACGCCAGCGAGTTCTTGGGTCGCAAGGGGGAAGCCGACGAGATCATCAAGCAGGCTAGGAAGGCCGATGCAAGAGCAAGGCGAACCGCCGGCCTCATGTACTGGATGCTCAACGCCGGGTTCGCTGTCGCGGTTGCGGCCTACGCATTGAACATCGCGTTCAATACGCCAGGGTGGCCAATTGGAATCGGCGGGGCGATCATGGCGGTTCCGATTGCGTGGTGTTGGAAGGAGGGGTTATGAGCGACGAGCCAAAATCCCTATCGATCATCTTGACGTTGTTCGACGACGATAGCGTCCGAGAGAAACTGACGGTAATGACCAAATTGGAAGCCATGACGGACGACTCGCGAAACCCGGACGACGGATTCTATGAGAAGCTTGAGGATGAGTTCCTCCAAATTGGCAAGACGTACCGGCTTACTTTCGAGGAAGTGGAATGAGCGACAAGAAGACGGCCAAGGTTTACCTGTTGGTGGAGTGCGAGGTTGAAGAGATCAACTGGGCGGGATCGACAGAGGAACGTGTTATCGACACTCTCGACCACATCCTGTTCAACGGCTGTGCCGGCATGAAGAATAAGGGTTATCGGACGGAATGGCTTGGGCCAATGGTGTTTCATAAGCCGACCACACTTCCCGGCGACATTAAAGACATCCTCTGGCGAGACAGCGTTAGGCACCTGCCGCTGCACAAGCAGTTAGAAGCAGCCATCATTGAAAACAGCAAGGGTCCGGCGAAAGAGCGACTTCAGGAGATGATCGATCGCGGGGCGATCAATGAGAAGGGCGAAGTTCTGCTGAGAGGGCCGGGCGACCACGAGGACACTGGCCCGTGAGCGAAGAACGCCAGTTGATCTTGATCAACACCGAAGCCCAGATGTACGTCAAGCCGCATGTGGCTCGGTATCTGAGGATTATCGAAGAGATCAAGCAGTATCAGGAGACCGGGGTTTGGCAACACGCCGTGGCCGAAAGGCGAGTGCCAAACCAGGCGGCGGATGTGATTAACGTGCAAGACATGGCGGATGAACTGGTGAGGATGCTGGAGGAGCAGGGCGGATGAGCGACAACGCCAATAGCAAATTTTGGAACCGAGGCCATCGAGCATTTGATCGACTTGCGGCGCAGGCGAGACTGCTTGTCCCAAATCTCGATCGTGCCTCGGGCAGCCCGACGTCCGAAGCTATTGAGAAGATTGGAGCTACAATCGGCGAGATTGAGGCGAGGCTTACCGAAGCCAAGGCGTTCCACGCAATCCTCAAGACCAAATCGGACCTGAAGCCACAAGCCAGACTCAAAGATTTTCATCCTGGCGTTCTCGACAGTGCGTTCGCGATCTTCGCTAGTACAGTAGACAACAAAGGCGACGAGGCTATTCAAGCCGCAGAGGCCAAATTTAAAGACGAGTGGCGCAAAGCCAAGGCGGAGGAAGACTCGAAATGAGCGATAACGCGACGATCGTCAAGATTCTGGATAGGGCGGCGGAGTACGCCGAGTTGGGCCAGGACTGTTTGACATCCTTGTGGCATGGCCATGTGGCTGCGTTTCCTGGACGCCCGGGGCGAGAATTTGAGGCCGCCGTTAACGCCGTTGGCATGCATCTTGGACTCACGACGTTCAACCCATGGAACGACGATCCAGGCCGCACCCAGCAGGAAGTCGTCGACACGCTCAGGGCCGTGGCGAGGAAGTTGGAGGCGGAAGGATGAAGCTGACCTGGAGCGAAATGTCGCCGTTCGTCATCACGTCATGCGTCGCCGTTATACTGGCGTTGGCGGTGGCCAGGACGACGCAGAACTTCAATAAGCTCTACAAGACCGCGAACGCCCCCGCGAAGGAGACGAATCCATGACTATAATTCCCGTGACGTACGAGATTGAACTGCCGGACGAGGTGGACGCGGTGGGAGGAGTGCTAGTCTTCGAGTGGGCTGGACGCGCAATTGTCAATATTGAGCACACCGATGGAAGTTGGTCGGCCTGGATGGGGAGTTGCTATGCGTGGAAGGACAGGTGGGCCACGTGCAGAGAAAACGAAACATGGAACGGCTACATTGTTGACGGTGGAAAGTGGATCAGGAAATAGGAGGGGGAAAGATGAGAGACCGAGACATCGCCGAACAGGTTTCCGGATGGTTCAAGGCGGCCATGCGAGACACTCTCGAATCCAACCCGCACGCGGTGCTGCCGTCGAACCCGGATTGCCAAGGTCCAACTGGGCCGCATCCCTACACAGACATCGCCTATAAAGCCGGAGTCGAGATCGCCGAGCAAATCATGCGGGATCGGGCGACTGGAGCTGAGTTGTCGGATAGGTGAAGGAGAAACCATGAAGCCCAAAGTGAAGACGATCATCATGACGTGCTCAATAAGCCCGTCGCAGTGGGTTGGAAAGACGGAGAATGGAAGTGATCTTTATATCCGTTATCGATGGGGAGGATTGAGCGTTGATGTGAATGACATCGAGATCCTATACGCCGACTGCGGTCACGGCTACGACGGCGAGATGACGACCGCCAGGATGATGGGGCTAACCAAAGACGTGCTTGACTGGTCGGAAGCGGAGGTGGAAGGATGAGCATGACCGCCTTGCGGAGCAACGAGTGCACCAACTTCTGTATGAGCGGGCGACGGTTTCTGCTCAAAGTTGGGTCTGCTGATTACGGGAGGCGATTTGCCGTATGCGTCCACATCGGCAGGATGAAGGAAGCCGACGAAATCTGGCGGCACAACCATCATCGCGAGCTTCCGTTTAAGGATTGCGAGTGCCAGTACTGCAATCAATGGAGGGAAGAATGAGAAGCCTGCCACGGAACGTCGAACTGGCCGTAGACCTTGTCCTCAAGAAGATGGATGACCAACTTGGCGGCTTGGGCCGGGAAGATAGGTAAGCAGCGATCGACTACCTGATTGCGTGGCTCAAAGATGGCTCTCGGTGGAATAAAGAGGCGGAGGAGGAAGAATGAGACGGATCGACCCAGCACCGCCACGAAGGGGCGACAGGCGGGAACGCCAGTGGTTCGCTTGGCTCTCGGTCGATATCGTCTATCCCGACCTGTCTCGCGAGTCTCGCTGGCTGGAGACAGTCAGAGTCGAAGAGGAATACGTCCCTGATACTTCGGTAAATAATTGCTACTGGGCAAAGCGAAGGTTCCTTGAGCCGGAGAGAAAGGGGAAATGATTGGCACAAACGGCTGGCGAAAACTGAACGTGCTCGAAGCGATCGAGTTCAGCAAGAGTCGCGTAGTCGAACTGCACAGGCCCCAAGACGATGGCTTTTATGAGTCGATTAGGTTCACTGACGGCGCCCGACTTATCGCCAGGACTGGTAAAGCGAGAGGCGAAGTAGAGTTTTACGCGAAGGAGGACCGATGATCGACCCTTATTCGTTCTACCGAAAGCCGCTCGACGAACAATCCGTGATTCTGGAGAAGGAAGCGGAGCAACTATGTAACGCAGTCAAGAAGCTCTGGGAAGCAGACAAGGACTATGCGAAGTACAAGGTCTGGCGGCAGGCTTGCGATTTCTACACCCTGACGTTTCAGCACCGGACGTTCGTTCAAGAGGAGCTGTTTGATCGTCGAGAATCCAATGAAGGGAGAGAAGGATGAGCGAGAAACTGAAATGCCCGTCGTGCTTCAATATGACGATTACCTTTCACTTCCTTCACTGCTTCGTGCCGCCCAACAGGATAAGCTATCAATGCGATAACGAGGAGTGTGGATTCAGGCTCTATGCCCCAGAATGGAAATGGCCGACCCAAGCATTGGTTGTCGACTTCATTCGAAGTGCCCAAGATGAGAGCTTTACTCCGGTCCAACAACGAAGGATCAAGACGACGGAAGTAGGTGAGGGATGAGTGAGAAACGCGATAGAGGACGTTTGAACGACGACGCGCCGAAACACAGAAATTTCAAGCACGGAGAGGGCACCAAGGACAGGCTGTACCGGATTTGGAGCGGGATGAAAACTCGCTGCTATAACGACAACGAGCCTGCGTACCCAAGATATGGGGGCCGAGGGATTACAATCCATGAGTCTTGGCTGACCGACTATGTTGCATTCAAATCATGGGCGCTCAGCAATGGATATTCGAACGAACTCACTATTGATCGGATTGACAACGACGGGAACTACGAGCCCGGCAATTGCCGGTGGATAACACGCAAGGAACAGAACAGAAACAGAAGATCCAATGTAATGGCCACGGCATTCGGCGAAACCAAGAGTGTCGCCGAATGGGCTGATGATCCGCGATGTTGCGTAGACTACGAATGCTTGATAGAACGAATAAGATATGGCCATGATCCAGAAACGGCGATCACAAAGCCATCAACAAGCTACGCGAACTTCGGAACACTGGGAAAGGACGCCATTCTTGGTATCAGGCAAAGACGCCAGGAAGGACATCTACTTAAAACAATAGCCGTGGAATTCAATACAACAATTTGCAATGTCTGCATGATCGTCAATCGGAAAACTTGGAGACACATATGACCATGAAGATCTGTTTCTTGGACATTGATGGCGTTTTGAATCGCCACCAATACAACGAAATGTCGCAATCCAACTCTGTCGACCCAGAATGCGTGGCGAGGCTGAATCGCATCCTGATCGAGACCGACGCCCGCATTGTCCTTTCCTCGGCGTGGCGATATATGCTCATCGGCAAAGCCATGAGCCTCGTCGGATTTGACTACCTGCTGAGAACGCACGGCGTTGTCGCCAATCGCCTGGTGGGGCGGACGCCGGCCGACGAGGAAGTCAAAGAGCGCGGCTGGCAGATTCATCAGTGGCGAAAAGATAACGGCCATTGCGGGAAGTACGTAGTCATCGATGACATGGACCTGCATATCTCGCCGTTGCATCCGTTCGTTCAACCCCAGGGCGACATCGGGCTGACCGACGCCGACGCGGACAAAGCGATCTCGATCCTGAAAGGATGATCATGAGCGAGACCCGATTCTGTCCAGCCACCATGTGCCCACTCTTTGCGCCGGATGGATCGCCGTGGACCGGAGAGAAAGACGGGGTCTGCCCGAACCACGACGACATCGAAAACGATGGCTGCATGTTCTGGAGCAAAGACCATTGCGACGGATGCCGCACGGCCGTGTCGCAGGTCTACGAGGTTCAACGCAAAGGCGGAACGCTCCAGATCGGGCCAGTCCAGCGGACCAAGACCAGCGTAACACCGAAGGAATTCGACTGCCCGAGATCGCATGAATGCCAGTGGCAGGCGGAATCCAGACCGAGCCTATGCCCGCCAAGGCTCGCTCTCAGTATCGGCGTCGATCCCAAATCTTGTGCGTGGTGAAACGGAGGAAGGATGAGCGAGCCATGGACCATGAAGCCTTGCTTCTCTGGACCCGATTGCTGGTGCCGGATCATCGTCGACCCGGATGGACGGGAATGCAATGACTGCGGAGCCATGAACATAGCGAATTGTCAGTACGTCATCGACGCATTGAACAAGACGCCCGGCACGGAAACCAACGTTAATGAACGACACCCTGTCCCGTGGCACATCGAATCAGTGAAGGAATGCGGATGCAGGTACGTCGTCACCACGGCGGGGCTAGGGGAGAACGATCTGGAGTACTGCGTGTCCTGCGTCGGCCAGATCCGCAAGGAATACGTCGAACTGTTCGTGGAAGCGGTCAATGGGTTTTACAAGGAGATGCGCAGTTGAGCGACAAAGGACCAAGATTCAACATCTACGATACAACGATTATCATCTGGTCGGAAGCAAGGTCGGATCGCAAGTTGTACGACAAAATCCGCCGCATGCTGAAGCGGCAGCAGTTTAGTTGGATGAGAGATCCGCGTATCGTTAAGTTATATCCATCGCTCGCTTCGACGTTTCACTACGGATGCCTGAAGGGCTTGGAATTCTGTGCCGAGATTCACCCAGCGATGATCAAACTGGAGTTCTTCCAGAACTTCGTCACGGAGAATCGGAACGGCGGGAAGTACGACTTCGACAGGCTGAAGAAGATGCCCTACCTGATCCGCCTGCGATACCAGAAGGCAGTGAACAGCATTCGATCCATGCTTCTCAAAGAGGGTTTTGCGGACGACTCCAAGGTCACCCACAAGTCGGCCCTCGCTAACGTAATGCAGCGACGCAAGGAGCTGGAGGATTTCCAGGGCAAAGGATTCTATGCCCGCGAGCGCCAAAGCTACAACATTACGGACGGCGACGGCGTAGCCCTGAAAGACGGGGACGTGAGATACTTCTACGACCTCAACAACCGGCTCAGCAAGGCCACGGTCTACCACAACATTAACAATATGTGGTGGGCCGTATTCAACGAGTCCAGGTACACAAATATCGCCAGCTTCAGGCTGTTCTCATGGAAACCCGGATTGCCGAGGCGGAAATATCCAAAGCCGGAATCTCGCATCCAATCCCTGCTGGACACTGCGACGAAGCACATGGACTTCGAGCGTGCGATCGTCTATCGGGACCTACTGAAAGCCAGGAACCCGTCGTCGCTTGAAGTCTCGATTTCGGGTTAAGCGTTTTATGGAGATAAGACATGAGCGAGCCGCACAATGTCAAGATCCTCATCGAACTGGACGTCTACGAGAGCGACGACCAAAACGAAGCCAGCGAGAGAGCGTTCGGCGATATCCTCTGGATCATCGATCGACACTCGGAACTGGATGGAAATGGAATTCGGAAGCTCAGGCGGTATTTTCACGATTCCATGCCGATGGTTGTGAGCAGGATTGGGGTGGTGAAAGATGAGTGAGGAATTGCAGCAGGGGGCTTCGAGGATTTGGAACAGAGTGCAAGTCGTCATTGATCTCGATGTTTGCCACAAGGAACAGTGGTACTGCGAGAAGCTGGCGAAAGAGACGGTCCAGTTCATGATGTCCAAGCAAAGCACCTACATCGGAGATAGCCAGTATTACATCGACCTGTACGGCGACGACAAGTTCCCAATGATGTACGGCAAGATTGAAGCTCGGAAGCCTGTGGAGGATTGCCAGTGAGTGAGCGAAAACGAATCGCAGTAGCGTTTCTCGAAGAAGGCTACACCGCATGCCCCACGCAATGGGAGGGAATCGCGGACGACGGCAAGGAAGTCTACGTCCGATACCGTTGCGGAAGGCTACGCGTTGAATGTGGCCTGAATAACTGGATCTACTCGGAAATGGTCGGCGAGAAATACGACGGACACATGAAGACCGAGGTCATGCAAAGGCACACAGCCTCGATTATCGATTGGTCAAACACCGTTGTTGCTCGGCGTGAAATGGAAGAGTGGTATCCGTTCGAGGGGCTTCCTGAGAGCGAGTAGGTGCATGACCTTTTCAGAAAAATTCTGCGGCTGCAAAAATGAGGAAGCTATGCCAAACGATACCGAGATTCAGGGTGGGACTCCGACGCCCACCCCGGCCGCCGAGGAGATCAACACGGAGGAGCTTCACGCTTTGCACTTGAGCCTCATGATCATGGCCGAAGAAGTCCAGGTTATAAAGAAGATGGTCAATGCCGACAGGCTGGACCTTGCCGAGAAAACCCTTCGTGGCGTGATCGAAGTGTCCAGGGACAGTCAGCACAAGATGACCAACTACTGCCTCATGCTCAGAAGGAAGCTCGGAAAGACCGGCAAGACGCGAAGAGGATGGAAGTGCGAGAACAAAACAAGGTCGAACACGATACCCACAATGCGTGCCCAGAATGCGACTCAGGACATAGATTCTATCACTGCTTTGGCAGGGATTGCAGGATGGAGACGCATTCAGTGACGTGCCTGGAGTGCGAGACCCCGTACGTCACTGGCCAAAGCTTGACGCCAGAAGGAGAGTGGATGGGAAGGATGAGGGATAAGCGAGAGTCGATATGAAGAATGGTGGGGGATCTGAGTGAGGCTGGGGGATGCCCCTATGCCAATAGAAGCCCCCGGCCTGTTTAACATAAGCGATCGCCTACCCACCCGGTCTATAGGAATGGTCGTCCTTCCCTTCTCCATGCATGCACATGCTTTGCGTCACAGACTGTGCCAATCCATGTTGATTCTCTGCACATGGGGGCAAAAGAAATCTCTTGCAATGCAGAACAAATCTCTTGACTTTGCTTGCCTAGGGTGTATACTTAGGGTGTGGAGACGAGGAACGCCAGAACAAGGGGCTTGCCATGACGACCATGCTGACCGCCGAGATGAGCGTTGACGAGGCTTTGTTGGTCCTTCGCCGCAAGCCGGTGGGGCAGGCCGAGCACGGGGTTGCTCGTGCGGCCCTGCTGCTGCTGAGGGGCATTGGGATGGGCCAGGCGTCGATCGAGCGGGAGGCCATGCGTACGCTGTCCTACAGCGAAGAGCTTGTTCTGGTGGAGTTCTGAGGGGATGTGCAGGGGATGGGCCTCCGGGGTGTTCCTGGGGGCTGTGCAGGGGCGGCTGACACAAGGAGCTAGACCGATGACAAGAACAATGAACGACGTCCTGACTGCGATCGAGGTGGACGACAAGATCGGTGATGCCACCGACGGCATGTACGGTGCGGTAGGCGTCACGGCTGTCGTGGTTCGCGAGGTGAGCCGTAGTGAGTCCAGGGACGGGTTTCCGGAGTGGGCCGTGGAAGTGGTCGGTGATGGCTTTCGGTGCGTCCTGAAGGCTTTCAGGCACGACCACAAGCAGGCCGCTGTGATCTACGCCAGCGAGGTTGCGGACGCCATGGGGCTGAATGTGGGCTGACAAACTAGGTGCATAGGAGATGGCGTGACGAAGGACGACAAGCCAAAGCCGACCGGCCACGTCAATCCTGTGCGAGTCTTGGCCAGAGGAAGGACTAGCCCGCACGCCGTGTACGCAACCGTCGTTTGCGAGGACGAGGATGGCACGGAATGGTCGTTTGATGTGGCGGCTTTCAACTTCGACCTCAAGCCGAACAGAGGGGAGGGCAAGCCGTGACCAGTGAGCAAGCCAAGCAAGCCGCCGACAAGGAACCAGACAACTACTCCAGTCCCTACGATGACGACTACCAAGCCGAACCCCAGCACTGCGACGGGAGGCAGTTGAAGTATCTAAGGTTTATGGCTGGACTAGTCCGCGATCGTGCGACGTGGTTCGTGGCTGACTGCGAGATCAGCCAACATTACAATAAGGAAGACCCTAAGCCGGAACTGATGAAGGACCTGCTGGCGATCGAGAAGCATGTTGCAAACCTGAGGGCGGCAACCGAGAAGTGCATTGCCGATGGGCCAAACGGAAACGACACGCCAGAACTGCCGGACTGGGCGAAAAGCTGGGAGTGACCAGGGCAACGCCGACGCATAACCGAATGGGCTCCGAGGGGGAAAGCCATGGCTGCCGACGATCCGCACCCCCGCGAGTCTCGAAGACGACAGCGAAGCCTAGGAACCTATTCCGAGTTTATCCAATACCGCGATAAACTCTGTATAACTCGATCTAGCCAGGCAAGGATGACGCGGTCGACAACGGCACCAACGCCAATGTCGGCCCCTAGGTTCGACTCCTAGGCTGGCTCTCTCGCCCCGTAAGCTGTGAGTGGGGGCGGGTCGTCGTGCGGCTGGACAGGTTACACCAACAGCGTGAACCAAGCGACGTTAACCGCAGCAAGCTATCAGTGAGGCACGCCGGCCCCCTGTCCGCGACCGACCATCGCAGGCAGGGGGCTTTTTCATGCAACGAAAGAAAAGCAAGGAAATTCTGCCACACCCACTTGACGTGTAGCTACACGCGGCGTATAGTTTGGGTGCGGAGACGAGAGACGCGAGGATGAATCGGGAGATGACCGATGACCACCCGGAAGCTTGCCATCGCCCTGTTGCACAACCACTTCGACGCCGACCATCTTGAGCAGGTCAAGGCCGAGATGGCGACGATGGGAGCCCCGACGATCCGTGTAGCTTGGCACGCAGGCGGCGTGTGGGTGGCCCTTGAGGGGTGCCATCGTCTTCGGGCCGCCAAGGCTCTCGGGCTGACTCCGGTGATCATTCCGGTCGAATACGACGACGAGACGACGACCGAAGACGCTGGATTCACCGACGACGAGCTGCCGGATGTCCTTGTAATCGCCGACGTCGTAGACAAGGCGTCGAACCGGTTGATCCTGGATTTCGAGCCGCAAGATGATGACTGACACGCTCCTTTCAGCCCCGCTGGATAGTCCAGCGGGCCACCCGCATGCCAAGAAATGCCCAATGACGATCTACCACAACCAAGACGACGCCCCCCTGAATATCCCAGCCGGCATGGTCCGAATCTCGGGCGTCCGCGATCTCAACGACGACACGCTCTGGATGGCCGCCGAGGACGACGACAGGATTGCTTTCTTTGACGCCTACGGCCGTCCGGTCGACGACCGTAAGTACATCACATTGCACATCTACGCTGACGTTCCGGCTGAGCAAGTCCCCGCGTTTTTCGAGTGGCTGACGACGACTGGGCTCCGGTTGGACGAGTTGCGATGAGCGTCGATCGTCTCAGGTTGCTGCACGGCCCTTATGCCGCGCCGGCCGTCGGACGCGGTGACGTGTTGACTTGCGAACGCCTAGGCCGCGAGGTCCGCGTCGGCGGCCTGAGCGACGCCCCGATCCCATGGCCCCGCGTACTCAAGACGGGGTCGCCGTCGCTCATCCTATGCGAAGACCTGGCCCGAGCCGTGCGGACAGAGAGCGAGATCGCCGTCTCCCATCACTGGGGCGTCGGCGTCGTGACGGTCTGGGCCTGGCGCAAGGCGCTGGGCGTCGGCCGCGTCACGGAAGGGACGAGCCGGCTGCATCGTGAATACAAGCCGATCAAGCTGCCCGACGACGTCGCGGCCGAGGGCCGCCGCCAGGCCGCATTGCCCGAGAATCGAGCGAAGATGGCCGAGGCGAAACGAGGCTCGTTATTGCCGCCGCAGACCCGCGCCGCGCTCCTCGCGGCTGTCAAGGGCCGCAAGCAGCCGCCTGATCAGATCCGCAAGCGGGTTGAATCGCGCAAGGCCGCCAAGGCGGCTCGCCGCGCCGCCCGTGAATCAAAGGACATCTGATGCCAGCCATCCCCCCGAGCCAAATCCGCATCCCCGAGGTCACGCAGGCCAAGATCGCCGACCTGAAGGTGAGATGGGGCGGTATCTCGCCAGCCACGCGAACAGACGTGGTAATCAGATCGATCGATATCGCCCACGCCGCCGAGTTCGACGCGAAGAAGAAACCGAAGTCAGCGAAAGCCTGATCAACCGCAGCCCTGGGAGACCAGGGCTTTTTCATGCGCCAAACCAAAAGCAAGAAATTTTCCTTACTGTCTTGACATGCCAACAATATGTGGTATAGTTGGGACAGTGAGAGCAAGGGAGCAAGAGAAAAACCTAAACACAGGGAGCAGAGCCATGACCACCATCAAGAACACTTTCCACAACACCACGGCCCGCACTGTTAAGACCGCCGACCAGATCGACGCCATCCGCGAGCGGGTCCAGTACCACGAGGCCAACGACGCCGAGCGAGCCCTGATCCGTCGCATCGACAATAAGCTGTGCGGCATCAAGGATTGCTGCTGCGGCGGGTTCACGGTCATCAGCTAACCCCAACCACGAAAGGACCAACCATGCCACCTCTGCCGATCGACGCCAACGCTCGCAAGCAAGCCCAAAGCCTTGAAGCACGATCGGCACGGGCCAGGCGATACAGTCTCCTCCAAGCACGACGCGACTACTATCAGCGTTCACGCACTATTCGCTATGCCGCTCGTTTCATCAACATCTGACCACAAGGAACAATCCCATGTCCGAACATCAAGCCGCCTGCTATCAGCTCATGAATCAGCGATCCATCCTCAAAGCCGAGTACCGCATGTACCGCAACATGTTGACCACCTCAAACAAGGGCGATGGTCGGTATTGGGAGATCGGCCGAATGATGGAAAACTTGCACAAAGACATCAGCCGCATGACCAAAATCATCAAGGGAAAATGAGGTTGTTTTTGGTTAACCAAAATTCATGTTTTAGGCTAACCAAAAAATCCGCTCTAAGACAACTTGTCTGAGCCCACCCATTAATTAGCCAATCATCTAACTACTACGCGGTGTAGTAGATCGACGAAAGGCTTAGTCGAGTCCCAACTCCAATCCTCAATCCACGTTAGGAGCAAGCCATGCGATCGGAAACCTACTATACCCTGCGAAACATCAAAGCCTGTTGGGAGTCCGGCAAGGTCAGTGCGATCGAAGCCGCTTATGCCATGCTCGCGGGCATGTCAGGGGAGTTCATCGTCGAGAAGCACGACACGGTTTGCGGCCTCATGGGATGCCATCGCATCTCGATCACAAAGATGGCCAAGATTGACTAACGGTTAATCTTTTCGCCCATCCAAAACCATGAAGTTTCTTTCAGGAGATTGGTCATGACGAAGAAAAAAGCTCCGTTTAAGTTCTTAGTGCTTCGGGAGATCACTGGCCATTTCTTGGATGCTGCCGCCCAAGACGTTCATGGAACTCTCAATGCGGTGGGAATCCGTTGCTCCGTGCCGGAGTTCTACGAGGGAGCGGGAATGCTTCAGGAATCTGGACTTATCGAGGTTTCTTTTCGGCACGCGGGTGCCGATGACGAATTCGCCCTCCTGCGTTGCTACCGCATCACCTCGCTTGGCAAAGCCGCATTAGCCGACGCTCTTGAAACCTACGAATTCTGAGGAGTGGAGGCCATGACAAAGAAAACCCGAGAAACTATCCTCGCGGCGGCTAACTTGATTCGGCAAGGCTGGGCGCAAAAAGTGGGCCACAAATACGTGGACGGCAAACACTACTATTGCATGCTTGCAGCATTGGCTAAATTTGAGCCTCCGCACGATTTCAGTGCGGCATTTGAAGTCAGTAAATACCTGAACGGCCGTGGGCACTGCGGAATCACAGCTTACAACGACGCTCCGGGTCGCACACAAGCCGAAGTGATTGCTTTACTCGAAGCCGTGGCTAATCAAATGGGAGACGAATCGTGACGCACGAAACCCGAGAGGTGTCGCTGCGAGCCCGCGATCTGGTGGATCAGGGGTGGTGTAAAAATGATTACAAGGTCGAGATTGCCGGATCTTGGCGCTACTGCGTCGTTGCGGCGATCCATACCGCCGACGATCGAAGTTGTACGCACACCAATGAAATCGTGCGTCTTGCATGCAAGCACCTGTCGATTCCGGTTAGCCCGACGTCTCTAGGTTCTTGGAACGACCGTCCATACCGCACCCAAGCCGAGGTGGTCGCCCTACTCGAAGCCGTCGCCAGCCAGTCCGATCCGTTGGCAGGTTGGCGTGAAATCGAAGTCTGATCCCCTGGCCAACGCACAGGAGTCCGCAGAATGACGCGATCCAAGCTTCGTCGTGCGATCCGAGAGAAGATCGATGAAAAGCTCAGCTCGCTCGCGACTTCCGAGATTCGCAGCCTGCTTGTCTTGATTGCCGACACCATGGTCGATTACCTCGATGAGGAATCGCAATTCTACGACGCAGACGACTGCTTCATTGAGGTGAAATCCGTGCTCAATGACGCGGGGATCGATCCCGAACAGATTGGACGCGAAATTCTTGAAGCTGAGCAAGAGAATTCCCTTGATTAGCCTTGCAAACATGCAAGCGATTTGCTAAACTACAAAATAGGGAAAGAAGAGGTCTGTTCGACGTTCCGGGTTTCGGCCCGGCGGTGCTCCGGGGCTCCTGTCAGTAGGCCCGGTGATTCCTCCTAAGCTCGTAAGGGCCACGAGGACGGGCATCAGGTTAAAACCTCCCTGAGTGATGCTAGGCCGTGCAAAGGGGCGGCCGAATCAGGCTAGCGAAACCAGCTTTCCCGCAATCGCGGGTTTTCCGGGCAACGGGCAGGTAATCGATCCTGCAATGGGCCAGACGTCCCGGTCTAAATGTGATGAGCAAGAAAAAAAAGCCGGAAGCGAAGTTAGCCCGAAGCATCTGAAAGAGCCAGCAGACGTCGAACACCGGGATGGGCAAAAGACCCTAGATCACTAGGGATTGGCCCTTTCCACGCCTTGAGCTAGACAGAATGACGCAGGGCAGGGGGTGGGCTTAGGCTCATCCCTTTTTTTGTTGGTATTCGGCTCGACTCAGGATTCCGCAAACGGCAATGGAAATGTCTTGCTTTCTGGGGATTGTGTGGTATTATTGGGATGTAAGACGAAACGAGACACGAACGCAACGCCAACCACGAACGGGAGACAGACAGATGATCGCAAACAGCAAGATGAAAGCGAATTACTACGGCAAATGGGCTGCGGCCCGCAAGGCTTACGCCGAGATCATCAAGCACATCGAAGCCGGAGGACGAGTCGCTATCGCGTCGTACACGAAGCCGCGAGTTCTTTCGGACGCCAGGTGGTTCAAGTGCGGTCGCGATGGGGTTTACATCGCACGCGGGAAGAACTGGGATTACCTGTTCGCTGAAGCGATTCGGCTTGTCGACTGACCTTGGCGTCCAAATAACGAATATCATATCAAGGAAAACCAATTGCACTATCACCTAGAAATCATCATGCCGCCGGTCGATGACATCAAAGCGGCGATCGAACAGGTCCTCAAGCCGTTCGACGAGAATGGCGAGAATGAAGACGGGAACCGCAGCAATCACGCATTCTGGGATTTCTACGTCATCGGCGGCCGATTCGCTGGGGTGAAACTGGAGGCGATGTTCGACGCGGATCGACTGAGGGCGTTCAACACCGAACTGGCAAACCAGAAAGTCACGGTCAGAGGCGTTCAGTTCGGGAAACAGGAGCTGGCACCGTCCAGTCAGATTCCGATGGTTGACGCTCTCTGGTGCGAGTCGTTCCCTGAATCGCCGATCAAGGTTTGCCCGATGTTCCGGCACTACAACGACCAGCACGAGGACAGCAACGGATTTCCCGACATCATGCGTCTCGGCGACGTTCCGGCATCGCTGAAGGCATTCCGCGTCATCGTGGCAGGGCCGAATCATAGAGGTGAACTGGAAGCCACCTACATGATCCAAGGCGACATGTGGAACGGCGTCAGTTGGGTTGATACCCGATGGGATGGGCTGGTCCGCTCGACGGTCGACGCGCTGCGAGAAAAGCTTGGCGACTACAAGCCAGAGTACGCGGCTAGGAACACGCCGAACGATGATTGGCTGGCCGTGACCGTCGATTACCACTCGTGATTCGTTGCGTCTCACCCACGATACGCTGAGCGTCCAGCGTATCACCAAACCGGGAATCTGATACACAAGGAACCTTCTCATGCTTGCTCTAACCGAACGCCGTCGCCCCGAAACCCTTTCCAAGATCGTCGGCCAGTCATTCGCGGTCATGAGCCTGACCGATTTCGTCGATCAACCCTATCCCCAAGCGTTCCTGTTCTCCGGTTCGACCGGCGTTGGCAAGACGACGGCCGCGCTGGCTCTGGTCAAGGAACTCGGGATCAACGACCAGAATTTCATCCACATCAAGTCGGGCGAGATGGACGCGGAGTCGGTCAAGTCGGCTCTCGACCTGTGCCGATTCGTCGGCCTGGGCAACGGTTGGAAGTTGATCTTGTGCGACGAAGCGGACTTAATGTCGACGAAAGCCCGGTCACTCTGGCTCTCGGCTCTCGAAGCCTTGCAGTCGGGCGAGTACGGCAAGACTGTGATCGTCTTCACGACCAACGATCCCGGCCGGTTCGACGCACGGTTCCGGGATCGATGCGAACATCTGGAATTCGAGAGCGAGGCCAAGGCACTCTATCTGGACGCGGAAGGACTCTTGGCTGACCTCTGGTGGTCCGAGGGGCTAGCCGGTGTGCCGCCCGCTCTGGATGCGATCAGGGGGCTTGTGGTGGACGGTGCGATATCCTTTCGTCGTCTGGTTCGGTTCGTCGAGAGCGAGTCACGTCGTCCTCGCGACTTGGCTGGGGCTCGACTGGCGAAGATCGCGGCGAGTAAGCCGGTTGCGAGCGTTGCGAAACCCGTTTCGTCTTGCGTTTTGCTCTGAGGAGAAGCCATGAAAACGATTTGTGGAATCAACATCAAGCTTGAGAACGGGATTCGCTACTTGGCATCGTGCCGCGAAGTTATCGATTGCGGCGAACGAACAGGGTACTACGAGGTTGCCATACGTGCTGTGTCCGCCAAGGGAAAGCGAATCGGACGGTGGGAGGCCACGCACGACGGGTTGACTCGGAGTCGGGCTGAGCAGTTCGTGGTCGAGTTCAATGGGCCTAGTGGGTCGCCTATCGTCTGGCAAGAGAGCGAAGAACCTTTGTTCGCCTGTATGTCTTAAGGAGCCAATATATGATTTCTGTGATCTGCCACACAAACCTAGACCTATCTTTCGAGCGATGGCCGGACAAGCTTCCAGCCGTTCCGAGGGTCGGGGATACGATTCAATCCAAGACCATACATGGAGATTTTCGGCTATCGCTTCAAGTCATCTCCGTGCGGTGGGACTATTTCCCGTCGTATGACGACTATATGCCACGCATTGAACTGCACATGACGGAGTTTCAAAAGCGGTTGCCAGGAAGGCGAGAAGGAGCGGAGACCGGTTCAATCACGGCGTTCTACGAATGGTATGCGCCGCTAGTCGGCCGAACAGTCTCGTCATTTATTTGAGGAGAAGCCATGAAACGCATCACATGGAAATGCAACAGCGAAAGCCTCGCATCTGATTGCGGCCGGTTTACGATTCACTTGGTACACCTGGCCCCGGGTCATCCTGGCTGCTGGATACTCAAGGATTTGCAAACCGAGAAGAAATACCCACGTCGATCGGAGAAGGAAGCCAAGACGATGGCGCGAGCCATCCTGAACAGCAAACACTGAGGAGAAAGCCATGCAGCCCCTAACCAAGTACCTCGTTAAAGAATTCGAGCCCGGCGACAGCCAGGATTTCAAGATCCACCTTGTCGACGACTACGCTGAGTCTAGCGAATCGACAATCTGGCACTGGATCAAACGCGCTGCGCGATCAGGTCTTGAAATTTACGTCGAGTTTGTCGAGTCGCCGATTCTCCGGATGCCTGGCCAGCATCCCTATAAGGAATACCTCGTGATTGACAACCGGGAAGGCAAACGGGCAAAATCGCTCGTGTGGGTCGACGATCTTGAGCCGTGGATCGACCTAGCCAACAGCGAAGACGTGGCGATCCATCCCCTTACCTGCGTTCTCGACCTTTCCTGAGGACGTGAGTGCGACACGTTGCGTGGCTCCGCCACAGTGGATACAATAGTCCACTCGTGGCGAGACCACAGGCGAATTTAAAGCGATCTGGGCAGCATTATGGCCGACAACCCGAACAAGCCATCCACCGAAGAGATCAGAGAAAGGCTGCAAAAATCGGCCAGCGAATCTCAAGGCAGCGTGGGAAAACAAACGATCCGCAGTCGCCGAAAAAACACATGGACAGACGAGCAGACAGCGATCCTCGGAACAATGCCGGACTACAAGGTTGCCGCAAAGCTTGGGCTCACTGTGAGCGTCGTCTACAACCGACGCTGCAAGATGCGCATACCGACGTGCTGGAACGATAAGGCTTATAGCGGGGATGCCCCGGCCGACTCGGACTGGACTCAGGAAGAGGACGACCTCCTGGGGACCCACAGGGATCACGTCATAGCTGGCAAACTTGGCCGGTCATTGGGCGACGTCCAAAAACGACGTGCGTCACTAGGAATACCAGGCTACGATAAGCCAGTCGAGCGGCCAGTGCATGAATCCGTTAGTCAAGACGCCAGGGTCGCACTGGATAGGATCATTGAACTCGTTGAGGAGATCAAGGATCGATCCGAAGCGATCGAGTATGCGGCGAAAGCAGTCGTCGACTACCTCGAATCCCAAAGCGATCACTGAGACCGCGTTGGCCAACCTTGGCCTCAATCGCCCCGCTAGCCGGGGCTTTTTCATGCGCGGAACCAAATCTCTTGCTTGCTAGGTTTTTCTCTTGCTATTTGGTCTTGATGACGATATAATTCGGCAGTGGAGACGAGAGCAACGCAAGCCAAGGGGAATGAGATGAAATTCACCATGTACTACAGGACGAGCCCTGGGGCCAACAAGACTAACGCCCGCGAAGGCGAATTCAACAGCATGGAAGACGCCAGGGCGATGGCCCTGAAAGCGATCAAGGCGAAGTATCCCGATGGCGTGTTGCTCAACGTGGTCGAGTCGTCGCAGGCTGTTGAGCTGGTCGACTTGGACCGGGTCTTTAGCTTCTATTACAGGAAGGACACGCGGGGCGAGGTTAGCATCGGCCGGGCGGTTGGCGACAGCAAGGATGAAGCCGCCAAGGAAGCGACTAAAGCTGTCAAGACCGCCTATCCCGCTGGCTCTGTCTTGAAGGTCTTCTTGGCCAAGAACTCGCCGACGCTGGCCAAGAACGCACATGGCGTTGAGTGTGCCCCATCGCTGGTCTACTGAGGGGAAATGCAATGTCGCTTGATTTGGAACAAGCCGCCGACATCCTGAGACGCAATCGATATCTCGGGATAGGAGACTGGTCGTACGATGGGTGCAGCGTCGTGGCGGAGGGCGTAGGCGTGCTATTTGACAGCCACGCGATCAAAAGGGCTAACGGCTATCTTGGAAGCGATCCCGAGTATCTGGCGAGCCTGGGAGGCGTGCCCGTGCTGAATGAGGAGGTTGAGAGCAGTCCGCATGGACAAGGACTTGTTGACAGCCTTGAACGGCTCAAGATGTTCCTTATCGAGAAGCACGAGTTTGACCATGCGGCAACGATAGTTAAAGCCAAAAACTGCGCCAAGAACGTCATCGCTGAGTCAAAGGCTTCCGCCATCCCTTCCGCCGACGAAGCCCTGGCGATCATCAATGAGAACAACCACAACGGGCTCAAGTACAAGTTGTTCGTATCTAACGCCGGAACCACAGATCCCAGGAATGCCGCTTATGTTCTGCCTTATGAGGAGTTCATCGGCACCGCAATGTTCTACAAAGCCAAGAAAGCCAACTGAGCCCCGGTTTCACAGGGAGGAACGATGTTCAAGCGATGGATCGCAGGTTTCGCGACGTTTCTATTTTGCACGACGGCCGCCGGATGCGAGATCACGGCTTCGGCGCTCGTGCAGCAGGAGTGGAATACTGACCCCCGCGTTTTTACGAAGCCGGACGGCCTGGCGAAGGCGGAGGTCAAGGTTACAAGGTTGGTTGGGAAGGACAAGGTTAAGAAGTGAGTAATCTTGAAGAGGGCGATTCTTGCCCAGACAATTGCGGCGGGAAGATTCATTATCAAGTCGAGAACTGCTATTGCCACATCAGCCCGCCTTGCAGTGCATGCACTGACGCTTTGGCGACGTGCGATAGATGCGGATGGAAGGAGCCAGAGGGCAAATCTATGCCAAATGGCGATTTTGTGGCACTAGCGCCGGGCCTCTGGACTTGGATCTCACACAAGAAGCCATCACAAGACCTCGGAGACGGGAAACGGATCTTCGATTACGACTACGATTCGTCATCAGGATCAACCATGGTCTATCGAGGGCGATACGAAGGCAACGTGACGGCCAAGGACATCATTGAGGCACTTGGGGATGGATCATTCGGCCATCGTGGGCCGATCCTTCGCAACGGCCATTTCACCTACACAAAGATCACTGACTGATCGGGAAGGATGCGAAGAAATGAGCGAGCAACTCAGGACTTGCCCAGAATGCCATAGCGCCTACCCGAAAGTACGGGTTGTGACATGGAATGACGTCAACCATCGCACATGCTGCGGACTTTGCGGATACAGCGTTTCAAAACAGAGCACCAAGGAGGCGGCGATTGCGGTTTGGAACCAGCGTCCGCACTACCCTCAAACCGCCGCCATTCTTGAGGGGATCGCAGCAGCGATCAAGAGTGGCCGCTCGACGAGCATGTTCGGTCAATCGGTGTGCGTCGTCGCCGTTTCCGACCGCGAAGCATTCTTGAGAGAGCAGGGGTTTTTATGAGCGACCACGACGACGACCGAAGCCTGGTCGAGTGCGCTATCGGGATCGCTTCCGAGGCTCACGCACGCGAGTGGCGCAAGGGCAAGAACGGCTTGCCGTACATGGTCCACATCTACGACATCATGCGGTTCGCTCGCAAGATCGGGATCCCGACTAGCGATACTGATGTTTACCAGGCTATCGCACTCCACGACACGGTTGAGAGCGGGCTGCCGATCGGCATCATCAAAACGCTTCTCCCTCAAATCGTTCCGGTCGTCGAGGAGCTGACGTTCCTTGGGACGCCGGAAGAGAAGCCGGATTACCTGGCGTCGTTCGCCGGGAAATCGGTCGTCGCTCTTGTCGTCAAGGTAATGGATCGGATCTGCAACGTCTGGGATTTCTACGATGACGGCGACCGGGAGTACGCCCGAAAGTATCTACAGAAGGCGTCCGAGCTTTGGATGGCGGCCTATGCCCGACGAAGCGAAATCATTGATCGCTTTGGGCAAGCCGTCTGGGACAACCTGTCCTGGGAATACGACCATGTGTCCAACATGACCGACGAGTACTGAGAGGAGTTTGATATTGATTTCGACCGTCCGCCTAACCAACGCCCAGTCCAGCGAACGCCATAAGCACGGCTACAAGCTCGCGAGACTGGCGAACGCTGTATCGCACCACATTAGCGAGTTCGACGCCAAGGCGGCCGAGCTGAGGCCCTTCGCGAGCCGTGCCAACCACGCGATAGAGCAGTACAATAATGCGATCGCCGACGCGAACCAATTCCTGGCGTCGATCGGATACGACGGACTCCCGATCCCGATGTTTCAAGTCGCGATTCCGGGGCAGATTGAGTACGATGATGCTATGCTTGACTACGCGTGCGAGCGGATGAGCGAACTTGGGATGGAGGATTAGGACTAGTGTTCGGCGACATCCACGTAGAGTTTAAGTGCTCGCGATGCGGCGAGACTGAAAATGCCAAGGTTGACTACTGGATCTCGTGCGATGGATCGCCGCAACTCATGATGGAGACAGGGGGGGGGGATCGGCTAGCGAGCGAAGGCTGGGCCTTCGAGGAGCGAGTGGGTAAATTCGAGCACTGGCAGACCCCGTTTGTCAGCCGATGCTATGATTGTTCGTGCCGGCTTCAAAGGATGAGAGCCGAGCTTGCGAAAAAGGAAGGCTGACGATGACCTACGCCGTCGGCCATGGCACGCCTAACGCCGGCGCCGGCTTTAGCAACACAGGGCAACGGAGACACATGAATGCTGGCCACATTCCGTAAGTTTTGGAAATCGGTGATCAACGCGGTTGCGAAGCTGTTCTCTTCCAGGTCGCGCCGCAGCATTAAGAGCATTGAAGAGAGGGAGATCGAACGATGGGGGCCACTGTGAACGAGAACATCAATTACGCAGCCGAGCTTCGCATGATCGCTGGAGCCTTGAGACGCAAGATTCAATGGCCGGAAGAAGCGGATATCCTCGAAGCCGCCGCTGCCGAGATCGAACGGCTGAAGCCCAAGGATCTGAGCGACCAAGAGATCGCCAACACATTAAACAATATAGAGCATGGCAATGTAGACGACTGGCGTCCCCATTTCGGCAATTTCAGCAGCAAGAATCTTTATTGCTCGATCGATCGAATCGTTGCCAAAGCTATCGCCGAGAAACACTGGCGAGAGAAGAATACGTCATGACCAAATACGAATCCGGATTCCAAGGGTTTTATCGGGAACAAGTCGGGGAAGAACGTGGGGCCGAACTGGATGAAAGATGAAGAAGGGAGTAGCGATGCTGATTAAGGCTGGAAAACACATGGTGAATCCTGATCGCGTGCTCATGATCGGCGATGCGTCTTACTCGAATGCAGACCAAAACAAGATCGAAGGCGTACGCCACGGTCTTGAGGTCATGTTCGAGGGCGGAAAGAGGCTGTCATGGGGAACGAGCGAATCGACGGAATCCTTCGCTGAAAGGGTTACGCGGTCGAAAGAACGCGAACAGGGATACTAGGAGGCGACATGGGTTAAATCCATTTCTGGCAGATGACGGACGACTATGACAATTGCCCCCAATGCGGATACTTCGGTTTCCCTGACTGGTTTCATGGTGAAGCCGAGTTGTATTTTTGCGACGTCTGTAATCAGTCGTACGAAGTCGTCAGGATGGACGAAGAGGAACTTGATGATGAGGGGGAGTGGCAATGTGGACTAAAAAGCTTACGATCTTCACCGGGACTGCATGGTGCGGTCCACCTGAAAACAGGACTCGTTGCGGTGGATGCAATAGCAGTTATTTTATTTGCGATGAAGAGCGGAACTTCTCTTGCGAGAATTGCGGAAGCCCGTTTCACGTCGAAACACCAGAGTATATCGAACGTATGTACAAGCTGACCGTCTATCTTAATGAGGATGAGCCGATCATCGGCCCTGTGATCTATGAACGTATCAAGCGGGACAGGCGACTAGCACTAGAGGACTGAGGAGATGCCATGACCAACGACGATCAAGTGAAACTCGCCCAAGACATCCTGGACGAGACGGTCGGAGCCGCTGGACTGACCAACGACCAACTCGCCATTCTCGGGTGGGACGTTCACAAGTTCGGATACTACGGCAGGCCAACAGCCGACGAGAACAGGGACAAGGCCATAGATATTATTCGGATGGCCGAAAACGCAGCAGCGAACGCCGATGAGCATAATCGCAAGATCACTGATTCAGAATATCAAGACAGCGTCATTGCTCGCTTGGAAAACACGTCCGATGCATTGTGGGACGACGAGCCGTGCAATCGCAATCACCTGTTCGCGATGAGCGATGCATTGGAACTGCTCAAAGCCCTGTGTCCGAGGCCGACCACGAACGATAACGAGGGCAATCTATGATCGATCAACCAGAACTATCACCCAAGCTCATCGCCAAACTGGAAGCCGCCGGTCTGGACCAGATCGCCGAGATCTTGTCCGCTCGTAACCGGATCGGCCTGGACCAGATCGACGACCTTCCCGATTTCGATCAAAACGTCGAGTGGGTTTGCCCCGAAGGTTATACCTCGCCGGTCGCGGAAGACGAACAGCTCAACTACTTCGCGGTCAGGGTGAGCACGAAAGCCCTGACCCGGCTCATCTACTTTCTGGCGACGGCCGACTGGAGCCGGATGGCCGTTCCGATCTCGCTGCTTCCGCCCGAAAAGCTGGCCGACCCGATCTTAAAGCGATGGACTTGGATTTACGATAACCTGGCTGGCGAAGACGAGTGCAAGCGGCTGGCGGATTCGATCGTGCGGCGACGCACTGGAGACAACAGCGGGCAGCAGTCCTTCACTGTCGCGACCCCGAAGGCCGAGCATGTCTTCGTAACCACGTCTGACTGGAGAGGATTGTTGATTCCGGAGTACATCGCCAACCGCGAGCCCAGGCCGCAAGCCGGCTTCTCAAGATACCAGACCTTCATCGGCAAGGAAGTGACGGGCGAGAAGAAGATCAGAAGTGCGGCCCTGAAGATCGCCCGCGAGTACGATAAGATCAAAATGAAAGACAAGTTCGACCCGGATGCGATGAGCATGGACAGCCGCCAGCGGTACTGGGTGTCGGCCGAACGGCTGAAAAAGCTTCAGCACACGATGCGGTTCTTGCGGGCGACCGAGCCGCATGGAGTCATCGCCCAAAGCCACGCACTCGGCGAACTGATCGACCGGGGGTTTGAGACGATCCCGCCGGAGTCGGAGTGGAAGCGGAAGAAGCCGTTTCCGTGGGAGCTTATCTCGGGTAAAGTAGGTTCCCAAGAATGACCAATCCCCCAGCTAATCCGGAGAGGAAACCAATGGACATCGGCAGGGATCACCAGATCACGATTCAGACATCGAAAGAAGTTTCGGATAAGCTCCGCAAGCTTATTCCAGCCCTTGACATTCAATTTTTTGGAAGGCCTCTGAAAAGCAAGTACTTCTATAATGCGATTCTGCTTTGGCTAGCTAATGCACCAGAATCGGAGATTCGTGAGTTCATCGATCCAAAGCTGCACGATCTCGCGGAGAGGATCGCTGGCAACGATAAACCTGACAACCCCGGCAGGTTTAATTTCTTCGGACCAAATTGACCTTTTGAAGAAACCACGGATTGCCACATGGAGGCCAGCATGATGACGACTGCACGAATCACCGCGTCCAAGATCAAGCCGGCCGGAGCGAACTTAACGGCACGCGAGCAGCAGGTCTTGGACGCCGCCGCAAAGCTCGCCAAGCCGGGAGAGCCCGTCTCGCCATCGGCGATCGCCGCGAAGCTTGGGGTTGGGCGGAACTACGTGGGAACGGTCACGGCGAAGCTGAAAGCTAGAGGTCTGTGGAAGCATGCTTCGTCGCCGCGAGGAAGGAAAGCTGGGGGTACGGCCAAGGCGAAACAGATCGCTGTAGCCACGCCCGTCGCGACGCCAGTGCCAGCGAATCGAGAGGCCGATGTGATCGATACGCTGAAGGGCGTGGCGGACCTTCTGAGGCCGTTGAGCGAGGCGGATCGACGGAGGGTCCTGGAGTGTGCGACGGCTCTGCTGTTGCCGAAGGCGTGAGGGGAAGAAGGGAAGCCCGGAAACGAAGATAGCCCTGGAACTCGCCAGGGCTTTTTCATTGGTCCGAGTTATCGTGGGCCGCGAAACATCGTAGAATGCTTGCATCGTGAGAACCGAGGACCAGAAAGCGAGACACGAGCATGGCCGGAAAGCGAAAATCCAACCTTGAGACCACAGCGTACGCTATCGCAATCCTCGTGCTGCTGGTTTTGGGCGGCCCATTTATTGCTGGTCTAGCCGGCTTCGGAACGAAGCCAGCTGTCGAATTCGCGTCCGGAACCCTCGGGCTGCTTGTCGTCTTGGGAATCGCAGTCGTCGTGCTCTCGGTCTTCCCGCTGCTGGGAGCCTATGTCGCGAAACAGAAGGGGCGATCGACGACCGAGGGCGCGGTATTCGGATTCCTGCTGGGGCCGTTCGGCGTGCTGATCGAGCTGATGCTGCCGACGATAGAGGCGAAGAGGCACGGGCGACAGAGCAGAAAAGCATGACCCATGAGTCGCGAAAGCCCCGCCGAAGCGGGGCTTTTTTGTTTGGCCGGGGGGGCCGGCGATCTGGTCCATTTTTTGGTCCATCATGGGCGTGGTCCAGGCACGCGCCCCCTGAAACTAGAATGCAAATTTGACGTAAGCCACATCATAGTAACGCATTTCGAGTCAGCCATAAGCCCAGGAAACAGGCCCACCCGCCCGACCAGCCCCTCATTACTATTGCGGAAACCCAAAACATGCGTTTTCTTTGAATTAACGCATTGTGTTGCGGTTAAACAGGTTATGCCGATCGACTCAATTGGCCTGGTTGGTCCACCTGACCGCTCGGCCTCCGATTTAATACAGAAAATGGTCCAGCCTTGATTGACGCAGGCGGCCGGATTACCATCATCCCTCACCGAAAACCAGGGGAGGGAGCCATGCCTGCGAAGTTCCTGATGTCGTGGATGCCGCGCGAGAGGCGATGGAAGAAGATGCATCGCGGGAAGGTCTACGTCGTCTCCTGTCGCCACCTCGGAACTCCGGAGACCAAAGAGGGCTCATGGAAGGAAGCGAACGAGTGGTGGGCGGCGACGAAGGCTGAAGCCGAAAAGCCGGCGGAGGATGGCCGCGTCACAAAGGCCGTGGCGATGGCCAGGGCGGTCCGAGGGTTCGAGGACCTGGACGACGAGGGCCGGAGACAAGTCCTCGATTCCATCCTTGGCGGCGGTTCGTATCAGAGGCTTCTCGCTCAAAGCGATGCGACCACGAGCGGGGCCAAGGCCCTTCAGTCCGATCGATCCATTGAGGCTCATGTCGAAACGTGGCGAAGCCTCTTGCTCTCCGCCTGCGAGTCCGGGCAGATCAGCGCGGGGCGCTACGAAGCCTACCTCGCGAACGTCGCCAAATTCGTCCAATGGATCGGACCCAAAGCCCTGATCGATTCGATCGACGAATCCAAGATCGAGAAGTTTTACGCGATCCTGTCGGCGAAGGTCGCCGAAGGAGCCTACGCGCCTTCGACGGCCCACGGGATCTTCATGACTGCGAAGCAGTTCATCCGGTGGATGGCCGAGAAGAAGCTGATCCAACTCCCAGGAAACATCGACTCGCGACGCCTGCGATTCAACCAAGGCCAAGCCTCGAAGATCGAGACGTTCACGATCGACGAGATCAGGGCGATCCTAGCGGCGTGCGACGAGTTCTCAGAGAAGGTCAAACTCTACGTCCTCCTAATGCTTGGGGGAGGCATGTATCAAATGGACATAGCCGAACTGAAGCAGGACGAAGTCGACTGGGAGAATGGGCTAATCACGCGAGCCAGGACCAAGACGCGGAATCAGGGTGGACCCGTCGTCACGTATAAATTATGGAAGGAAACCTTCTCGCTGCTCAAGAAGTACCGAAACAAAAAAAGTCCCCTCGTCCTGACGACAGGAGAGGGGAATCCGTTGGCACGGCGGTGGGTCGAATCAGGGAAGACGAAGCGATACGACTTGATCGGATCAGCCTGGGAGCGACTGGCCAAGCGGATGGGGATGGCCAAGCATCGCCTTGGAATGAAGCATCTGAGGAAGACGGGAGCGTCGATCTTGGCCGAGCATCCGCAGTATAAATACTATGCCGGAATTTACCTCGCACATGCGCCCCAGAGCGTCGGAGATAAGTCATACGTCGTCCCGAGCGAGTCTGAGTTCGCCGAAGCTTTGGATTGGTTGCGGGTGCAGGTCCTTGGGCCTGAAGGGGGCTAGTTTCTTTTTCGCTTTCTCTTCGAGCAGCAGCATCAAGATAATGTCCGCGAATTCGGCTTCCGTCATGTCAAGGTAAGGCTCATAGTCCGCGTGTTCCTCCGTCATGCGGTGCGAACTCCTTTACTCAATCCCAGCGAACATCGGCATCGTGGTTTTCTCGTCACGCAGTTTGATCGCCCGCTCGCAATTCTTGATCGCCGTCGCGTGGTATTCATCCTTGATTTCGCATCCATATGCACGGCGGCCGAGTTTGAGGGCGGTGTAACCAGTCGATCCAATTCCCATGAAAGGGTCGAATACGATTTCCCCAGGATTGGAATAGAGTCGCACCAGTCTTTCAATCATATCGAGCTGCATGGCGCAAATATGACGGGTGTCTTCCTCGCTCTTGGCTTCCAAGGTATTGAGGGTTTCAGTCTCCCGGATTCCAGTCCAACAACATTCGGCCCATTCAATCCATTGATTGCGGCTGACTTGTCCTTCGCCTTGAATCGGAACAGCATTTGGGCCGGGCTTGCGAAATTTCAGCAAGTAATCAGGCAACGCCCCTCGTGACCCCGACCTGTCGCTCTCCAGCCCGGCGAATTGCAAGGACCGAGACCTGGTGCGAATAGCTTGACTCTGGGGGTTGCGCCTTACACACCAGTCGTAGTCAAAGATCCACCCAGATCGAATTGCGATCCGGATCAGAAACCCACGGAAGTCAAAAACCCCCTCGCCACCAGAACGCTTCATGTTCTGTATTTGGTTGCAATGCATCATCATAACGCGACCGGGCTTCAAGACCCTTAATAGGCCCTTGAACATATAGGACAAGTGAATCTTGGCCTCAGCCGGGTTCTCTGTATTCCCAAGGTCTTCCGCGAGAGACGTGTAGGAATAGACTGAAAAGAATGGCGGAGACGTAACGATTGCGTCAACGCTATCCGGCCCCATTTCGGCCGCCATGTGCTGAATGGTGTCACCGTGATTAATCCTAAAGCTCTCTGAGTCATTGATCAGCAAGTCATGCCTCCTTTGGAATGAGCCGCCCTCGGTCATCGATTTTCCTGTGCGCGTAGTCGTCTCGTTTGTGCTCTGCATTTGTTTTATACAATTTCAGGTTTTCGATTCGGTTGTCCTGGGTATTCTCGTTTATATGGTGAACGACTTCGTCGGGCAGAAGTTGACGACCAATTGATTTCTCCATGACAAGGCGGTGCTCTAATACATATCCGTTTCGCCTTGATGTCCCATCGTAATCCCGATATCTCACAAGAACATAGCCATCCTTGTCTATCGTTCTTCCTCCTTTCCAGTTTGGATGTCGCTCGCCACGGCGACCAATTCCGGCACACGTTCGCCCGCAATACTCCAGTGTACTAAGGCCAGATTCAACGCTAGAAGGAGCCACCCATCTCTCGACATGCTTTCCGCAAATGCGACAATCGTATATTGCATTAGGAGTCAGGACCCTGTTCTTGTTATGCCAATCAGTCTTGCATTGCGTGCAACAAAACTTCTTTCGTCCCGAATCAGCATTGCACTGCTTGCATACTTTTTGCTGATCATCACGCAGCAGCAAGAGCCATCTCCTTAAAAAGTCGTTCTTGGATCAACGTGTCTTCCTCAACCCGATGGGCTTTACGGAGCACATTTTCCATCATCTGCCGCTCAGCCTCAGTGACCGGTAGATGCACATTTAGGGGGCGAGTCGAGCCAACGCGATTGGATCGCATGACGGCTTGGAAATACTCCTCGTAGCTGTCGTGGCACGAAGAGAAAACCTGCCTTGTGCAAACCTGCATATTTAGGCCGAAGCCAAGGATCTTCGCTTTCGTGAGAATCGTCTTAATGGACCCGGCCTGAAATCCGGCGATAATCCGCTCTCGCTCGTGATCCGGAGTATCCCCGGAGATCGACGCAGCCCACGGCATTTCCGCTTTCAAGCGATCTTGCTCATCATTGAACCGACACCAAACCAGAGTCGATTCATCTGGCCAAGATTCGATCAACTCCCGAATGAACGCGGGCTTGTTCGAGTCTCCACCTTTAGCGATTCGAGCCAGTTTCGACCGATCGCCAATCCCGCCAACGTGGTTTGAGAACAGGGTTCCGGTCAGCTTTCTGACCTGATCATTCTGTGCGTCGGTCATGTCGACATCGTGGATATGGACCTCGATCGGCGGGATCGTTCCGCAGTTGTCCTTCCATCCGTACGTCGCCGGGCTCGACATGAAGATCGACCAGTGCGACAACGCCTTATAGAACGCTCCGGCCGCGTGGGCTTTCATCTCCCACCGTTCTTGGGTCTGGCCTCGGTTGATGAAGAACTTCGCCAGGAACGAGTTGATCGTTGGAAAGGCGTCGAGGAATACCGCGTGATTGGCGAACTCGATACGATCGTTGGGAGCAGGAGTCCCGGTTAGGCACAATTTCCAATCGAGACCCTTGCCGAGCCGGATAACTTCTTGGCCCCACTTGCCATAGTGAGATTTCAAGAGGGATGATTCATCGGCGATCAACGCGCCGAGTCGACCTCGCGGAACGTCCGGCTTCAACCCCTCGTAATTGGTAATGCCGACGCCTGATCCATTGACGGTCCAATCAGCCAGTTCAGAAGCTCGAATGCGTTGGATCGGCAGTGATCCGCCGTAGAACCGAGACGCCTCTTCGATCGTTTGCTTGATGACCATCGGGGGCGAGAGCATCAGCACGTTTCGCGTTATTCCAAGTTGCTGAGATGCATGGCGAGCGAACTCGGTTCCGATCAGGGTCTTCCCCATCCCAGGTCGAACGAACGCCGCGAACTTCTTCCGCTTGATCGCCAGCCGGGCGATGTCTCGCTGGTAGTCGAACAATCCATCTATCGGCATGTATTCGGCGTCGTTCGTCGATTCAGTCGACAACCCAAGCCGACCCGCGTACTCGTCAGGGAACCACGCGGTTCGGCCTTGGAAGCAATACCGGGGAAGGCTCTTTATCTTCAGGAATTGCGAATACGATTCGATGCTGTCGAGATCGAGTTTAATGATCACGGATTCGGTTTCTCCGTTGCCATGAGATTGCCGCAAGGAATACACACTACGACCCCGGCGATGAGAACCCCATGATTCCGAGGCTTCCCACGCGACACGATGACGATCTTTCCGACCGCATCGTGATACGGCATGTACTTGGCGCGGGAGGCTCGGTATCGGACGCGGCATGGTTGATTAAGACGCGGGTTGGCCATCATTCCAGAGTCCTCCTCGCCGCCTTCTTCGCCTCATGCAACTCTTCGCGATCCACGACGACAGCCCTGTCGGCCTGGACGCCCAGCCTGACGACGCCCTTCTTGATCTCGACCACCGTCACGATGATGCGACCCCCGTCGATGACGATGGCTTCGTTTTCATGTCGGCTGAGAACTAACACGGTATCCTCCTTGCTAGACTGTTCGTTCCATTCCCGCGATCATTATACAGGGCGAAGTTCTGCACCGCAAGATGAATCTCTTGCTATTTGCCTCCGGTTAATCCTTTGGGTTGAAGCTGCGGCGGAACAGGTAATGGCCGTACGGCTCGCCGCGAAGGACTTCGACGGCCTTCACGTCGCACTTCTTGAGAAACTCCTGCGTGCCCCGGTCGCGTTCGTCAACGACGATTTCCATCGCGGATCGAACCTCGTCGAGAAACTGAAAATCGAGGTAATCCAAGAGCATGCGGCCGACCCCGATCCGCCTGTAGTCCGGGCTGACGAGGATGTCCGTCACGTGGACCTTGGTCATCCCGCGAGCCAGGACGACGAAGGCGATCACTCGGTCTTCGTTGTTGTAAACCACGGCGGCACGGATGTTGGCCGCACGAATTTTCGTGCGCCACGTATCCAGCGACCATGGGTCTTGGCTGCAAAGTTGGTCGAGATTGGCGATCTGGCTGAGCTGGCCATGATTGCCTGCTTTAACCTCCTCGACCACCATGCCGAACAGCTTGCTTTTTACGCCCTTGGCTTTCGTCTTCATCGTCGGCTCCTTGATTAGACACCTTGTTTGGCACGGAATAAAAGCAAGAAAAGCGCATCTGAGGCGTCAGAGCCTTTGTCCCAGTTCGGCTGAGCGGCGACCTTCGCGGCGTACTCAGTAACCTGGGTCTTCACCCACTCGCAGCGAGTCTGTTTCTTGACGTTGCGGCCTCGTAGCTTGGTCGCTTCACGGACGGGAACCCTGTCGACCTTGAAGTCTTTCAGGTGGTTCCACAAGGCTCCCTGTGCCTGTCCCAGTACGGCTAATCCCTGGACCCTCATCGACCCGGAACGATGATCTTGCCATTCAAATACGACGTGGCTGACCTTGTGGAAGGCGATCAATCGGTCGATCTCATCGGCCATAAACCCGACCTTGCGATCAAACGACCACGATGACGGGGGCCGTGCGACGCCGAAGCTGTGAATCTTGACGCCAGATGCTTCGATCTCGCCGACAGCGATGCCGGTTGCTGAGCTAGAGACGTCCAGAGCGAGCAATACCGCTCCGATGGGCAGGGGAGGGTAGACGACGGGGGGCTTCTTCGGCTTGGGCGTCTTAGTGGTCATTAAGGAGTAACCTTGTCTTTTGAAGCCTCAAACATGGTTGGCTTCATGGATTTCCTATTCGTCACCCTAGAAGGCGTTGTTATGGCGAGTTCTGGGTCCATTCCTTGGCCAAGCCTGAACTCCAGGCCGCCACGGCCCGTCTTGCATCTTTCATCCTCAAGCCATTCTGCCATGATTTTGGTTTCCCCGAAGGCGGTGATCCGACGGTGGGTTCCCCTGTTTCGGTTTTGCTCTTTTTGTGTCACCCATCTGCAATTTCCCGGCTCGTAGTTTCCGTCGTTGTCAACGCGGTCCAGAGTCAATTCTTCAGTGTATCCGTTTGCCAAGGCCCATTCTCGAAAAGCTACGTAGCTTTTCGCCCATTCATCGCACATCCGAATCCCTCGCCCCCCGTACCTATGATATTCAACTTCATTAGGGTTTCTGAGTCGAGCTAAAGCGTCCCTGTAGACCACATATATTCGACGGTTTGGCGTTCCACGCTTCGAGTCTCCGTGGTGCGCAGTCCGCCTTTCGGCCGTGCATGTGTAGCATCGTTGGCATTTCCCAGTTCTGAGCTTACTGTGTATGACTCTTGCTTCGCGTCCGCATTTACACCTGCACAGGACCAACATATCGCCTCGGATCGCGTCTTCCAGTAAAACGCGGTCTCCGTATTGAGTGCCAGCGGGAGCAAATTTCATCTTCGGTCCCCCGCGATGGCTACTACGATTGCTATCTGTCATCAGAATGGCCTCGAATCAAAGCTGTCAAAGTCTTCCAACGTTGGGTCGGGCTCTTCTTGAGACCTACCCGGCGTTGCCGTGCAATCGAACGTGTTGTATCGCTTGTCGTACCACAGCGATACTCGGCCTCTCGGGCCACCGCGATGCTTGGCGACGATTGCCGTGACTTCGCCTTGCTTGTCGGCTTCGTCCATCTTCGAGTGGAGAAGGATGACCACGTCGGCGTCTTGCTCCACGCTTCCCGACTCTCTCAAGTCGTGAAGCTTCGGCTCTCGGTTCTCTTTGGCCGACTCGCGGTTGAGCTGGTGAAGGACGAGCACGGGTATCTTGAGTTCCCTGGCCAGCATTTTCATGCCGCGAGACAAGCGTCCGACGACTTGCGTGCGGTTTTCGTTGTTGCCGTGCTCCTCGCTGATCAAGGCCATGTAATCGACGACAACGAGATCTAGGGCGTCCTTCTGCTTAATGCGGCGGGCGCAGGCCGCGATATCCATCATCGTTTGGTTCGGTGCGTCGCTGACATGGAGCCTCGCCTTCGCCATGATCGATGCCGCTTTGGCGACAGCGGCACATTCTTGGCTGTTGAACTCGTCGTTGTCCGTCAGTCTCCGCGAATCAATCTTGGCCAGAGCCGAGGTCCAGCGATGACCAAGTTCGTCGCCTCCCATTTCGAGGCTCACGAACAGAGTCGAGTTCTTGTTGATGGCGGCGTGCTGAGCAATCCGAAGTGCGAGAGCCGTCTTGCCTTCCCCGGTTCGAGCGGCTAAGACGTACATCTTTTCCGCCATAAGTCCTTTGATCAGACGATCAAGGTCTACAATGCCTGTGGGAATACCGTGAAACTCGCCTCCCTTCGCGAGTGCGATATTGTCCATCATGTCTTTCATGACGACGTCGATTGGCACCGCAGATCCGACCGCGCGATCATCAGCTATTCCCTGGATTGACCTTTCGGCCTCTTCCTGTAGCTGCTTCGACGTATATAGGTTCGAGTAGCCTTTGTCGATGATGTCGGTGCACGACTGAATCAGTCTGCGCGTCACTGATTTTTGTTTTAAAATATCGGCGTGGTGGCGGGCGTTGGCGGCGTGAGGGACACTGTTGGCGATCTCGGTAAGCAGGTTGTCGCCGCCGATCTGCTTGTACTGGCCGCGCAACGTCAGTTCATCGGCGAGGGTCACTGCATCGACTGCCTTGCCCTCGTCGTGCATGTCGCGGATGGCGCGATAGACGACCTGATGCGCGTCGCGATAAAAGTCGTCGGCCCTTCTTATGATCGAAGCAACCTCATCGATCGCCCTATTGTCCAGAAGCATGGCCCCGAGGACGCTTCTCTCCGCGTCGAGATTCTGGGGAGGCAGTCGGTCACTGAGTCCGGAACGATCCCCGCGAACAGCACTAGGTGAATCGGAAAACATGCAATTCTACTCACTTGGCGCCGCCCTTGATCTTATTGTACATGCGGAGGAAGACAGGGTCTTGGTCTCCGACGTCATCGATGGTCGTCGTCTTGCCCTTGTCGATCCAGAACTGACGAACTGTCTCCGTGGTCTGAATGTCTCCTTGGATTTTGGCGGCCTTGTTCGCCTCTGCCAACTTCTTCGCCATGCGTTCCGTCGGCGTGCCTTCTTTCTGAAACGTGTGGGCCATCGCGATGACGTATCTCAAATGGCTCATATTAGGCTTTGTGATCCACGTTTCTTCGATCGCCTCACGCCACCAATCGACCGAGAAAAGCCGGTTGTACCTGATGACTTCATAGCAAACCCTCTGGTTGCCCCATCGCTTCCAAACGAGCGACCAGAGGCAATGAAGGTCGTGATTCGAGTGTTGATGCGGGCCTGGAAACGGAGCTAGGTCTAGGCCGCTTTCGTCGAAGAACTCGGGCTCGTCATGAGCCGGCTCGACGTTCCAGATTTGCAGGATTTCTTCTTTGCGAACTGCGGACATTCAAAAGCGCCCCCTTGGCCTCGCAGTGAGCAAGGCTTGCTGATGTTTCGGGCTGGGGATTCGGCGGGATTTCAGAGACCAGACGGCTTGCTGATCAGTTCATAGATCGAGTTGCCGTCGCTCTGTTCTTCGCACTTGATCACGCACCCGGCCTTGCGGAGATCGCTGATTCGGCTGGTGTACTTGGCGGCAATCGCCGCGATGTCACGGAGCCGTGCGGGGCCTTCGCTGAGAAGATCGAGGATGCGTCGATTCTGGCCCGACAAACGGCGTCGGGCGTGGATTGCTACGTTGGGATCGGTTGCGGGCAGGTGCTCAAGGATGTCGAAAAGGGGAGTTGCGGAGGAGCGTTTCATGCGTCCTCCGCGTCAGGCATTCGGCCCTTGATCAGGCGGTAGACTTCCAGTTCATCGCACGATTTTTGGAAGGCGACGACGATCACTCGATCGTGCTGCTTAACCTTCTCGTACCGAGCTTTTGTATGGTTCGGCTTCAGGAACACGGTCTTTTCGTCAGGGAACGTGAACCACTCGACCAGCATCGATTGGAAGTCATGGTCTAACTGATCGTGGTCGAAGTACTCGTGATCGGGAGCATCGACGTACAGTTTTTCAATCACCGCGTAGTGGGCGGCTGGGTTTTCCGAGGCGTGAACATAGGCTTCGGGAACAGCGAATTCCTTGAACCCATTCTTGCTGAGTTCGGCGATCAGCTCGCGTGCTCGCTTGGAAATATCGCTCATGCATCCCCCACTAAACTGCAATGATCTGGCACAGAGCAAAAGAAGCCGCCAGGAAAGAAATCGCACGCGACACGAACGTACCACTCGTATTCACCCACAGGCGGATTAGCCACCACGAAGATGTCGCCGTCTTTGATCTCGCGCCCTACGCCGTCTTCGATGACGTAGCAATGCGAGCCTTCAGGAACGTGGAAGACGACGCGGTCGCCGGTCTTGATTGTCTTGAGGTCGATCATGATTCCTCCCTTCCGTCCGAGTCCCCGTATCGCTCGCGAACCTCGTCATTCCAGCAATCGCCGCATAAGTATTTGCCTTTATGGTTAATGATCCATCCGCACCCGAAGTAGTAGCTCATGAAGTCAGACCTTTTCTTCATGCTTGTCGTGGATTCGATCGCTCGACAGCACGCCTTGCCGTCGCATTTGACCTCCCATCTGGAAACCGTTACCAGAGGCATCATGAACCACCCTTCTCTGCCCGCTCCCTCGCCGCAAAACCGCACCGACACCCGAACCACATATTCGGGCCTCGCATGTCGCAAGTGCATGACTTAGGTGTTTCGACTGGCTCTTCACCGAGGTCCGCCATGCGAAGCAGGCTCTTATCGATCAAGAATGCTCCACTTGGAGCCTTCTCGTGAGCCACCCGGACACACTGATCCACCCAGTCGACGGCAGGCTTGGCGAGGGCGAAGGCGCTCCCGGCCGGAACATCGAACCAGTCGCCGTTGGCTGGACAAAACGTGTCGGCGTACAGCGTGACGACGCGATCGCCAGGCTTGAGTTTGTCTAGTTCAACCACTGTTTCTCCTCCCCCCTCGCACCCCGAGGGGATTGACGTTACGCTACGCCTTGATGTCGAAGTCAAACGGGCTCTCGTCAGCGGCCGATTTCGTTTGCCTCTTGAGTATTTCGGCATACTCGCGGGGCGTCCTCACGTAAGGCGTCTTGCCTGCGTAGATCGTGGAAGCGACGACTCCAAGGCATTCGTCGTCCACTAGGCTCTCGGCGTAGCGGCTCCCACCAACGATCACCGTCCAGCCTTTGCCGGCTTCCTTGATGATCACGATCGTGTCATTCATCGCCTTCTCCTTCCCCCTCGCACCCCGAGGGGATTGACGTTAGAAACGGGCGATCAACCCCGCGACCCCGGCTCATCCGGGAACTCTTCCTGAACCAACGGCTTCACCGGCTGCTTGACCTGATTCGCGGCGGCCTGTTTGGCTTTGACATCCGCAAGCGTAGCGTTGAGGTTCTGAGCTTTGACGCTGACGACGACTTGCACGGGGAAGATGTCGTACAACTGAGCTTCGCCATTCTCGATAGACTGATTCCATCCGATCATAGTGATGACGTGCTCCTCCGTGATCTCCTCGCGTCCGTTCACTCCAAGGGCCTGATAGACGTGCTCGGCGGGGATCGCCTTGCCTCGCCAGAAGTCAAGCCATTCGCCTCGCTCCACGTCGATAGCCTTGAGGCTTCCCTTGATGACCTGGCGAACTTGCTCGTACGCTCCGTCCCAGAAAGCTCGCGGGACGACCTTGAAGATCGCATTGCGAGTCGCCTTGGAGATCGCCGCGTTCGCCGTCATGTTGATCATGTCGGCGTTGTACTTCTTGCCGTACTTGTCGATGATTCCGACGCGAAGTTCAACAGCCACGCGATTGTTCCGCTGGAGGTCGATGCACTCGCCCATCACGACCACGACCTTGTCGTCTTCGTCGATCACGCGGCCCTGAACGCTGATATTGCCCCAGCATGAGGCCAGGATTTCAGCGAACCGAGCGGACGGCCCTTCGATCGTCTTGCCCCCGCGAGGCAGGGCGTAGATGCAAGACTTCGCGATCTCTTTGGTCAATCCAGCCATCGTCTTGACCTCGTCGACCGCCCTCCGCAGGTTGCGAGGGAACGCCCGAGCCGTCGCGATCTGACTGTCGATCGTGGCCTTGACCAACGCATATGAAGCGTTCGGCGTCGATACTTCGATGGACGATTCGTTTTCCATGATCTCGCCGCCGCGACCTTCGTACGAAACAATCGACATCTGTTAGCTTCTCCTAGGGGTACGGAAAGAAAGGTTGATTCGCCTGTGCGCTTTTCTGACTGACACGCTTTCCGCAATGTCGCTGACGCTGCACTTGATGATCCGACCGTCGGGAAGCACGCCCGACGACACGCCGCAGAGAGCGTCGATGATGCTGGCTTTGCGTTCGTCCTTCTGAGCTTCAAGGAAGCCGATCGACTCCTTGATCTCGTTGTACTGATCGACGACGGCCTGGATGTCGTCGCCTAGTGCGATCTGACCTTCTTGGACGCCGAAGTGCTTCACGAGGGCTTCGGAGTCGCGAATCCCTAGTGAGAGCGGAGGAGTCTTGGATTCGACCGAATTCCAAAACTCAGCCTCAACGTCGTTGATCTGGTCGATCAATTCGTTATTGCGTTCGACTGGGTATACGCGAATGTCTTCCATCATTCCGACAAACACAGCGAAGATTACGACCTTGCGTTTCGTCACGGCGAGTTGATGTTGTCCCTGGATTTGCCATTCGATCGGCAGGGAATCCACGTCGCCGTCTTCGCCGAGTTCTCTCGCCTTCTCGTAGCCAACCGACTTGAATTCGGCGATCCGCTCGCCATCGATCAGTCGGTCGAGCGTGGCGAGTTGCCAAGGCCGATCATCAGACTGGAAGCAAACCTGAGAGCCTATGTAATTGCACCCGATTCGCTCCTGAAGTGCTTCAGCAATGGCTCCTTCAAATCGATGCCCCCATTTCATCGGCGGCGACACGAATTTAGGCGGAACGGGCTCGCCAAGTTTTTCCAGCCAGAGACCAATCCGGTTCTGATCCGGGTATGGACTAGCTCCAACGACAACCGGCGCGTCTGAACCTCCGATCCCGCCACGTCGCCACGCGAGCCAATCGGTATTCGATAAACTGTCGCTCATTGCCCGCGCTTTCCTTCGGCCGCCCGGCCATTCGATTTGATGCCCATTTACGCAATCCTCCGCTTAACAGGAATCGCATCAATCGCCTTGGCCAGCTTCCTGGCTCGACCGCTGAGGATCGCCACGCCGTATCGAGCGATGAGGTATCCGTCGAACGTCCGATCGGAGATCGCCTTGGCCACAAGTTTCGAGCCGCGAGCGTCGATCCGATCGATCAACGCTTCGAGCCGGTGGATTCTGGTTTTCATCTCACAGTCCTTTCGATCTCGCGTACGCCGCCTCGAACGCATAAAGGCAGCCGCCATCCTCGCGTCGCCATTTCGACCAAGCCTCTTCAAGCTCCTCGAACTCGGCGTCGAACCCGCTGGACACGCGAGAGCCGCACGAATCGATCTCGCCGAGCCGCTTGAAATCCCGGTCGCCGTCCGCGTCGGTAGTGACGAGGAAGACGTCGCCGTCGGAGTCGAGCATCAGGTTGGCGGTGAAGTGCTCCACGGCGTTGCCCCCGGCTTGCTTGGAAAGGTTGGAAGAAATCTCTTGCTCCGACACGATGAAGCATAGACGAAAGCAAGAAGGTTTGCAAGTCCAGAAAGCAAGAGAATGGCGAAAAAGCAAGAGATTCGTCGGGGTTGCGTTGCGGGAAAGGAGAAGCTAGGCTTGAGGCGGAAAGGAGGGCCGGAAAGCTGATTTACTTCCTTCGATCGGCCAGGACATCTCTGATTAAGATTGGCCGCAGCAGCCATTTCCGCTCGCGATACGCCCAACTCGCGTACGAGCACAAGGAAAATCTTGAGATCCTCGGGGTCGTCTCAGAGGACGTCTGGGAGGAGAGACAACTCCATCGGATCTTCAGCGAGATTCGCGTTGTCAATGAGTGGTTCGAAAACTCGGCGGTTCTTCGCGACTTCATCGCTCAACACGCGACGCTCGATCTCGCGGCGGTCGACACGCCACGCAACGAGGTGATGGTGCCGATCGATCGGCATATCGCGTTCCAGGCGAAAAAAAACGCTGAGAACCGAGGAATCCCGGTTCACAGCTATTTAAGCAGCCTGCTACGCCAGGCTGTCGACGACGATTTCAAGCGGATCTAGGCGACGCCCGACAGGCTGTCCCGCCTCAAAATCTCATAACAGGAGTACGGGGTTCTTTGGTGGCCGACATGATAGAAGGAACAGATTGGGCACAGATAGGCGGATAGTCGGACGTCGTTCTGGATTTCTTCCTTTGCCCGCTTCAGCCGGCCGCTTTTGTCGGAATACTCGGTCGATTGGGTTCGGCGAACCCGATGCATGGCCGCTTCTCTGGTCATAAATTTCTTCTTTTCATGGCACTGCATATCGTCCTCGGTTCTTAATTTAAGATGCCTTCGCCTTATTCTGCTTGGCCGGCTTGCCGCACGCCTTGCCTCCGGGTATGCCCGCGAGGTAGACCTTTCGGGTTTCCAGGTCCGAGCACCGCCCGGTCATAATGTTGTTCATCGCGGCTCGGTACTCGTGCACCAGCCGCCTTGTCTTCTTCGCCTGCTTGCTTAACTGTTCCACGGCTCCTCTTTCTCGTCGTCGTCTTCGTAGTTCGGTTTCCAGAAATCCGCTTCGTCTTTCTTGCGTCTTGCTTCCGATTTCATGCTGACCAGGACGCTCGTCGCCTCTTGCGTCGCCCGCCTCTGCTCGACGATGCTCGCTATCAACGTCTTGAACGAAGCCCAGAACAGCACGGAGTAGAACAACCCCACCGCTCCGAACCCCAAGAGAAATCCGCCGACTGAATCGCTCATGAGTCTTTTCTCCTGTCTCGCGTGACGGATCGGACGTACCCGTACAGCACGGCTACGGCCAGGATCGATCGCCAATCGAACGGTATCGCCAGGCCGAAAAGCGTGTTCAAGCACCAGATAAAGGCGGCCGAGGGCAAGACGATCACGGTTGTGCCGAAGAACAAGATTCCGGCGCAAACAATCACGGCGCCCACGATGTCGACCGCCTTCGTGCTGATCTTCTTCACGATATTTCCCCCAGCGAGATGGCAATGGCGTTGGAATGTTCGTCCAAATCGACCTCTTGGTCCAGGCTGACGGATTCCGCCCACACCAGCGACAGGCTCGCCACCACGCCGGAGTCGCCCAGAAAGTAGACCCGCTTCAACTTCTCGTCGACCATCGCCGCACCGGCGTACTCAGAACGCAAGAGAATTTCCTTGATCTGATTATAAGCTGAAGCCTCGTTTCTCAGGCACTTCGCCTGCTCCTGCACCAAATAGTCGCCGTACTGCATCATCGACTGGTGCTGTTCGACGGCGTCAGACAAGGTCTTGGCTTTCTTCGGCTCCATTCCACTTCATCCTTTCCTATAGATGAAACGCCCGCGTCGAATTCCGTTGCGACGCGGGCCAGTCTCCATCACTCGTCGTCGCCAAGGTCGAGCGTGCCCTGGCTCACGTCGCCGAGCGAGTTTTCATTGAAAACGAACGTCGCCTGATTTCCACGGCGCCGCATGCCCATGGAGTAAGGCTTCGACTCGTAAGCCGGAAGCTTGCTCTTGATGGCGAGGCGCGTCTTGACATCGGTCGTGTATCCATTCTGGTCCACGACGGGCTCGAAGATGATTTCCACCGTGACGGTTCGGGCTTTGGCGTCTCCGGGCCGCTCCTGGCAGTCCTTGGAAACCAAGCTCAGCCGGCTCTTGAGTTCAGCATTGACGCTCCCCGCGTCCAGGATTGCAAGCGACCCGAAGTCGACCTCATGCAGCGAACTTGCCACGCTTCACCTCTTTCGCCTGATTCTTTGAAGGACTTAATGCCAGACAACCCGACGATTTTCGGAAATCTTGTCAAATTTTCGCCGCTTCCACTTGCAGTACAGCCTATGTATCTTGTATGGTCGACTGTGACGACGGTGCGAACTTTGGTACGCAGAGCGAACGAGGCCGGTTTGAGAGCCGGCTTCGCAAGGACTTTGGAAAGTTTCTGGCTCGACCCGATGCTTCGTCGCCCCGTTGGCCGAATGCTAGCTGAAAATCTTGACAGTTGGAAAGATACAAGTTTCCAGTGTGATTGTCAAGGCTAAACCTTCTTCTTGCTTTTCGCCTTGCTTTTCACGGAATTGACTAGAGGTTACCGAACGGAGATGCCTTTCATGACTACGCCTGACAAGAATTCCAAACCTGCGGCGATTCCCGGCCGCACGTCTCCAGATTACGGAGGCAAGTCGTCGCGAGAAAAACAGATCACCGTCCAGGCGACGCCCGAGATGGTCGAGCTGTTCGACGATGTGATTCATTATCTGAATCAGCATCGCAAATTCGGCACCAAGAAATATGACAAGAAGAGGTTCTATAACAGTCTTCTTTTGGGGGTGCTGGACTTCCACTACGCCGGCGACTTTGACATCGAGGAGTTCAAGAAGAAGGGCCTCGTGCTGACCCTGATCGACCGGGGGGCGCTGCTGCATTCGCGGAAGGAGGCGATCGATACAGCGCCTTATGGCAAGAAGGGGCGAGATTTGGAGGCGGGAGGGAAAGCCAATGCAACCGAGCCCTCGAAGGATGCGAAGGCCCAGCCGCATCGCAAGCTTCCAGGTTTACGCATCCCGAAGGATTACCTTTTCGGCGACAATTGACGTCGTGGCGTCTTCGGGGCTGAGGGCGATCAGGATGGGGCCGAATACGAACTGATGCCATGATTCCAATTCGGGCATCTTGGATTTGGCCCTGTCCAATAGGTTGGCCGGAATCTTCAGTAGGTCGCGATCCCACATCGTGTCGCCGCGTATACCACGAAATCGGAACTGCTCGGGGGCCAGCATCGCCCTCCTTTCTTCTTGCAGTTCCTCCACGATACGCCGATAACGCTCGGCTTCGCACCTCCAGAAGTCCGGGCCGGCTTCGTCGCCACGCTCTCGCGCATCCTCGGGCGCCATGCGTCATCCTCCGTCGCTGTCATCACACCGGGGGTGGGTTGTTTGCCTCTCCACGAGATCCTAATAAATCATGGGCCGCAATGCAAGCAATTCGCTCTTGACGATCGGCTTCGGAGTATGAATCGGACGCGTCAGCATTGTTCGATGTCGACGCATTTCGTTTCGCAGTACAGCCTTGCGCCGAAGGTGCATTTGAAAGAAATATCCTAGAAAACCGGATGATTCATGCCTTGGCATCTAGAGTGCATCATCGCGTCAAGCTCATTCTGGCTTGCCATCCGGCCCCGATGCAGCTTTATTTTGCCTATTGACCTCTCTTTCTATGGCAAGATTTAGATAGTGCTCGCACTTCTTTAGATCCTTTAACGTTGGCTCGCCGATCTTGCTTCCCGCTCGGATGGCGTATTTGCAGATGTTGTACGTCAGGCCGTCGAGACTCTGAAGCAGATGAACGGGCTGGATCGGATGTCCGCATTTCTTGCATTCAGCGTCCGGGATGCGGTAGTGGGCGGGGCAGCGGTCGTCAGTTTCGGGCGATCGTGTTGTAGTTGGCGACAAAGCCAGCCTCCTTGTCATAGATGAACGCCTCGGCGGCGCGAATATTGCCGACGTACCCGTTCTCGCTGTGCCAGGCGTCGGTGGCGCACAGGGACGGAATCCCCCGCACGCGGACGCCCGCGAACTCGTCACTCTTGAAGCCGTGAAAGTGCCCCGTCTTGAACTCACGCCACGTCGTCTCGGCCCAGTCCTGCTTCCGCTCCTGGGCCATGATCAAGGGGAGCTTCTCGCGTTTGATCTTGTCGCCGTGCGTGTAGCCCAGCAGGTTGACGCCGTACCGGACGTACTTGCGGGATTTCAGGTCGCAGTCGACCTCCACCCGTGCGTCGTGGCGGAAATGGGCCGCGATCGTCCGTGCCAGGTGGTACGACGTGTGCCAGTCGTGGTTGCCGGGGACCAGGACGACCTTGACCTTCGGGCAGCGGTCGGCGAACAGCTCGATCGCACCGACGTTACAGTCCATGCCGATTCCAACCATCTTGGGATACCGACCGTCCAGCTCCAGTTGCGTGCCGGCGGTGGTCGTGTTGCGGGTCGCATCGACGTGGAAGTGGTCGCTCCCGATCAGGAAGACGACCTCTTCGACGTCGTACTTGTCGAGACGACCCCAGAGTTCCTCCACCGCTTCACCGAAGACGCGTTCGGCGATCCGCAAGTCGTAGTTCTCGCCCGTCTCGGGCGCCCAGCACAGCTTCCCGAGGTGCAGGTCGGGGATGTTGATCTCGGCCAGGACGCCGCTGTTGGTTTTGCGTGGGGGCAGGGGAGGGCGGCTGAAGAAAGGAGCCTTCTCCGCCATCCGTGCGAAGAACGCTTCGGATGCGTCGGTCAACTGCTTGGGGATCAGCCGTTCCAGTTTCAACGAGACCCGCCAGAGGCCGTGGCGCTCGGCCTCGTCCGCACCGTTCCCCTTCATCTTCATGACGACTTCCCAGGCCGTGCATCCCCAGGTCTTGACGCGCCACGTCGCCAGGTCGACTTCGGCGTAGGCGACGGCGTCTTCCAGGGTGCGGATGCGGCGGGGGCTGGCGAGTTCCAAACTCTGTTCGTCGCCGGTTTCCACGATCTTGGATCGCATCCCGTCCGCCGTCGGCTCGTCGATCGCGGCGTCGCGGTCCAGCTTGTGAAAATAGGCAAGAGCGGCGCTAGCCGAACAGTTGGCTTGCGAGCCGCCGACCCGGCACGAGCCGCCGGACTCGCGGACCTGACGAAGAATCCTCTTCTGATCGGGCGTCAACTTGGCCAAGGTGCAATTCCTTTTGGTGGGACCAAAAGCAAGGCGGATTGCAAGAAATAAGTATTGCAAATCGACGCCGACGAGTCAAGCGTCGTCCGCGTCGGGATCGTCGAAGACGTCGACGGGCTCCAGGTCGGATCGGAAGATCCGGGCCGCGCGTTCGCAGGCGGCGATCGTCATCTCCCACGACGCGTACTTCAGGCGCCCCCTGGTGTCGTGGGGAAGCTCGATCGGCATCTTGCCGCCGGCCGCGAGCTGGACGAACGGCAGGATCGCTTTCAGCCACAGCCGGTCGCTCGACTGGACCGCCAGGTATTCCGGGTCGACGTCGATGCACTCGTGGGAACAATCGAAACCATCGTCTTCGCCGTCGTCGATCGGCGATTCGTCCAGTTCGTTCATGATGCCTTCCTCTCCCGCGAAAGGGATTGGTCCGCTTTCTGGTGGCACTCTTTACACAAAAATTGCACGCAAATCGGATCGGAATGGTCTGGATGATGGCGATCCAAGATCCTAGAATGAAAACAGGCTTGACAGACCGCAGGGCGGTCGATCAAGCCAAGTCGTTCCGCCAATGCGGCGGCGCGACGGGCGGCGTGGTGCCGGTTCCGTCGCGACGTTCTATAGTTTTGAGAAGCTGCGATCGCACGGTTGAGCCTGCTGGCGAGTCGGGCTCGTTCGGTCATGGCGTTTACACCCTGGGGAGGATGGTAAATCGATGATGACGATGGTAGTTTGTGCGGCGGCCTTGGTAGGGCAGGCGCCCAAGGCTGAAAAACCGATGGCGTTGGACCCGGTCACTCAGGGTCGCGTCTACGCGGCATACACCGGTGCCAGGGAATGGTCGTTCGGCTTGGCCAACAAGCTCTGTTACCGGAACCCAATGGTCCCCCTTCTTAACAGGGCTCGCCAGAAATCCGACGCTGTTTACAGCTACACGCTTTACCACCTAGAGGAAGGCGCCGCCAAACAGATCTGCGAGGCGTACGGGATATCGCGGATGACGCTCGCCAAGGTGATCGCGGACCCTCGCAGCCAGGACGTCGACTTCATTCCCGAGACGAACGGGGATGGAGGGATCGCGATGGCGACCGCCACCAATTTCAGCAGAGGGACGCGGTTTAACCCAAGGAAGGTCGTCTTGCCAGCGTCGATAGCCAGGCGGATCGGGTACAAGAATCCAGACCCGAACGCGCCGCCACCGCCACCGCCCTGGCGTCCTGAGTCGTACACGAGCGATGGTCGTCGGATACCGGGAAGGGCGGCGGATCCAGAGATCGAACAAAGAAAGAAGGAGATCAAGGAAAGAGCAAAAAACACCGTGATCAAAGACCCGATTCCCGCATCGCCGTGATCCTAAGACCTGGACAATCCGCCATAACTCTTGAGAACGGCCGTGTACGTCATTACGCCGTCGATGATCATCTTGGCGAAAAAATTCGTGACCAAGAAGTAGCCCTGCCAGTATTGATCGGTGGCACTGATTCCAAGTTGCGCGTAGGCGATGACCGAGCCGTCGAACAGGGCCGTCATGAGCGTATACGGGACCACGCCGACGTTGAAAACGCCCTCGATCCGAACATCCGTCTGAATGGCCACTGGCAGCGAGGCCGCGAACACCAGGTCCATCGAACTGTCGTAGTGGACCGACGATGTTACGTCCGACGTCTGAACGTCCGTGCGGGCCTCCCATGATCGGATAGGGACGAACGTCGGAGCAAGCGGCTTCGTCCTGTCGCGACCGGGCGGCTTGGTGAGGAACACGAACTTGGTCCCCGCACCCGCATCGTTAGTGTAGCCTAAATAGAGATAGCCTTGGGTTCCCGCACGTTTCCCGTCGTCGCCGTCATCAAATCCCGCCATCGTCGCTCCATTTGCCCAGCGGGCATTCCATGTCGCGGCCCCACGGCTTCACGGCCATCGAACATCTGCACTCTCGGCACTTGTTCCGCTTGGCGTCGAAGGACTCGCACGTCTCGCATATCGCGTGGCGGCGGTCGAATTCGGCCTGATCGACGGTCGCGCAGCCGGACTTGATGAACGTCCCGACCGCCACGGCAAGACTTCCGACTTGCTCAAGCAGCGGCGGATATTCGGGCTCGACTCCGTTGTGCCGGTCGATCACGCGTCGCCATTTCTCCGGGCTCTTGGCGTGGTTATTGCACAAAACCGCGTACGAATCGCACTCGCCCGTGATCGGGCAGCCGGAGCACTTCGGGTCCATCAAGCGACCTCGTCGATGAAAATGCGCGTGACGACGTCCCCGGCGCCGATCGGCAGCGGGGCCGAGTAGTGCACAGGGCCGGACGTGTAATCGAGGTGAAGTGGACCGCACGACGATCCGCTTCCAAAGGTCACGGCAAGTCCGGACGTCGGCCAGTTTCCCGCTCCGGTTCCATCGATGGAGCCATAAGGGTAAGACGGACTGCTTCCGCCGTACACGATATTGATTCCATCGATTGCAAACGGGGCGTAGAGCGATGTGCAGTCGAAATAGATCGCCACCTTGAATGGAGCCGACGGCCTGGGAAAAAAAGGGTCCGACCTCCAGTGGCCGAGTTTCGTGGAGCCGGGCCGCAGCGACCCGTTAGGCATCTCCCAGGGCGCATCGGAGTACTTCATAGTCACCGAGTAGAGCGTGGTCGTCGTCGGCGGCCCGGCGGGGAAGGTGGGCGTCCGCACTTCGATGTACGTAAGCACCAGGTCTTTCTTGGGGAGGTCGCAGGGCCAGCAACATCGCCCCTTGAGCACCGCGTCGGGAGCGTCCTTGGTGTTGACGCTTCCGTTCTTGGAGCCGTCCGCCGCAATTAGGTTGAACGTCTGGGCGCCGATGCCGCCGCTGGAAGCATAGTAAGTACGGGGGCCGGCGACGATTCCGTACCCCCATTTCAGAAACGCCAGTCCGCCGCATTCCAACTGGACGTTGTGGCCGCCCGGTGCGTTGGTCGGGTTCGTGTAGGAGGGTTGGTTCCACCAGTCGACGTTGCCGATCCACCGATAATTCTGTGTGCCGTCGTTATTGAAGATCGGGGTCTTCGTTAAACGCACCGACCCCACTCTATTTTCCTCGGCGATCGACTCGTCCTTGATATTATACGACAAGACCACGTCGCCGTCGGGATAGAAGCCCTGGGCGACGCCGCTTGACCCGGCCGCACCCCCGCAGTTTCGACATGGGCACCGTAACGTCGCCGCTGCATCCACGTCGAACGCAATGACTGGGTTCAGCCAGGGGGCCGGGAGGCCGAATTGCTGGACGATCGCGAACGTCGCCGTGATCGGGTCGCATGCTATTGAGTCGTGAGGGATGGACCTGGCGTCAATAGAGCCGCTTGAATCGCCCGGCTGGCTCGCGTTGAACAACCGCACGCCGGCTGGACACGTGGAGACGGAGTATCGCACGGTGAGCTGCATGCCCCCCCGGCTGGGATCGGTAAGCAGGACGTCGTCGATGCACGTCAGCTCATATCGATAGTACGCAACGCCCGTCTTTCTGACGCAATCGCCGCTGGTCCAATCGTCGGTCGTCCACGCAATCCAATCCGTCTGCCACGGACGTCCTCCGGAAGCCATTGGGGTCGGCTGTTTAAGCGCATACACGCCGAGGTCGTCCGTGACGACGCCGTTCTTGAGGTATTGACCGTCGCACGCCTTGCAGCCGTTGAGGCACTGAGGCGAGCTTCCGCAGCAGCAGCCTTGGCGGTTCTTGGCACCCAATGGGTCGTCCTCGTCAAGATGATCCGTCGCACTCTTCCCAGATCACTTGCCAGACGTTGAGGATCTTGGCGAGCACTAGATACTGACTACCGCCGACACTGGAAAGCCCCATGTTGTAAGCCTTGATCGGGTTTTCCTGGTCCACCTTAAGCACGCAATCCCCGCTGTCGTCGCGAGCCAGTCGGACGGCGTAAACATCCGCTTTCCCGAGCATGCGATTGCCGTCGGCGTCATCTTCGGACGCCGGGATTCCATCTGTCCCCGATTTGGCGTACATCAGGGTCGGTGCGTTAAGATATACCTGCCTCCCGCTTGGACCCGTCATCATGCCGAGCCCAGGGCCGGGACTTGTTCCAGCCTGATCCGACACCGCCCGGTTCAACTGGCTGATCGCCTTGGCGAACGGATTCGACGACGCGAATTTGGTGAGCTTTGGGCGAAACATCAGTCGGCGTACTCCGGCCAGATGTCGAATTGCAATTCCGCCGTGGAGTAGGGGGCTTCTCCACCTTTAACCTGGATCACTTGGTCCCATTTCCCATCTGGAGAAACGAAATAGTTCCAGCTCGATTGATTGCTTCCGTTTACATCTTCGACGAGGCCGTTCGCAAGAATATGGTGCGTAATGTCGTACGTCAGGCCGCCGGTCGCGACGTCCGGCCTGGCTTCATACTCGTAGCTGAGATAAAGCATGCTTTCGGCCTTGAACGCCGTATTGCCAAAACCGAGAGGGATGTCGTTTGTTTTGCCAACGAGGTTATTGAGTTTTTCCGAATCAACGAACGGCATGTTGTGGCGGGTGATTGTGATCTCAAGTTTGGGCCGAACGAGGCCCACCTTGGAGTCGTCGATGTTTTCGCCGCTGGTCGCGAATTTGTACCCTGAAGCGTAAGGCGAATACGCCTCTCCGGCCGCCTTGATCCGCGTCGTCGTGAACGGATATCCGCTGAGATCCGCACCGGGGAAGTTGGGATCGAACTCCTTGTCGTCGACAATGTACGTCGGAACGCCCCACGTCGTGGGGATGACGACCATGGCGTACATGCCCCATCCGACCATGCCCGTGGCCGACCCGTCGCCGTCAGTGCGAAATTTTACGGGGCGGAATTCCCCCGTCCCCATGCAGATCATGCGGTCCCATAGGTAGCCGCTTTGTTGGCCTGGCAGCCCCGGCGATTTATCACCGCTGATCACAGGGAGTTTCGTTGGAAGTTTGCGATAGTATTTGCCGCCCGAATATGAAGACGAGCCGGCGAGCAACTGAAGAAACTTGATGTAGTCCTTCCATGCGATCAAGAAATCAATTTGGACGACAAGCCCCTGGTCGGTCCAGGACGGACGGATTCCGCCCTGAGATCCATTCTCGCCCACGAAGATCGCGGCTTGAACGCCGTCGTCTCCCCCGAATTGAATGGGATCGCTGGAATACGGATTATTGGCCACGCGATATCATCCTCAGAAGGGGACGGCCCCGAGTTGGGGCTGTTTGGCCATCTTCTCGATCGCAACCGTCATGCGCTGTTGCTGTTCGAGCGATTTCTTGGCGATCTCGGTTTGATTGCGAAGTTCATTGTGCTTGCCGCCGGTGATGGCATCCTGGATCTGACGACTCAAGCCCTGGATATCCGTGTAGGCGGCCCCGCGATGGCCGCCGCCTTTCTTGAGAGCGGCTTCCTCGGCGCTGAGCGTCAACTGGTCCTGGATCAAAGCCTTGTTTCGCTTGTCGACCTCGATGTCGGCATTCATTGCGTCTGCATCACGCTGGGCGAGTTCCAGTTGAGATTTGCCGGACACGGCGTCCCAGAATCGACCCAAGAAGCTGGACCCCGAACTGAGGCCCTGGACCATGCTCGTCGTCGCCGAAACCACCGCGTTGAGCATCTGAAGCAGCTTCGTGAAGACAGGAAGTACCGTTTCCCCAATCGCGGCCGACAGGTTCTCCCAGTTCCCCTTGAGCATGCGGAGCTGCATCGAATAGCGATCCTGAGATCGAACGATGTCTCCTTCGGCCCTCGCCAGTCCACCCGTGATCAAGGCGTATCGCGCCAACACCTTGGCCGAGTCCGTGACCACGCCGTCCGTGCCCACTAGCCCCATCTCGAACGCCTTGGCTTTAACCTTGGCTTCGGTCAGAAGCACGCCGAATTCACGGAGCGGGCGCGACATGCCCGAAAGGCCTGACTGAATCTTCCGCATCGCATCTTCGACGGGCACGTTGAAGAACGACGACGCTTCGGCGGCGAGTTTGGATAGGTTGGCACCCATCTTCGCCGAGTCCTTCTCACTGGCCCCCGCGCCTTGCAGGAGGAGACCGGAAGAGGAGGAAAGTTCGTGGGTCTCCCGTTTGGATACTCCGTACTTCGCCGCGAGTTCGTCGGCTTGATTTCCGACGATGCCTTTGTGCGAACCGAACACCTGTTGCGACTTGGCTTCAGCTTCCTGGAGTTCGCTGGCCGATTCGGCCGCCGCCTTGAGGCTGGTCGTCAACAACTCCAGGGAGCCGACGACCGCCGCAATCGCGATCGCCGCAGTGCCGCCGGGGATGGCGGCTCCGGCCGCAGGATTCGCATTTTGCGGACGGGGCGTCAAATTGGCTACTGCGCCAAGACCTCCTCCTCCTCTATGGAGAAGCGCCCCGTAAATACTCCCGACTGCACCTCCGAAATTTCCGCCAAGCTTATTGGCGATCGTCAGGAACCCGCTCATCTGCCGCTTGGTCTGAGCCAGGGCGTGGTCAAGCCCCTGTGTGTTCGCCCCGATGTTGATCACGGCTGAGCCGAGAACATGGGCGTTCATAAAATTCATGGCGACTCATTCCACGCCTTCTCGGCGTTCTGGCGTTCTTCGAGATAGACTTTGTATTCGGCGGCGGACCCTATGGCTTTCGCACCGGGCGGTTCCTCGTTCGCGAGACAGACGAGTTGCGGGATCGTGAACCGCGCCAGTTCCCATGGCTTGAATTTGCCTTCCTTCATCGCACTGTGGTAGATTTCCCACCAGTTGATTTTCGGCTCGCTCGCCGTTGCCGCCGGGACGCCTGTGAGCCACTCGTTGCGCTGGGCGGCGTCATGCTCAGCTCGTCGGGTTTTGGGTCGGTGGCCACCATGTCGATGTTCGTCGCCTGGCCGACCATCGCGGCGTCCACCAAGCTCATTTCGGTGAACAGGGCCTCCGCGTCGGCCTCCGTGAACGTCGGATCGCCCTTGCGGATCGATAGGAACAACGTCTGCTTGACGCCTTCGATCGAGAGCAAGAGCTTGTCGGCCTCGGGGGTGCCGATCAGGTGTCGCGGCTGGCACGCCGTAGACAGGGCCTCTTTAAGCAGGAACTCCTGCTGCTTCCAATTCCACGACCCGCTCGCGATAGCCTTTTCGACTTCCTTGAACGGATCAGGGAACTGACGATCGATCCACTCCTGGAGGCAACCGAAGTCTCCAATGTCGAGCGGGTGAACCTTATATTCCTTGCCCTTGACCGTCATCGTCTTGGGCTGCGCCGTGAGTGCGGAAAGGTTATTCATGAGCACCTTAACTGTAGGGGAAGAACTTGCTGTTGGATACTAACGTGCAGGTGTATTTCACGACGTCCTTGATATCGATATTGGAGGCGAAGTTCGAGATGTCGAACAGCCCGTGTCCCATCACGGCTCCCGCATCGAGCCCGAGCACGGTCGGGCACGCCCTGATTCCCGAATAGAGGTTGAACATGAGGGCGCTGGGAATGCTGTCGACGTGGAACATTCCTTCGACGTTGACCGTGGTATTCGCCATCACCGGGATCTGGGTGTTGAACAGGATGTTCGCATCCCCGTCGTAGTTCGTGTTGTCAGTACTGTCCACCAGCGTGCGGGCGACGTCGAATGTGTACTTCGTAATCGGGATGTTCGTCCCGTTGAAGGTAATATACGACTGCATGCCGACTCTTTTTCCATCTTCGCCCATCTCGACCCTCCCCCTTCGTCAGAAATACCGCTCGATGAAATACTCGAATTCGATGATGCGTTTGTAGAGGGTCACGTTTCCGCCGGGGCCGGTCGCCTTGAACTTCGGGAACTGGCGTTCGGTGCGGCGCAGATAGAGAAGGACGCCGTCGGAGAACACCAACGGGGCGTCCTGGAGCGAGGCGGCCACGGCGTCGGCCATCTGGCGGGCGAGCAATTTCTCGGTCGCGACGACTTCGATCAGGAAGACGCCGTTGATGATCGACCCATGTGCACCGCGTGAACTCCTGGATTCGTAGTCCTCGAACTCCCTCGGCTCGCTGAACACGACGTACGGCGGGTCGGTCTTGGGCAACTCGACGTCGGAGACGAACTTCTCGCCCGTCGGTGCCCCCTTGACGTCGCCGAACGCGGCGACGATCGCCGGCTTGGTCCTCAGCCATGCGATACACGCGGCGATCAGATCCCACGGCTTGTCGTACCGCTGGTCGTCTGGCTGGAGGATCGACGTCTTGACCTGCGGAGCGGGCCACATCAGTGGAACGCGTCGCTTGGGGACGACCACGAACAGCGGATGCGGCCGGGGGTCGTGTCGCGGCGGCGGGACGACGAACTGAAGGAACTGGCTCGTGAAGACCCACGGCGCAGCCTTGCGGCCGCGAAGGCGGGGGACGACGATCGGATCGAAGACCGGGATGCTGCGGTAGGCGATCGGCGGTCGGGTCGCGACGACGATCGGAACGCGGAGAGCTTTCGATCCCTTGAGGCGGGATGGAACGACGGTCGGCTGGGTCGACCACTGGGGGGCCAGCTCGAATGCGTCGCCGGGCAGGATCGTGACGATCCCCTTGAGCCGGGGGCCTCGCGCTGGGCGGGCGACCACGATCGGGCTTGCCCCGCGAGGGCGGATCTGTCGCGTCGCGTCGAACGAAGAGTGCAGGACGATCGGCGATCGAAATCGGCGCCTTGAGGCCGCCGGAGTGGTTACTATCTGGGGCGAGGGAGGCGGGGCTTCGGCGATGCCTCCGGGCAGGATCGTGACGATCCCCTTGAGCCGAGGGCCTCGCGTTGGACGGCGGACGACGACCGGAGGATGGGGGCTGGCCCCCTGATTAATCCCCCACTTGTACGCCGGATGGACGATGATCGCGGGGGCCGCACGACGCAACCGAGGCGGATCAACGACGACGATCTGGTTCGGCAGGCCGTCCTTCGGCGGCTGCGTGTACCGCGTGCGGACGATGATCGCACGGGGAAGCGGCTTGGGCCTGCGAGCGACGTTGACGCCGAGCCACGTCGGCTGAAGGGGCTTGGGAGAACCACCTCCACCGCTTGGAGGAGGGGGCGTGGGGACGCCCGTGACGACCCGAGTCGACGTGATTTGGATCAGGTCGAACGGCGACGGGCGGCGCCGCGTGACGTAGTTGACGCCGAACCAAGTCGGCTGGAGCGGCTTCGGCGAACCACCCGCACCGATCGGCGGCGGCGGGACGACCACCGTGGACGCCGGCGGACTGGGCGTGACGACCAGGATGCGGCGGCGTCGACTTCCGTACTGGTAGCGGATTCCCATGTTCTACAGGCCCACCGCCATACGGGGAGGTTGTCATGGATGTGAAGAAAGCGGGGAGGAGATGCGGGGGCGGCTGAAGCCGGAGCCCCGCTGAACGAACGCGGGCGTCACTCCTCGTAGCGGACGCCGCCGATGCAGTTGACCTGCGCCGTGGTCGTCACCTTGAGGCCGAGGATCGTGCCGCCGGGGACCATGTCTTCCTGGCCCGGGGGCAACGGGTAGATGACCAGGCCGCCGAAGACCGGGATCGGATAGACGTGCAGCACGTCGCCCGAGGTGGGAGCCCCGGTCTGCGTGTTCTTGCTGACGGCCTGGAGCACCTCGCCGACGCTCGAAGGGTCGTTGACCTTCTTGGGGGGGACGCTAGTGTTGGTGAACGAGCCGCCGGCCTGACGCTCGACGACCAGCGTGCCCGGCGCGTTGGCACTGTTGGTGCCGTCGAAGCCGACCTCGTAGCCGAGGATGCGGAGCCTCTGATTGGGGGGAGCGACGAGCTGCATCACCGTCAGGGTATTGGCGTTGATGTTCGCCGTGGTCCAGGTCGCGTAGCCGATCAAACCAGCCATGATGTGGAACCTCTTGATATGCGGAGGGATGGGAAAAGGCGGGGAACGAACGGGCCGAGGCTCCACGTTGGAACTGGCCGCCCGGCACGCCCGTCGAAGACGGGGTGTTTTGGAAGTGGGAAGGGGAAGTGGAGGCGAAGCCGCCTCAGTCGGGATGGTAGTACTGAAAAGGGATGGGCACGACGACGGGCCGGCGTGGGGGGAGGACGATGGCTCCGCTGGCGTTGACCAGGAGGTCGTCCATGAACACGCGGCTCGACGTGTTGTTCGCCTGTGCGGCGAACCCGTAGTAGCCGCCCGACGTGATGTCCGAGGCGGTGAGCGACGAGATCACGTTCACGGAAGTCGGCTGAAACGCACCGCTCGAATCCATCGTGTAGCCGTCGCTCATCCGAGTGAGAGTGACGTTGAAGATGTTCAGGCCGTACGTGACGACGCGGATCGCGTACCAACTGCCCTGGATGAGCGAACTGTCAGAGTTGGTGACGGACGCCAGGGTTGTGACCGTGCCGTTGACGATCTTGTCGAACTGGAGGTGAGCCCCCGTGAACGCGTTGTTGTACGCCAGATTCACCCAGTAGGCCGACGTGGTCGAGTTGTCCATCGTCGCGGCCGAGCACCGCATCGTCGGCCCGACCTTGTACAAGCCGACCGTCGCCGAGGAAGTGACGTAGACCATGCCCGTCAGGTCGAACGTGGCGCCGGCGCCGGGGTCGGCGATGCCGCTGGTCGCGTAATATTTGGTTCCCGCCGTGCCACTCGACAGCACCAAGCTGTTCGGCGACGAAAAGAATTGAGCGGCCGACGTGACCATCCCCGCGTCGTTGTTCCAGTTCGCCGGGATCGCGGGCGGCGTGACCGAGTCCCAATTTCCAACCAGAGAAAACGCCATGGATCAAGTCTTCTCCTGACACGAAGCCCACCATTGGGCGGCGGGGACGGCCGGGGCGGTGTAGCCGACGACCTGATAGATCCGCGTACGTCCCGCGCCGTCGACCCAAACAAGCACGTCTTTTGAACTCAGATCCGCGTCGTCAAGGAAGTAGATTTTCGTCGGATTGAACTCGATAGTCCGATTCATTCCAGTTTCATCGCTGGTGTCGACGATCGTCCGGGCCTCTCCGGGCTGAACGAAGCAACGGAGCGATTGCGAGGACGTGGACGACGCGACTCTCGCCCCGCCGTCCTGATCGGCACCGAACGCATTGTGTTGCACCGTGACCGTATGAGGAGCCATGCGGGCGGAAGGTCGTCTCATGGGTTACGCTCGATGGGAAACGTAGAGGGCGAGATCCTGACGGACGGGGTCCGGGATCGCCAGGTTCATAAGGTCGTTGATCTCGTACGAGTAATAGCCCGTCGACTCTTTCTTGACCGCGTAATCGAGGTTGATCCGCGAATACACGGTCTTGACGAGGTCGATCGCCGCCGTCTGGATGACCGTCGGGATCGTGGTGAACCCCGCGTCGTAGATCACGCGGACCACGTCGTTGGAGTGGTCGATGCTGGAGTCGAGACCCTGCATCCAGCCCGGCCCCCACATCGAGCCGAAGCCGTCGCTGAAGCCCACGCCGGGCGTGACCAGCAGTCCGGTTCGTCGGTCCAGCCGCGACGTCGACACGTCCTCGCTGAACACCTGGAGCTGGACGCCGTCCGACAAGGCTCCCTGGGAGGTTCCGTCGCAATAAATTTCCGACACCGGCCAGCGTCCGTAGCCCATGGGGTCGACTGTGGCTTTCCACCCCGAGACCGCGTTGACGGCTGCGGCGAGGTCGTTGATCGTCGCGAGGCCGGCGAACAGGATCGGGGTCGACGACGCGATCCCATAGGACGCACCGGCGAGGTTGAGACCCGTGTACGAAACGCTGAATGGGTTGGGGAGAACCACGTCCACGGTGCTGAAGTCGACGTAGGCCACCTGATAGGCCGAAGGGTCGGCGGTGATCGTGATCGCCGTTCGCGGGCTCCGCGACACGCGGACGGCCCGATGCACGGGCATCTCCGAAAGCATCACTTCGCCGTCAAGCGTCGGGCTCAGGTATTCGGTGTACTCGCGTCGTGAAAACGTCCGGTTGCAGTAGCGGCGGATCTTCTCGGTGACGCCCTGGAGGATCAGCGGCAGCATCGCCACCTTGGCGGGATCGGCCGCGATGTCGGGGTTGAGAGCGAGGGCCGAAGCGGCCGAAACCAGCACGTCGTATTGCGGCTGATTGCCTGGTGCGGCGACGACTTCCAGAAGCCCGAAGGCGAGTTCGCCGTTGTTCGACGCGAGCCGGACGTGGACGGCATAGCCGCCGGGGGCGAGTGAAGCCGTTTGAGCGGCCGTCAGCGACAGCAGGATGTTCGGAGGACCGGCCGCCGCGAACGTGGGCGTGAACGTGATCAACGCCGCGTCGGTCAGCCCAGTGGAGACCGTCGCCGCCAGGATCGCGGTGGACGCGAGCGGGCACGCCGTAACGACGATCGGCGTCTTCGCCGCCTGACCTTGGACCACCTGCCACGTAAACATGCGTAATCCTCAATCCAGGCGGTCGAAGTCAACTGCAATTACACGGGGCGGTGGGGCTCGTCGGCGTCGGAATATACGCGGCGAACGGCAGCGAACACGGAATGGGATCGACGACCCCGCCGGCGCCCATGCCGAGGTTCGACAGAAAGTAGATGATCATGACGAAGCCTCCTCAGACGAGGACGTATGCGACCTCGCCGGACACCGAGACGGCGCCAGAGAGGTTGATGTTCAAGGCCGCACTACTCGCCGTCCTGAAACGGCCGATCGGAGAGTATGAGCCGCCCGCCGAAGCGTACTGAATCATGTAGCGAAGACCCGAGATGTCGGTCGTGGCCGACTGCCACTTGACGTTGACGGTTCCGTTCGCGGTCGCCGACCATTGGAGGACGACGATCTGCTTGCCGGCCGACGACGCGACGACCTGCGTGTTGCCCGATGAGCTGGCGGTGAAGGTCGCGTATAGCGGCGCCGTCGGGACCGCCCCGCTATAGAGCGTGCTGACGTCGTCGGCGTTGGCGATCTTGCCGATCAGGTTCGTCCCGGCCGCGACGCCTACCGGGTTCGTGATCGTGCCGACCGTCGTGACGTTGGTCACGGTGCCGACCGTGGTCACGGTCGCCAACGTCTGGGCGGAAGCAATGCTGACCGTCGCTAGCAGGTTCGCGGCGTTGGATTGAGCCACCGTCACCGGGTTAGTGATCCCCGTGACCGCCGTGACGGTCGAGACCGTGGCGAGCGTCTGGGCGGCGGCCAGAGAGACGGTCGCATTCAGGTTGGAAGCGGTCGGCTGAGCCACGGTGACCGGGTTCGTGACGCTGGTGACGGCCCCGACGGTCCCCACGTTCGTGACGGTCGCTAGGGTCTGGGCCGCCGCGATGGACACGGTCGCGTTGAGGTTGGACGCCGTGGGCTGCGAGACCGTCACGGCGTTGGTGATCGTGCCGACCGTGCCGACGTTGGTGACCGTAGCAAGGGTTTGCGCCGAAGCGATCGAGACCGTGGCGTTGAGATTGGCTGCGGTGGGCTGTGCGACAGTAACGGGATTGGTGATCCCCGTCACGGCGGTCACGGTCGACACCGTGCCGACGGTCGTCACTGTCCCGAGCGTCTGCCCTGATGCGATGTTCGCCGTGCAAAGCAGACTGGAGGCCGTCGGCTGCACGACCGTCACCGGATTGGTGATCGACGTGATCGAGGAGATCGCCCCGACGCTGACGGTCCCGCTGATCGCGGCGAGCACCGTCAGTTGGCCGCTGCTGTTGACGACCGCCGTGTTGCCCCCCTGCTTGATCGACATGACCCAGGGGTTGGTGTTCGGCGTATCGCCGGGGTTGACGACCCACGTCCCATCCTGCACCACGGGCATGCCGTTTCCGACCTGGACTGGCTGGGCGACAGCCGCATTGTCGGTGACGCTCGTCATGAAGACCATGGCGGCGGGCGCGTAAGCCTCGCCCGCCGCCGTCTTGTAGGTGACGAGCTTGGCGCCGCCTGCCCCGGCATTGAGTTCAATGTTCGTGGACAACGCTCAGCACTCCGAATTGAAAATATAATTGTTCGTCACATTGGTGGTGAGCGAGGCCACGAACTTGGGGACGACCCCTCCCCGCAGTGCGGTCGCCAACGCGGACGGGTCGCCGGTCGCACCGCCGAAGGTGTCGATGTAGCAGACGCCATTCGCGGCGGCGGGTCTCGCCGTGACGCGGACCGTCACCCAGCCGGCGGCGGACGGCGTGAACGTCGTGAGCGACAGTTGGTTCCAGGTCCCCGTGTTGGCGGGCGCCGTGGTTGAGGCCGCCGAAACGCCGATGGCCGGCTCGGCGAGCACCTCGAAGACGGGAGGCGTCGCCGTGCCGTAGTTCGCGTCAGCGTTGGTGTAGATCGTCAGCGTGGTTGCGGACGCCGCGACCGGAACGCGCCACTCTTGCGTTCCGGGTCCGGGGCCGAGCTTCTCGGCCGCCGATCCCGCCTGGACTGTTCCGGTCTGGACCGTCGCCGTATCCTGTCGGCCGAAGCAGCCGACTTGCATCAAGAGCGATCCGCTGCCGGCCGGGACCATGCGGCCGCTGATGTCGACCGCAGGAGGGGTCCCCCCGTTGCCGAATCCAAGCTGCGGACTGCCGTCGAGCGGCTCCATGAACGGCCGAGGCGAAAGGCCAACCAGACGCTCGCCGCCGAAGTTCAGTCGCGGGTTGGCCGCGATCCGGGAGTGGGCTCCGATGGACACCGCCGTCCGGGGAGTGGTGACGTAGAAATCGTTGTAATCCTCGTCGATCACCGACGTGTTGTTGGCTGAAACGCTGCCGTTGAAGAAATAGCAGCCGTAGATCCCTATCTTCGTGGTCAAGGTGACGGCCGAACTGGTGTAGGCGGAAGCGCCCCCGCCGAAGACGAAACTGCAATTCTGGATCGTCTGGCCGGTTGCGAGGAATGAGCCGGAGCCCGTCTGCGTAAGGCGGGCGCCGGAGCCGCCGCCATAGAACAGGCTGTTTTGGATGAGGTTGCCCAGGCTATATTCAGCGGTGTGGAGCGGCGGCCGAATTTCCACGCCAATCCCGCCGGTAGGCGAGACGACCGTGTTTTGTGTGAACGTCAAGTTCATCGCCGCGCCAGCCGTGCCGTCGAACCAGCAGGTGACCGTTTTGAGTTGATGGGGGATGAGAATGCAATTCGCAACCGTCCAGTTGGACCACACCCCCGTGACATACAGGGCGCACGCCGCCTGAGACGTGTTCGATCCTGTGATCTGGAAACCTTGGATCGTGACGTAACTCTTTCCGGTCGCGTAGAGCGTCGCCGTGGCCGTGAGCGCCGTCGTGTCGTTCGACCAGCCGAGCCACTCCACCTGGCCGGTGGCCGGCGTGGCGTAACCGCCGGCGAGAAACCCTGTCCCGTCGCAGTCGCCGATGATCGAGAGCGGCCCGGCGAGCGTCGGCGACAGGCTGAGCGTCACGATCTCGCGATACGGAGTACCCGGCTCTACGTAGACGACGTCGCCCGTGCCCGACAGGGTGATTTTGGGAGTAGGCCCGATCGCGGCGCCAATGGTTTGCCATGGGTTCGTTGCGGAACCTGTGCCTGTACTGTCGCTGCCCCTGGAACTGCTGACGTAGTACAAAGCCATCAGGCAACCCCTTTCGCTAGAGCCGCCATGCGAGGGGCGACTTCGGAGAGAAGTGCGGCGAGGGCTTCCGAAGGTAGGTTTTCCAGGAGATCCGAAACGAGAACGGCCGAATTCCCGGTGCAATCAACGAGCATTTCGCCGGTAACAGAGTCGCAGAAGCCGATTTCGATCTTGTAGTCGTTTTTCAAAACGATCGACTTTGGACCCGGTATCGACGAAAGCACGTATGGATTAAGATCCATGCTGATCAACCTCGCGATATGATTCGCCGAACGGCGGGGTGGGGCGGGCCTTGCTGAATTGCAAGAGATTTGGTAGGATCACCGATCCTACTTCTAAACTGCAAGGCTTGGAGCAAGACAAATGGCTTGGGATTCAGCGTACTATTCGTCGGTCAACGAAGATCTCTTGCGATTCATCCCGCCGGATAGTAACCGCGTGCTTGAGGTGGGATGCGGAACCGGGGCGTTGGCCTCGCGGTTCAAGCGGATCAATCCGAAGTGCGTGTACTGGGGAGTGGAGGCTGACCAAGATGCGGGCGAAGCAGCTCACAATAATCCTGATCTCGATATCATGTTTTCAGAAACAATCGAGCACTTCCTAGGTCGATATCCCACGGAGTGCGAGAATCCCGATTGCGTCGTATTCGGCGACTGCCTCGAACACCTTGTCGATCCACACGCCGTTCTCAAGAAATGCGTTGAATGGCTTAAGCCCAACGGCTCCGTCGTCGCCTGCGTTCCCAATGTTCAGCATTGGAGCGTGATTCAAACACTGATCCAGGGCCAATGGCCTCGAATGGGATCAGGATTGTTTGATGCGACGCATCTCAGTTGGTTCACCAAGCAAAGCCTGATTGAGATGTTCGAGGCGGCGGGGCTAACTATCGCGAAGATCGTCCCTCGCAATATCGCGCCAGGCGGCGAGCGTCTCATCGACGCCGTGAAGGAGTTTGGGCTTACCGAGGACGTCGGACGGTTTAGGGAGGGATGCCAGGCGTATCAATGGCTGATCCACGCCGTCAAGGGCGACGTCCCAAGCCGTAAAGTTCTCATCCGTGGCTTCACCGCCGAAGGATGCTGCGCCCGACCGCGTCTCACGGAGCCGGGCGGAATGATCAATACGATTCCCGGCTTCCGCTACTCCGAGGTCACGACACAGGTCGAGCCGGGGGAATCCGTGGTCGTTGTACGTCAGCGATTCAACATCACCGAAGCCGCCATCCGCGAACACCTGAAGCACGGGCAGTTGATTATCGGCGAATGGGACGACGACCCGTGGTACGAAGGGTTCAACGGCAAGCTCAAGACGCCATCCGTCGAATGGGCTCTCAAGGCTTGCCACGCGATCCAGGTCAGCACCGAAGCCATCGCCGAACTCGTGCGACCGATCAACCCGAACGTCGCAGTGTTCCCGAATCAGATCGCAGCCGTGGGACCAGAACGAGAGTACGTCGAGTCCGACGTAATCCGGGTCTATTTGGGAGGCCAGAGGAATAAAGGCGACTGGGACAAAGTGATCCCCTTCGTCAACGGCATGTCCGCCGCGAGCCCGGATGTTTTTCACTTCGTCGTCGTGCACGATAGGGATCTCTACCAGGCCCTTGAAACGCATAGGAAGACATTTTACGCCTTCCAGCCTTACGAAAAGTATCGGGCCATACTGAGGACGTGCGATGTGACGATTGCTTCTCTAGCCAACACGCGGTTCAATCGGTGCAAGAGCGATATAACCGTAATCGAATGCGCGGTGGAAGGCGTGGCCGTGATTCCGTGCAATCCAGAGTCCAGCATGTACACTGAGCTAAGGTCTTGGAAATACAACAAGAAACCAAGCGAGTTCGCTGAATCCCTTCGCAGCCAGGGACGAAGAGATCGCAGTTGGTCCATCAGCAACCGCATGCTCTGCGACCACTACAAGAAGCGAGCCGCATGGTACGACGGCTTGCTCGACGACAAGGCTGAATTGGATCGCCAGTTGTTCGAGCGGCTGCCGGAACTTCGTCCTACTTGATGATCGCCAGGACGTTCTCTTCTTTCACCAGAAGCAGCTTCTTGCCGTCGACCTTGAATTCCTCGCCCGCGTACTTCGTGAACAAGACCGTGCGGCCGGGCGAGAAACCGACTTCGATCCGCTCGCCGTTCGATGCGATCCGACCCGGACCGACCGCCAAAACTGTGCCCTTGTTCGGCCTGTCCTTGGCGACGTCCGGGAGGACGATGCCGCCCTGCGAAACGTCTTCGGTCGCGTCACGTTCGATGATGCACCAGTCAAGCGTCGGAACGAGAGTCATCAACAAAACTCCAGGGGCCTATGAAATGAGCGATCAGCGATGCGGGACGTGCGAGCACTTTGGACATGAACCGCATGCCAAAGCAGAGGGATCCCCAGGATACTGCTATCGAATCCAGGAGTATTATTGCCCAGGCCCAGAATTCAAAGACCTGGCGTGCGTGTCGGCCGACGTCGGCGGCATCTTTTATTGCCGCCCCGAATTCGGCTGCATTCTCTGGGAAAAGAAGGAGAAGAATGATGAGTGACCAGCGATGCGGGACGTGTGAGCACTATTGTAGAAGTGATCTACAGGCTGAAGAGAACACGTACGGCACGTGTGATCGAATAGGAACAGAAGGTGGCCCTTGGCCAAGCGAAGACAATCTGGCGTGCGCTGTCGACAGGCAGGACGGGGCGGATCTTCGCTGCATGCCAACCTTCGGCTGCGTACTCTGGGAATCAAAGGAGTCAGCGAAATGAGTGACCAGCGATGCGGGGCGTGCAATCGATTCGGCGGTCTTCTCAGAAAGGATTACATGAGAGAAGACTATCCAGAGCCTTCTGAGAGATTCAGCTTTGGGTACTGCCGAGCGATCAAACTCAATCGAATTCCCAATAGCAATGAACCCAGCGGCGAGCCGGATTGCCTCGCGTTCACAACCGACGTAGAAGACTATTCAGCAGCATTGATGGTTCGCCCCAATTTCGGCTGCGTCCTCTGGGAGCCTAAACGAACACCGGATCTTCCGGCTGCGGATTGAGTTGGCGGCGTAAATCGTCGTACAAAACCTCTTCCCGCATACTCCGCGTCAGCACGTCCTTCACCGCGTGAACGTATCGCGAGTCCATGCCGTCGAGCCCGGCGGCGTGGCCGCGAAGGTGGGCGTTGGGCATGATCTCCGCCCATAAGCCGAATTGATCGGCCCAGTTCGGCAGATCGTCCATCATGCCGTCGAGCCACTTCAGGAACGACTTCTGCTGCTCGGGCTTCTCGACGAGGTTCTGGCGGTAGGATTCGTTCTTGCCGTGGTGTCGCCAGTAACCGATGCGGACGGGGTCGCAGACGACCTTGCCCTTGCGGCCCATCGCGGCGAGGATCGTTCGTTCGGTGAACAGGTCGCAGTGCTCGGGCACTTCCGCCATCGCGTCGCGGAAGTCCTGGCCGCACCGGAAGGCGACGGCGGGCGACAACGCCCAGCTTGTGACGTACGCGAACGGCGTCAGCATGTCGCCGTCGATGACCATCGGCCTGTTCCTGAGAAGGTTCATCGGCACCAGAGGGCCGACACCGGTGAACCACATCGCAAGGTCTTCGTCTTCGGAGATAGCGAGGATCGCGGTCCACGTCTGTGCATCCGCGAACGTGTCGAAAGCGATGGTGATCCGCTCGCTGTACCGCTCATGGACGATGTCGTCGTCCTGGCACCACGCGAAGTATTCGGCCCCGTCGTCCATCGCCATCTCGGCGGCTTCACGCCAGTTCTCCCAGAGGCACGTCGCGTCGGTGCGTCGATGGGAGACGAGCGGGTTGTCTTTGTATTGGTGCATCAACTCGGCGGTCGCGTCCGTCATGCCCTGATCGGCGACGAGTATCCGGCATGGCGAGATCTGCCCCAAGAGGCATTCGATCGTCTTGCCGAGGAATTCCGTGCGATCCAGGTGCGGGACGCCGACCGTGAGCTTGGGATGCATGGAGGATTCCGAAGAATGAGGAGCCGCCGCCCCGATCGTTTACAAGGCGAAGGGGGCGACGGCGATTAACACATCAGCAATCGCTGATCAAAAGAACGTGTTTTCAAGCTGCACATACGCGGCCGTGTCGTTGTACGACGCGGGGGCGTAGTGCTCGACGAAGCCGTTGGCGTGAACGCCCGCGACTACCGACGCACCGGACACCGACAGGACCGGGAAAAGCCAAGGTCCCGTGCTCTGGTTGCCGAGGAACTCGCCCCGGATCTCCGCGACGAGGGTTCCGCCCGACGCCGAGGTGGCGGAGGCGAACAACAGGCCCGTGGATGCGACCAGGGTCGACCCAGTGCCGGTCGAAGCCGACGCGGCGTAGAACAGCATCCTGGCCGAAGCCGCTCCACCCGAACCGGCGTCCAGGTGGAAAACCATCTTGTTGCGGCCGGTCATGGTCAACGCCGAGCCGATGGACGAGCCGGCGGCGTAGACGGCGGGGGGCAGTCCGGCGTTCAGCTCGCTGAACACGTCCCGGAACTTGCGACTTGCAAACATGGGGATTACCTCCGGGAAGTGATTAGGAGCCGAGCGAAAGCTGGACGAAGGGGGACGTCTTGTAGATCACGCCCGAGGGGGACGTCGACTGACGCGGCCCCATCCACAAGGACTTGCCGTCGTGGCGCTGCTTCCAGCGATACGCGATCTGGTCGGTGTCGAAGAGGAACTGTTCGCTGATCGCGACTTCGATGCCCGAGCGGTTCGCCACGCCGTACTGCGTGGGGTCGATGAGCATGATGTCGCCGGTGCCCGAGACCTCAAGCTTTTCGGTCGTGAAGCGGATCGGCAGGCCGAGCAGGGTGCCCGCAGCCTGATACCGCATGCCGGCCGACTTGGTCCCGGCGATACTGGAAAGCATCGCGGCCTGGGTGATCTGTGAGTTGGGCTGGAACGCAAGGGTGGTGCCGTCGCGGACGTTAAGAAGTTGACTGTAGGTCGCCTGGTGGGCGATGAACATCGCGTTCTTAAGACATGACATATCGAACAAGGCCAACATCGCCTGGAGGTCGGCGAGCTGGATCTTGTTCTGCAACAGGCGGGTCGCCGTGAGCAACGCCGGGCTCTGGCGGATTCCGGTCGGCTTGCCGGCTCCGTCGCCGTTCAGGAACACGAAGTCCGTCTTGTACGCCATCGCCTTCAAAAAGAGGCTCTGAAGGACGGTGGCAGCCGAGATGTAGTTGTCGGCGACGAGGTCGCGGGAGATCTGCGTGTAAGCAGTCTGGTCGACGATTTTGTACGTGATCTCGCGAAGCTTCGCGTCGGAAGCCTGGCGTTGGGTCGACTCGCCCTTGTAGAAGACCTGGATGCCGGCGGTCGCCGACGTCTGGCCGATGCCGGGGGCGAAGTACTGGTCCAGGGCGGGCCAGTGGACTTCGTTGGTCGCCCCGACCGGGATGTTGAAGGCGTACGGCTCGATCAGCGACTCTTCCATCGCGATCTCGTTGTAGCCTCCGAGAATCTCCGGCTTCACGAAGTAGCCATAGGCGGAGCCGCCGGAAAGCGATTCACTGCCGGCGCGAGCGACGGCGGGCGACGCGGTCGACATGGAGCCGTCCCATGTCCGCTCCAGCTTGAAGTGCTCGACGAGCCGCTGGTCGGCGTGGTCGCGTTCGCCCTGAGACGCCGACGGGCGGGTTCGATAGAGCAGCCCGAGGATTTCGCCAAGGCCGCGACCGATCGCCTTGCCGTCCACGCCGCGATCGGCGGGGGATTCGGTGTGCTCGATCGTCCCGTTGAACGGAACGCCGTCGTCATCGAACTCCATGCCCTTGGACGGAGGGCCTTTACTGGGCTTATTGCCGCCGCTCTGGAGCGAACGCTTGAGGTCTTCAAGCTCCTTCGTGATCCCGGCGGTGGCGTCACTGAGTTGGCTGCGGACCATCGCGCTGACGTGGGCCTGAGCGTCGGATTCCTCGGCGAATCCGTACTCGATGTACCCTCGTGCGACCTTCTCGTCCGCGATATCGATCACATCGCCGGCCTTGTGCTCGTCGATGTTCTTCTTGAGCTTCACAAACATGGGGTTCTCCCGATGTTGTCGTGGGTGTTGACAACGCTCGGCGCGGCGAATCTCCAGTCCGCCGGGGAGTCCGCCGCATCTCGAAGACGGGTCGGGCCGGGAACCTGATTGCTCGTGCGCTGACACGAAACAAAAACGTGTATTAAGATGTCGTTACTTGAGAACGACGAAGGGGCCGGCGGTCTGCGAGCCGTCGGCGATCGTGACGGGCTGCCTCCAGAGCGGCGAGCCGTCGACCCGGAACTTGAACCGAAAGACCGTACTGTCGGTGTCGAACATGAACTCGTCGGCCGACCGCGTCTCGACGAACTCGCCGAGTGACCCACAGGTCACGCTCATGTCGGGGTCGCCGTTATTGTCCACGGTGCGGGCCACGAGGGCGTACTGGCTCCAGTCGCCGACGATCAAATCGCCTTGCGTCCCGAGTGCGGGGCACTGTTCGACGGGCAGGAGCGGGCGGCCCTTGAGCAACGGGTACGGGTTGCCGTACATCCCCATCGGCATGTACAGATTCGCGGGCCAGCCGGTCGTCGTGGCCACGGCGTCGAGCTTCAGCAGCGTGTCGTCGTTGCACATCCACGCCGCGTTGCGACGGCAGTACGGCCAGAGCCGGCTCCACATCGTGTCGACGTCGGCCTGTGCGATGTTGTTGGAGCCGTTCCGCGTGACCTGGATGCTGGAGTTGGCCGCGATCACGCCGAGCGGGTGAGTGATCCCCTTGCCGTTGATCATCGACTCGACGACGGCGTACTGGATTTCCTGGCTTGCGGCGTAGTCCAACATTCGTTCGACGAGCGGGGCGTCGGCGAGCAGGTCGTTGCTGAACGGCGTGGAAAAGACCATGGCTCGCTTGGGGACGAACTTGATCATCGCCGCCGCCGGCTGGCTGGCGTCCGGCGTGGCCGACTTGTCGTCGGTCGTTCCCTGCCATCGAACCTTGATGCCGCCGAAGCGAGAACCGGCGACGCGGCTGGTTTCGTCCAGTGCGGGCCACTCGGCTTCGTGCTTGTTGGTCGTCAGGAAGAGGCATCGCGCCAATGGGCCGTCGATCGCACGAGCCTTGTCCCACACCGACTGGAACAGCTCGGTGTCGAGCAGGAAGCCGCCGTTGGCCCCGCCGCCGTACGTATTCAGTGCGCGGGTGACGTCCGCAAAGTAACGGACGATCGGATTTCCGCTCTGTGCGGTCGTCATGCGATGCCTCGAAATGTCAAAGAACTTGCAGAGCGGTGGGATTAAGCTTCGCCGCGAAACCAGCCCTTGAGATCCTGGATGCGTTGCGTGTTGGCCTTCTCGAAGTCGTCGATCGACCTGAGAGCTTCCTTCAAGATGTCGTCAAGCGGACGGCCGACGAGCGGGGGAAGGTCGGGCCTGGCATCGACGACGGACTCGACTTCCTTGGCGGCCTCGATGAATTCGTCGATGGCGGTTTCGACGGCCGACGCGGTTCGCTCGATCGTTTCGGGCTCAACGGCGGCTTGCGTCGCTTCAGGCTCGGGCTCGGGCGTGGTTCGTTCGACGGCTTCAGGCTTAACGACAGGGACGGCCTCTTCATCGAGGGACCGCTTCTCTTCGTCCTTCATGCACATCTCGACGTCGTCGCCCGCATCGTCGTCGGCGGATCGCTTCTTCTTTTTCTTCTTCTTGGTCTCGTCGTCTTCGTCGTCGTCCGGCTCATCGGCCTCATCTTCGTCGTCGTCGACCAAGGCGCCGCCGTCGGCAAGCGTCGATTCGTTCATGCGTTCGACGGGATCGACGCCGGTCAGTGTTCGCCTGACTTCTTCGGGCTCGTTCATCTGTTCAATGATGGGGTCCACTAGCGGTTTCACATCCTCGTTAGGGGACCAGAAACCACGCACGACGAGCCTTGCAATTGACCTAAGTTCTTGCTGGCTAAGTGCTTCGGGATTCCCTGGGACGGCCGTGACACTGTACTCCAGAAGCTCGGACGACCGATAAACCAGGTCGCAATTAGCGAGTTCGGGACGCGATCGAATCTCTTCGCGGGTCGGGACGCTCGCGTCTTTCGGGAGGATCGAGACCGACCAGCCTCGCATCGTGCCATCGCAATACATGTCGAAAAGCTGGGCCGAAAAATCGTCCTTGCCGAAAATCGTCTTGGCGAGCAGTCGTTCCGTGTTGTCCTTCTCGACCCGAACCCACTGGTTGCGACCAATCGGAAGCGATCCTCGCAGGGGGTCTTTGCCGTGCTCGAACAGCACAACGGGGTTGGTCCTGTACGCGACAAGGTCGATGCCTCGCGGCTCGATCACGGTCTTGTAGCGATCGACGGCGCGAGTCCCGATCTTGGCGACGACGGACCTCTCGGCGGGCTTGACGTCGTCAACGACGGCGGCAAAGGAGCGGATGATTTGATTCATATCGGGGCTCGCAAGATGGGGCGTGGCCCCGAACAGGATCAGTCGTTGTCGACGACGAACTGGGGCGGGACGTAGCTCGACTCGACCACGTCCTTCACGGCTTCGGTGCCAGTCGCCGGTGCGTGAAACGCACCGAGGTCCGACACCGGGAGCCAGATGCCGTCGATGCGGTGATACATCGCGACCGGGAAAGTGCAGGTGATCACGTCGCCCGGCTTGGCCCTAGCGATCTCCGTGACGTTATCCTGGAACTTAGCCCGGTCTTCTGCGGTGAGATGGTCGACCGGCGAGACGAGAAGGGGAGGGGGGAGGGGCATGATCAGTTCCAAGCCTTGCGGATTCGGTTGAGTTTCGTGAGGCTGGAGAGCATGACTTTGCTCTTTTGTTCAAGGCCGACGTTGTGACGACGTGGGGTTCCGGCTCGGTCGGTGTGAACTGCTGTCAGGCTGGTTCGCTTCGTGACGCCGACGTTATGCATCGCGTTAGCGGCCGAGATGTGCGGCCGGATATTGGCCTTGATCTTTCGCGGAGTGTGATTGGGGTTTATGCTGGTTCCAGCCGAGATGTTCGTGCTGACTCCGGCCATCTTGCCCGTGAGAAATGCAGGACCGGCGGCGTTCATCGCAGGCCGCAAGAAGGGGTGGGGGCGCATTTTCCAGGTGCCGAATTCCTGCGGGATCGCGTGGTTTGTTCCGGCGTAGAGCGTCAGAGTCTTCGTTGCTCTGTCGTAACGGTAGCCGATCGACTTTTGCAGATCCCCGGAGTCGACGGCTACCATGGTTTCCGCAATCGCCACCATCGCTTGGCCGGCGGCGTGCATTCGTTTTTCAACGAGGTCGTCAATCCACTTCGTGGGGTTCCACTGGATGCCCATCGATCACTCCGCCGCCTACGTATGAAGCACATGGAACGGCTTGCGGACGCCGGCGCTATGGGCTTCGGCCGCTTCCAGCGACAACAGGATCGCCTTCTCTGGAGACTTGAACCCGTCCGACCGCTTCACTGCGTAGAGGCAACCGAGTGCGATGTCTTGCCCGCAACCCACGGCGTCATATCGATCCAGCGATTCGCCTACCTGGAAATCCGAATCGATCCTGAACAGCCTTCCTTGGAATCCGACGAGGAAGGTTCCCGCCGATTCCTGGCCCCTGTCGACGCTGAGATGGCCGGCGGATCGAAACCGTTCCCTTACGGCGTCAACGAATCGAGTCACCATGTACTCGTAAACGTCGTCGCCTTGATGTAGCTTCGGTGGCGTGAATCCGTAGCGAAGGATCTGGCCCATCCGAAACGATGATGTGAAACCGAACAGCATATCGCCGTTCAGGAACACTTTCTCGTCGGACCTGACGGTCAGAGACAAGCCGCCGACTGCGGCACTGTCTCCACCGACATAGACGTCTTTGCCGTAAACCAGTCCGGCTATACAGGTCAAACGCGACTCCTGATTGGCATAGTTAGACCAGCGGCTTCCGGTCCTCGGACCTCTTGACGAGATAAAAGTCTTCAGTCAAGAGTTCCAACAACTTGTCGCCGTGCTCGTTTCTTGGGATCGACTCGACCGTGACATGAACGACGTCGTCGTGTTTAGAATCGATGGTGATACGCCGGACAGGAACAGTGATCCCGAGTGCTTGGGCAAGTTCCTTAAGAAACAAGGCCGGTGCGAATAAACTGGTGACGTTGCTCATTCAGTCCCTTTTGAGAAATCAAGGAGCGACAATGAACTCTTCGCCGTCATCGCCAAGACGATACGTCAGGTGACAATGGCAATTTTGTCGGCACTGGCGATCGCCAATACTCCTGAGACTTCCGATCGGAACGAAGCCTCTCGCGGAGTCTTCCAGGCAGTCCCCGCAGTGTTCGGCTTCTCCAAGGACCAAGCGTTCCTGATCGAACACCATGTTCCTGGCGTACGTCGCTCGGGCGATCTCTTGCGAGCAGCCCCAGGCGCAGGCACCGTAGGATTCGGCTCGGGCGATGAATTGATTAGCCGTGATCGGTGCGGGGAAGATGAAGACTTCCAGCGTCTTGTCCGGATTGAAGGGCTGGGGCCGAAGCATGTCGGCCTGGAAGCGATCGAGGTAGGCGTCTTGCGTTACGGCCTGGCGTTCGGCCTGCTGGAGTTCATCACTGGTCAAGGCTCGCGGGCCGAGCAAGCCCATCGCACCGGCGACGATCGATTCGCGGACGAAGCCTTTTATCCGTTTGAAGAACCGGCCCGCTTGTTCACGTAGAGACCGCCCAACTTGCTCATCTTCGGCTGGGCCGAGAAGACTCCGGCCTTCGTTCCAGTCGAGCTGGCTCCTTGCGAACTGCTGGGCTTCATGCTTAATCCACGCTTTGGAAAAAGCACGAATGGCTTCGAGAAGGCGAAGACGCTCATGCCCATCGAGTTGCCCCTTGTTGTAGCGTGCGGTCCAGCCGAGCTTTTTGAGGACGTGTGCGAGGATCGCTTCGGCCGAAGCCGGCTTGTTCGTCAGCCGCTTGCTTCCGAGGGAAGGTCCACGGACCACGGCAGGTGATCGAAAGGGTCGCGATCCTCACCCTCCGCTAATCCTTCGACTCCATGAAGCTCCGCATCCTCTTGATCGAGGCCGCCATAAGCACCGCGAAGGCCGTCAGTCCCGCCATGCTCAAGACTTCGATTGCGGCTTGCATTGGGCTTCTTCTTCTTGTCGTCGCCGCCCTTGGCTTTCGGCTTCTTCTTCACGTCCTTGTTGTTGACGGCCGGGTTCCCGCCGCCTTCGGCCATTCCGATCGCACCGGCGGTGGCCATCTTGATTGTAGCTTCATTCATCTTAACAATCATCGACAGCGGCGACATGGTGTTCGGAAGAATCGGCTCGTCCCCCCACGGCACCGGAGGGAGGCCGGTTTCGGCGTTCCTCTGGTTGATCGTGATGCTTCCGTTCCTCAGATCCATGTCGAATATCTTGGTTTCTTGCTCGCGATCGACCTTGAGCGGGTTGTCGAAAGCGAAGAACAGCCGCCGGTCCCATTGCTGGATCACCCGCGTCAACTTGCTTGCGATCGACATGCACCGGGGGCTGATCGCCTGCTCGGCGTGCATCTCCTTGGCGGCCTGGAGGTTCGCCAGGTTCGTGTCGGTGGAGAAGAACTCTATCGGCGTGCCCATCGCGGCGCACATCGCCTGCCAGTCGTACTCGGCGATCTTCAGGCCCGAGAGGTCGGTCGGCGCATAGGTCGTCGGCTGGAAGTTCCACATCCCGGTCGTGACCAGGATGCCGCCCTGGCGAGAGCGGGCGTGCTTCATGTTCAGTTCTTGCTCGAACTTCAGCCGCTCGGCGTCGCCGGGCATCGCGTTCGCGTCGGCGGGCGATGCGATCAGGTTGGGACGAGGCCCTTGCGCCAGGAGTTGCTCCTGGACCGACACGAACTTGTCTTCGAGCTTGGCGTACTCGTAAGCGGCGTAGAGCGGCGGGTACGACGCTCCGTAAGGGTCTTTCAGGCTCACGCCGTGACCGAAGTAGACGATCTCGTCGGGCTCCAGTCGACTGGCGAAATACTGGTAGTGCGACGGAATCGGGGTTCCGGCTGCGCGGACCGGGAGGACGTACTGGCTGAACAGCGGCCAGAATTCCGTGTACGGCCTGCCTTCCGGCCCCTTGGGGGCGAAGTAAGCACGGCCGATGATGTCGCTGTAGAGCGAGATCATTTTGAGGATGTAGACGAGATCGAACATCCCGTACGGATCGGGATTGTTGAGCGTGTGGAGAAACGGATGCTCGCGAATCTCTCGAATATTCGCGACGTTCGTTCCATTGCTGGGGACGTACCCCGCGTTCCGCATGTGGCAGAACTGCCGAAGCGAAACCTCTCGCGGGTCGGAGATGTCCTTCGGCTTCTTGCCGTTCGTCGAGTCCATGTACAACTTGAGCGGAACGGAACTGACGGCGTTCGCGTTGATGACGGCACAACTGTAGGCGATCGACTTGAAGTGCTCGATCAACTCGACCGGCGAAGGGGCCGGCTTGGACCGCCACGCGTCCGTGGTCGACGGGCCGCCGATCCACCCGGTGCCGAGAGAGAATCCCCCAGGGGGTCCAGAGGAGCCTTTACGCTCGACACTGAACGCCGATGCGTCGGCCTGGAGTCTTTCGAGGAAGCTTGCCAAGTTTGATTGTCGCCGCTAAAGAACCCGGTCAAGGAACCAGGCTGGATAAACGTCTTCGAGTTCCGATCGCCACAAGAGGCCGTCTCGGATGTCCTGTTTCCACATCTTGACGGTGACGTTCATCCACCGAGCACCGACCGCGAATCCGTTGGGCCTTCGGTCGGCGAACAAGCCGAACTGGAGGTCGCCCTTGCCCGTAGTCTCAAACAAGTACATCTCTTCAGCGGCTTCGCCGGAGAAATCCAGGCCGTCCTCTTTGGCGAACATCCTGTAAATCTCAGACATGGCGAGCCACTTCTTGCTGATCTTCAGCCTGCTTTTCGCACTGACATAGACAACCTCGCAATTTGATTAGCCGACCGAGAGGGGAGTGGTTCAGGCAGGCCCAACAGGTCCGCCCAACGGCGGCGGCGGGTAGACGATCGGCGGGTTTGGCCCGGGGAAAGGTCCGGGGCTCGGCTCTGGTGCCGGAGTTGGTTCGCTCGGCGGATTGCTCGGTGGCCGTGGAACGGTCGGGTCCGACACGATCACGGGCGGCATCACAACGCGTCCGGGGCTGATTCGCGGTTCAAGCGGCATTGCACCGCAGCAGCCGCACAGGCTGGGTATGAATCGCATATGGTTGATCCGTGGGAGTGGATCGGAGGGAGAGATGAAGTGACGCGCCTTGGAATCGAACCAAGGTGGGCCATCTACTGACGACCCCAGCCGCCAACAGCCCCGCTAAAAGGAGCGAAGCCTAACGTTGGTTGTCCGCGTCAACTGATTCACGATTATCGTGATACAAGAAAGATCAGCATGGCGGTAATGTTGGTGACAAGGCATACCGCCCCGATCGAGATCCTGAACTTTCGTGCTTCGGTGATGCCATCTTGTTTAATGAAATTCAAGGCGAACAAGTTGATAACAAGCCACGCCAGCCACGCTCAAGCCAAGTGGATCGCCATCTAGTTCCTTTGTTCTACAATAAGGCTGTGAATCAGATTTCCTTAATACAGCAATTCCCGATTTTGAATAATAAGTTTCTAGGGACACCGTACGCTTTGGTCGATAGATCCACGGCGTATTCCTCTGCGCGAATTCCTTTCAGATCTTCGGGCGAGTGCTCGATCGGCGTGAAGTGCCAAGCGGCGTCTCCCGCACGTCCATCAGCACCGACGTATCGGCCAGCCTGTCCCGGTTCCGACTCATCGATTCGCCGTTCCAACGCCTATCCCCCTGGAAAATGCCGTAGCGACGCCTGACATCGACGACCTCGGCCATGCATCGCGGGCACACTTCGTCGTCAGCCGCGCAACCGCAGTCGCTGCAATAATCTTCACAGACATCGGCGTCGTCGTTGATCATCAATCACGTCGTCCATAAAAACGCTGGTTCAGGGCGGCGATCGTTTCCTCGCCGCTCCAGTGCAGCCAGAGCAGAGCCCGATAGAGCCTGAGGCCGACCCAACTGGCGCCCATGATGGGAATCGAAAGCACGCCCATGAAAACCTTGAAGAGAAAATCGGACCACCCCATGACGGCGGGTCCGGCAAGCCTCTCCAGCATGACTTCCGTCTTCGTCGGGCGATCGATCACGGCTTGCCCCTCGGTTTCGTTCTCGTCTTGCAGCACAGCAAGATAAATTCATTGCTACGATGGCAAGACTATCATCTTGCGAAGCAGAACGCAAGTCAGATTAGGCGCCGACTTCGGTCCAGCGTTCGTCGTCCCAATCGCTCGTCATCGCCTCGTAGGTTCCGTCGTGCTGGGCCGGCGGCGGCGGCTGGATATTGTGCTTGGCCCCGTAGATCGCCATCGCACGAACGACGAGCGGCGGCGGATTGCCGGTGGTCGCGGTCAGCGTGTCCCACCACTGGTGCGGGCCGTCTCCCTCGATCGCGACCTGGCGGCAGAAGTCGCACCGGAGGGCGGCCAGATCGTAGCGTCGCAGGAGTCGGGTTGATCGCTGTGTCGACCGGGTGCAGCGAGGGCAGGGGGGGCCGTCGTGCTTGATCACGACCTGGACTTCATCGTCCGGCACGTCGGCTTCGACGGCTTCAATAATGGCGTCTTCGGCATCGCGGGGCTTCGGGGGACGGCCGCGACGTTTGGTCTCGATCGTGCTCATGCTACCTCTATGTCCGTGTCATGCCACGAGTCGGGCCACCAGCGGGGGTCTTGCCAATCTTGCTGGGCGGCTCGATCTTTTTCGATCTTCTCCAGCCACGCCCGCTCCAGCCGTTCGCGTTCCATGCGTTCGCGTTCTTCGGGGGGGATGGCGGCTGGGCCACGCTTCTGGACTTCAAGAGAGGCGTAGGCGAGCACGTCGACTGTGTCGTCGTGGGCACCGTTAGGAAAGGTCATCAACTCGGTTTCGAGGTTGTCGAGTTCCGGGTGATGCTTGGGAAACCAAATCTGACCGGCTTCCATGCGTATCTGGGCGTCTACGCTTCGGGCTATTTTATCGACGTTCCCGGTCTTGAGCGACTGGATCGTCAAGCCTTGCTTTCGAGCCGCTTTAATGACTAGGTTTTGCGCTGCAACATCTTCGATTCCACAATACGACGCCTTGTGCTTGTCCATCATCGCACGAATAGACGGGACGAGCTTATCGCCGGTCATCTGTTCGCGATGCATGTCAAGAAGAATCAGGTCGCTGTCCGGCGTCACAGCCCACGCGCCGATGCATGTGTAGTCCGCACTGGTTCTTGTAGAAAATGCGAGGTCTACCGCCAGGAAAATTCGGCAGTGATCGAGGCTGAATGATCGTGTTTCAAGCCTGATGTAGTTTTCGTGCCGATCATAGTATTTGAAATCTGATCGCCGAAATAATCCACCACCCTCGGGGGAGGGGCGTTGCTGATACACAGAATTAAAAAGATGTTTTTGGGTTGCTTTGACACGAAGCAGGTATTCTTCGTTGAAGTGCTCGGGCCAGAGGGCTTCGCCTCGCTTGCGTCCCATCGGATCGTTATCTTCGGCCAAAGCCGGAAGATTATAGACGACCCATTCCTCGCCCGTCTCTTTCGCTCGATCCAGGATCTTGCCGACCATGTCGGCTTCATGCCACCTCTGCATGACGACGACGATCGACCCACCGGGCTCAAGCCGCGTGTACGCGGTTCCGACGTACCAGTTCCAAGCCTTCTCGCGAAGCGTCTCGCTGAACGCATCCTCTTGCTTCTGGACGTCGTCAAGCACAAGTAGGTGCGCTCCCTTCCCGAGCAACGCGCCCCCCATGCCGACGGTCTGCATTCCGCCGCTGTGGCCCTTGAGCATCCAGCGATCGGCGGCCTTGCTATCCTGGCGGATCTTGACTCCGAAGTATTTCTCGCCGTCCTCTTCGATCAGGTCGCGTACCTTGCGTCCCCACTCGGAAGCGAACTCAGCCTCATACGACGCCAGGATCACTTTCTTGTCCGGGTTCCTCCCCAGATACCACGCCGGGAAGTACATCGACGTCATTGTGCTATTGCACGTCGGAATCATCGAGCGGCCACACAAAAACATGTGGCTCGGTGAGTCGACTTCGATGCAAACAGTGTCGCCGGTTCCGACGTACGTGGCGCCGATGTATCGGTTCGGCTGCTTAACGCCGTCGCGACATCGCGGCGACTTCCGAGGCGACTTGCAGGCCCCTGCTTTATAGAACATGACGCGGAATTTGGGTCCGCAATCTTTTCCATAAAGCGTAGCTCTTCCAAGTATCAGGCTCGCCTTGGTTCCGAGTGAACGAACGAGTTCAAGGCAGCCTTCAGCCAATGCTAGGTCTGTCGAGCAAAACTCGACCTGGCCATCCGGAGCGACATGGCCATCCGTGTCGCAAAGCCCACGAAGCAACTCAAACCTTTGGCTCTCGCTCGCTCGCAGGTATTGGTTCGGGACATGCTTGTTCTTCAGCAGGCCGAGTTCGCGAAGCTTTCCGCCAAGGCCCATGACCCCAAATACGTTTTCGACCGACCGATCTCTCGTCTCGTAGCCGAGCCGCGAAAGTTCTTCCTTGAACCACTCAGTATCCAGGCCGTTGCACGTGATGCCGCAGTTCTCGGAGCAGCCGTTTCCAAGCCAAACACCGAGGACGTACGGGTCGATCGGCAAGTCGGCATCGGGAAGCTGAAGTGCCCCCTGCTTGCGGACCATAAGCCTCTTGTTTCGAGGCTTCGAGAGATAGGCGGTGTCTTTGACGTGGAATATATCGCGAGTCTTCGCCTTGCTGACGACCCACTCGTGATTTTGGTCGGCGAAGATTTCATCGCCGTCGTCGGTTGTTACTCGGTAGATCGGGCGGTTCTTCCAGACGGGAGACTTTGCCACAACGTTACAGGGCTGACCGTCTTCATTAAAGACCTGATCGCCCGGCTTCAGTTCCCCTATCGTCGTCCAGCCGGAAGGCGTCGGGATCGGGGTGCTCAGGGCTAAGGCTTTCCCGTGCCTCGGTGGCACCGTCACAATTAATCGTTTGATCCGGCCCTCCGCCACATCCATCATCTTCTGCGTCAAGAAGAGAAGATGTTTCGCCGGCTTCCACTGAAATTCGCTCGAAAGATGTGCATAGTGCGCGGGGCTCAGGTTCGCTATATGCTTCTCTAGGCTGAATCGCTCCTGCGAGTTGAGTGAGGCCGCCAAGGAGCGTAAGGACTCGATCTGTTGCGGCGTCTCCATTGAGGTGATCAATCTCGATCCTCTGCACGAACATCCCGTGGTACTTGGCGAGTTTGTCCATCGCCTCGGCCGCGTCGTGGAACTTGACCTCGATCGCGCCGCTCGGGTGGATCTTGAGATCCTTGATCAGGTTGCCCTTCTTGAGCTTCTTGACCTTCTTCAGGTCCAGCACAGGCTTCTCGATCGGCTCGCCGCTGGAGTCGAGCTTGACGTTGCCTCTGGCGTCCACGTCTTCAACGAACTCGACGAACTCCATCACGTCCAGTGAGGCGATCGTCGACAGTCGTGCCAGAACCTCGGCGACCGGCATCGCCCCGGATTCTTCGAGCTTCTGTTCGAGGTATCCGCTGATCACCCTGCTTTTGAGTAGTTGAAAGGCGGCCGACTCAGGATTCGCGTACCCCGCCATCTTCGCGGCTTTGACCGCGTTGTCTTTGGCGTCGCCAAGGTAGTAGTGGACGAACAGACGTTGGCGGTGGTTGAGCGTCGACATGGGCGGTTCAGCGGGAGTGCGTGGGGAGCAGGATGTGGCCTACCAGGGTTCCCAAAGCGAAAACCGCCACGACGAACGTCACGGGGTAATCGGCGAACAGGCGAGCGGCGACCCGAGAATACGTGGCGTGAACGCCGAACGTCTTCATCAGCCAAACGTCGGACGCGATGATGAACAACGCGACCGCGACCATCAGGGCCAACGTCAGCCATTGCCGTTGAACATCGTCCATCGCGTCGCCCCGCGAATCAAAGCGTGATATTGATGATGTCCGGCAGGTTGCATTTCTTACCGGGGTCGGCCGGAACGGGGCAGACGTGCATCGCCAGCCGCTTCTTGAGCAGTTCGTAATTTCCGGTGACTTCCGACAATCTCAGGTCCGTGGCGACGATCTTGTCATTGGCGAGTTTGAGCTTTCCAAGGCAGTCGTCGACTTCAGCCTCCGACTTGTCGAGCCGCTTAAGGATCGTCTCGAATCGCTGATCGTTCGCCGCACGGTAGATCGCCCACCCGAGGCCCACCACGCCCAACGCCGCGCCGATGGCGATCGGAAAGAAATCGTCCTGAGCCGCCGCCCATGACACGGACGCGATCGAGGCGAGTACGCCCGTAACCAATGCGTTTCCGCTCGAAACACCGTGCAACATGATCATCCCCTCGATCGACGCCAAATCACCCGTGCCGCCTTGTAGACGGCCGACGCGAGGAGACCGATCCAAACCGCCGCCCAGAACACGCGAGCATCAAGGAAGGGCCGATCCTCCATGTCGATCGCGGGCATGAACCAGGCGATGGCGAACATGGCGGCGACCCACAACAGGATGCCTAGTTGCCCCACTTTTCCGCTTCCGGCTTGGGGGCTTGCAGCGATGCACGATCGGCTCGCCACGCACTGGTCAGCGTGATCGCCGGATGGTCGCGGGGCAACTTGTCCTGAAGGCTCTGAAGGAAGGTCGTCACGACCGTTCCAAGCTTGGCCCAATCCGATGCGGGGATGTTGGACACCGCCATGACGGCGATCTTGAAGGCGAATTTCGCGAGCGTGAGCCACATTGCCGGGCCTCCTTGAATCCTTGGAGTGGAGCAAACGAAAGCAGCCGGGCCTGGCGTCTCACGACGGTTGGCCCGGCGCTGCCCGACGATCGAAATCGGCGGGGGATATGAATCAGGGGGTCGGTGCGGAAGCCGGGGGATTGACGTCGAGCACGGCCGCGTCGATCTTGGCCTTCAGGGCGTCACCCTTGGCTTCGATGGCGGCGACTTCGGCGGGGTCGGCGACCTTGGACTTCAGATCGGCGATTTCGGTGACGAGGGTCGTCACGCTGGCCTGAAACTCGGCGAGCTTCGCGGTGAACGAGGCGTCGAGAGCGTCGATCTTGCTGTCGATATTGCTGAACAAGGCCATGATCATATTCTCCAGGGCGGGACTAAGGGCAACGGTATGAACGATATTAATTGTGAGCGGCATGGCGTCCTCAGATTGCGAGGGCGATGGGCGGCGTGTCGGCGTCGGATGGATCTTCGATCACGGCCTTGATCGTGTAGGCTTCTTGGTAGCCGGTCGCGTTCCAGTGATCTTCCTTGTACCAGCCGAAGCCGTTCTGGCCCCACGCACGACTCCACGACCCGCAATGCCTCAACGCCGGCTTCCCGTTCCGCAGCGTCTTCTTGCCGCCCGCGATCAGGATGGCGTGATTTCCCGGACCGCGATCGACGCCCATGCAGCCTTCGGAATCGAGGTTGCTGTACGTGTTGCCGACCTGGATGGCCAGGATCACCGCACGACGACGGCCGCCGGCCTCACTCTGGACCTCTTCCCAGCTATTAAGCTGCTGGTCGATCTCGAAGCGGAATCGGAGGGCGTTCGCGACAGCTTTTGCCGAGAAGCTTCGCGGATTGGCAAGTGACGCGGGGATCTGGCCGACCTCGCAAATGCCGACCTTGGCGATCTGGGCCGCCGCGTCCAAGATGCTGGTCCCGACGTTCCAGCCGCCGGTCGCGACCGAGTAGGAGTACAACGGCTCAAGCTGGGCGTGCGGTTGCCCCGACTGGAGCCGGGCGAACATGAGACCCTGTGTCGAGCTGTAGTGCGTGCAGCCGTTGTAGCCGTTCTGGTCGAGCACCTTCAATTGGCTCGGCCAGTGATCCCAATCGGGGATCTCCGACGCTGGAATCACGCTGGACGCCATGCGCGGGATGGCGGATCGCAGGATCTCGGAACTGCGAGGCAGGCCAAGCAGAAACTTTTGTCCGCTGGGGGTGACGTGGCTACCGGAAGCGTATTGCGACATCACTGGCCCCTCAACGTCTTGATCTTGGCCATCACGTCGTCGAACGATTCGGGATTCGACACGTCGATCACCGGGGCCGGTGGCGCCGGCTCAGCGTCGTACTTCACGCCGGTCGCGGCCTCCTGAACGACTAAAACGGCCCGCGACGAAGCGTAACCGTCCATTTTCCTGGCCTTCAGCTCCGGGCTGCTCGCCCCGTAAGCCCTCCAGTGGCAGTCCAGGCCCTTCCAGTCCGTGCCGACCGCCGCATCGCGGATCGCGGACGACTTCACCGTCGCGTCGTCCGGCTCGATGAAGGACAGAGTCAACGTCCTGTCGTGCTTGACGGGAGCCGGGACTGGTGCGGGGGACGGATCGGGCTTGGGTGCGGGAGAGGGGGCAGGCCCTGGAATCGGTGCGGGAATCGGAACCGGCGCCGGAATGGGAGTAGGGGCCGGGCCGTGGCCGAACATGGCGGCGCCGATCGCGATCCCCATGACCAGCGTCTTGACCTGATCGTACACCCACGCACCAGCGCCCATCGCCGCGCCTTCAACCTGAACCAACGCCTGATAGGCGGGAGTCTGGGCGGCTGCGGGGTCTGGCATGGGAAGCCCTTTGGAAAAGAAGGGACGTGGAGCAGGCAACGCCGACATTCGTTCGCCGGTTTTGGTTATCCCGGATCGGATTACGGATGCACGGGGCCTTTAGGGTTCAGCGTCGGAACGCCGGCGCTGCCTGCCCTGATCAGGCGGATTGAGACGCACGCCGTTCGCGGCGGGTCTGATTCGACTTGGCGGGAGATGGGGCGGGAGTGGGCGATTCGGCTGACGCCGCCTTGGGCTCGGGTTTTGGGTCCGTAAGCGGGTCGCGTTGGAGAATTCCAAGATGGTCGACGCCCGATTTATGGCACACGGCACATGTGCAGAGCGATCCTCTTGGAATCTCAGAGACCCCGGTTCCCCGGCACCGTCCGCAAGTTGCGTGATCCACGAACCCCGTGGACCGACATGACTTACACGGATGCACATCTTTACATGTGAGTTGAGAGTAAGGCTTTGAGGATGCGCCGAACATCAGGACGAGTTCCGGACCCTCGACTCGCGGCAACGGCGGAGTCCAGTCTGCCCAAATATTCTTCCGTGACATGCCGGTTCTTCACCTTTTCTGGCATCTGCTTGAGGTAGTCGGAAATAACCGTGAAATCAACCTCGAAGCATTCGGCGATATCCCTGAGAGGGATACCCGCCCGGTGCAGGTCGCTCCAGATCAGGACCGTGGCTCGAATCTCATTGAGTTTGCCGGCAGGTTCGTCTTTATGCGGAGGCTCTATCTGGATTCCGCGTTCGTCGACCCAACTCATGCAGACGAGCCCTTTCGACAATACCTGTCTCTCTACTAATAGAAATTTGTCTTGCTATTTCTCTTGTTTGCCAAACATAATTTCGCATAACTCCTTTATTGTCTTCCACTTACGCATAGGATAATCTTGTTGGGTGTTTGATTTTGGGTTATCGTTCGCTGCTATAAACAGTCGTGCGGCAGCGTTTATCGCGATACGGTAATCCGCCGAGTCGTTGTCTCCTTCTTTGGACAACTCTTCAACGCGAGCCATTGCTTCGGCATAGTTCTCGAACTTGGGTCTTTTCGGTTTCGCCATTGCAACCTCATCGTTGTTAGTTATCTGGGATAACTTCGTGATCACCGCGGTAATGCGTTCCAGTTACGGATCGCGATCCGCACTGAATCACCTTTGGAGCCTCGCATATAGCAGTTCGGGCAATGAACTTGCCAGAAACCAAAGTTCACGAAACAAGCTAGTCTGCCGTTGCCCCAAGTCCCATCGCAACCGCACCCAGGGCAAGGATCGATCGACGGCACTTCGGATTTGACAGCCTTAACATGGACGTTGATCGCTGCCATCCGTTCGTTGAACGCCCGGCCGTGCTTTTTCTTGCCCTCCGCATCGAGGGACTTGAACCACGCCTTGAGTTCCTTGGGCGAGTTAATGTCGGCGGGGATCATCTCAACCTCATTGTTGTCAGACAAGTCGACTCAAAAGCCTGTCGGCAACCGGAAACCCCCGCCTATCGACTATCGCATCGTACGCAACGTCATAGAATTTCGTTCGCCGCTCCAACTTTTCCTTTGCGGCGTAGGTTATGCACAAACACCCTCTGAGCAGATACGAAGGCGTTTTAGAGACATCAAGATTGTCCAGGATCGAATCGATGATCTTGAACTCGCCTTCGTGGCACAATCGATCGATCGCATTGAAAACATGATCGGTCGCCCCCTGACTATTGTCGATCGCCGTTAATGCGTATAGGTCTTCAAGGAACTCTGTAACATCGAAATCCATCATCCCTCCTAAATAGGATACGACGCCGCGAACGAGTGCTCGCGACGCCGCTGTGATCACTGCTTACTCAGTTCGCTCGATCGCCGCTATCGCCCACATCAGACATTGCTCAAGATTCGTCAGCGCCGATGACTGCTCACGCGACGCGGATGAGTGGTCGACGATGGACAAGGCGAGATTCTTGGCATCGTCCCGAAGTAACGCGAGAGGGATAACCTTGTCAGCCCGAACAGTGAGCTTTGCGGCGAACCGCTTCTCGACTTCTTCGCGGAATCGCTCGGCGCGAGTCTTTCCGTCATCGATATGAACAGCGTAGATGGGTGGCGGGTTATCTCTCACCGAACTTGGAGCCGGGTACACAGGGTTCATCAAAGCTCTCCTTCAAAAACCGATCCGCCGAAGTAGTCGATCACATCGAACTCACGCGGGCGGGCGAACGGAATGTCGTCTTCCTGAAAAGCGTCCACCTCGGCCTGGCTGACAGGAACCGTTCGCCCCTGCCCACCCTGCCCGTTGTATCCGCCGCCGCCACGACCTTGCGGTGCGGGACCGCGACCCTGGGGAGGACCGCTGCGCGACTCGGCTTGCGGCTGGCGTTCGTTTCCGCCTTGGCTGCGCGGTCCGTCTTCGTCGCGAGCCTTAGCCTCAAGGTTCTGGACCCGGTCGGCGTTCACCTTGATTTTGCTCCGTTTCTCGCCGGTCGCCTTGTCGTCCCACTGGTCCATCTTGAGCGAGCCTTCGACGAAGATCAGGTTGCCCTTGTGCAAGGTATTGCAGGCCCGCTCCGCCGCCGCACCCCAGACGGTCGCGTCGATATAGAGGACTTCTTCCTTCCACTCGTCGTTCTTGTCCTTCCATGACCGATTGACGGCCATGCGGAGTTCGGTCACGGCCGATCCGCTTGGAATGCGGCGCAACTCGGGCTCGAAAGTCAGTCGGCCCATGAGTTGGACCTTATTTAAGTCAGCCATTCGTCGTCTCCTCTTCTTAGGAATATTGACCCGTCGGCAGGTCGTCGCCGTTGATCACGCATTCGTACGACGCTATGTTCGAGGACGTAATTTTCGCCGAAAAGTCGGCGATTCGAAATTTCCCCGACATACTGTACAACCGATTGCGAGACGTGAGAATGCAATAGGCTGTAGCCTTCTGGCTCTGCAAGTACTCCAGGAGACCGTCGGGCAAATCGCTCAACCCGAAGACCCCCTTGACGCTGCCACCGACGCCGCCGTTGGTAAGCCTCACGTCGATAGTATGAATCCCCAGTGCGACCGGCCCTACGCCATCGAACTCTATCCTCATCACCGCCGAACCACCATGACTATCCATCTCACCCTCCCGCCATCTTAATAACGAACATTCCAACGACATAAACGAGCATCGCCGCAACCAGGCCGATCATCAAGAACCCGTTAGGCGCGGGCCGAAAAGGATCTATAACCGGCTGAGGTCGCTCAGGCTTCGGCGGAATCTCCATCTCACCCTCCCGCATACACCAGAAACCCCATTGCCACCACGAACACCATCATCGCCACCGAGACGGCCGCCAGATGCCAGTTGAAGCGTCTCACAGCCCGTACCTCCCAGCCATCTCATGAACCCCTGAATCCGCCGCAACCTCGCAAACCGCCTGCTGCAACTCCTCCAGCGTCATCGCCCGACCCAGCGCGAGAATCGACTGATACGTCTCTTCCACCTGATCGCCGCAGTCTTCCGCCTTCAGCACCTTCTTGACGATGCGACGCAGCATGAACCGCTGGATGAAATTCGGATTGCGGCACTTGTCTAACGCGGTGCTCGATTTCCAGCACTCAAACAGCAGGATCGCGATTTTCAAGATCGCGACGATGATCGCCACGGTTACGACGACGCTTCCTGGCTTGCTCTGAGCGTCGCGGGAGATGGTCGGCATGTTGGCGATGGTGCGTTCGGCGAGTCGGTCGATTTGGGTCATTGGGTCCCTTGCTTCTATTGTACGACGGCCTTGGTCGGCTATCGCATGAGGCTACTCCAGTTTACGGAACGCTTGGATCGCTACTTGTTGCTTCGCCAATGCCGTCAATCAAGTATTTCCCCTTGCTGACCCAATTGACGCACGCTCCATTACTGGTTGCAAATCGAGATAGACCTTTTGTGAGGCCGTTTGGCCCGCTCAGGTGAATCGACTCTATCACTGTGCCGTGCTCGAAAATCCTATGAGTGACCCCGAATGCATCAATCACATCGAAGCACTGTTTTGTAGGGTGGATTCTGTTCATCGTATCTCCGATAGCCTTTGTCTTGTAATTGCAATGCGTACCAAACGGCCACGTGGCCATGCGGCGTACGTCACGCCGCGTTACTATCGGCCTCCAATGGGTAAAACTTGCCGCCCATTCTATAGCCGATAACTACCCCCAGGGTGTTCCGCGTCTCTTGTTTAATGTGCTTGAACGCCTCCGGGGATCTCGCCATTACATGGCGTATGTTATACAGTCCTAACTTCTCTAGACGTTTGTGGGACAACAGCATCCCGCCGTTTGCGTCAGCCATGCCAGTGATAATGCGAACCCATTCTTGAATGGGCTTTGGTTTTTCCTGCTTCTTCTTTACAGAGATAGGATTCGGATCGCACTGATCCCGTGCAGGCTTCTGCTTCAGCCCTACGCCGCCGAATTCCGCTTTCGAGCACGACGGCCATGATGGGTACAAGAGAGCGACCCATCCTTTTCGACGACGAAATTCAGCCACGTCGTCCGGACGGCCGAACGGATCTTCCTTGATCCGATCGGCATAGGCCCTGGCTTCCCGATACTTCATAACAAGCATGTACGCTTCTCGCCTCTTGCTGATTACTTGATCTTGAAAGAGTATTCCTTGCGCTGGCCGTGATTAAGTTCGTCGAGCACCCCGCGCGCCGACGTCTTAACACCTTTATTCCTGTGGTACTCGCGCGCTTCTCGCGCCGCCTTGATGATGCCTGAAGCCTTGAGGTCAACGAGTTTGCTATGCCATTTCGTCCGGAGCAGCGACTCGCCTTCGCTGTTCTTCTGGATGTAGAACAGGGGGGCGACTACGCTCTCGTTGATGAACTCGCCGTCGTGCAATTCGACGAATAGAGGCCAGAGTTGCCTAAGGATTTCGCGGTCCTGGCTTGCGAGGTTCATCATCATCTTGATGCATCGAACACTGCGAGTGCCGCCCGGCTGGACTACGTAGCCATCCTGTGCAAACAAGTCGCGCAGGAAAACAGCGTTGGCCACACCGGCCTCGCATTTCGCCTTGAAGTCGTCATGCGGCGTGATGCGACGCCGTTCTTCGTTGGTTGCGATGTAAGCATTGGACTCCTCGCGCTTATCCTGCATTTCATAGACCATGCAGGGGACGAACTCGATCGCATCGATCATATTTGCCGCAAGGAGCCGATGCCCTCCATCGTACACAAAGAAAGAACCGTCCGGACGACGTGCCACAAGCAGCGTGCCGAACGACGACCACCTGAATTTCCTCTTGATCGACTTGGCGAAATGAATGGCCGTCTCTCGCTGATAAGAGACGTCGATGAACAAACTCGACTTGTCGAGCATCATGAACTCGCCAGTTTCGTCCAGGATCGCACAGTCGCCGCCCGGCACCGCGAAGCCAAAGCCGTCGTCAACGTCGTCCTGATACGAAGTCTCAAAGTACACCGTGCACGGCACCGCCGCCCTGTCGACAGCCATTAGGATTTCGCGGCCCGATTTCAGCGTGCCGTCGGGATAGAATTGCACGACATGCCTACTGTTCCTCCATAGGCCGTTCCTGATGTCCTCTGTGAGCGCCATGACCAGACGCATGTCCCTTGGCCCGGTTGGTGCCCCAACCATGATCGCCCTGGCTCGCTCTGGAGTCACCATCTCAATGCTCGTGTCGCCACTATGCTCAACCATCGTTGCTTTCAAAACCGTAGACATTCATGATCTCCTGTTATGAAGTTGCACTGAAACACCTGAACTGAAAACCCAACACCGACCCTCAGTCGTTGGCACTCTCGACGAGCGACATTGACGCTTCGCCAGAAGACTCGTCTTCGGCTTGATCCTTGAATACGCCCTTCTTGCGTAAGTTGATAAGAGCGACGATGGCATCGTTCATTGTGCACGGAAAGTATTGGATCATATTGACCCAGAGAACTTCGTGCTCATAGGTACTGCCTATTTGGTCTGCCGACAAAGTGATTTCGCCTTCACTCTTTAAGCGCTTGTACGTGGCCTCCAGAACTTCCTGGAAATCTTTTCTGTCACGGATTCTCACGATCAACCTCCTCTAAGTAATCGATGCGCTGGCCGATCCACCGCATCATGGGAACTGGGAAAGAATTGCCGAGCACCGTCGTTCGCTGCTTGTCGCTCGCGGGGCGACCCTTATAAGTGACGCTCGTCCACTCATCCGGAAATCCCTGAAGCCTCTCCCACTCGATCGGCGTGAGCCGCCTTGTGATGCCGTCCCTGGCCACAAGCACTCCTTCGCCACCCTGACTTGCCCGAAGCGTCGGCGTCATTCCGACGCAAGCTTTAGGGGTAGGGTCTCCGGTCCAACCGACGGGCTCCTTCCGAGTGCTTCCAGGAATTCGGGCGGCGCCGTCTTTCCGTATCGCGGAAACCTTGCCAGCATCTTGTCGATGGCCTCTGGCGTCAAAAAGTACCGCTGCGGCACGCTGCCATCGTCCTCCAGAATGTCCGACAACGAAGACGCGACGGCGTCGCTGGGGGACTCCGAAAGACTGGCAGTCCAGCACACGCCAGCACACGCCAAACCCGCACTCGGCCAGGATTTCAAGGAAGTTTCCGAAAGCCCTTCCGTTGTCGATGGACAGGATGCCAGGGACGTTTTCCCAGACGAACCATCGCGGGCGAAGAACCTCAAGAAGTCTTGCATAGTGCAGCGTGAGTCCGCCGCGATCGTCAGCCATGCCTTGTCGGCTTCCGACAATGGACCAACTTTGGCAAGGCGGTCCGCCAACGAGGACGTCGATCGGCCCATGTTCATCTCCGATGGTCGTCATGTCGCCAAGGTTAGGAACGCTCGGATGCCGTTCAGCCAGCAACGCTGAAGCGAATGGGTCGATTTCAGAGAAAAAAGACGGCTTCCATCCCAGCGGTTCCCACGCCACCGTGGCGGCTTCTATCCCGCTGCACACACTGCCATAGATCATCGTCGCTATCCCAATCCTGAATCGCCACGCAAGGTTCACGCGACTCGACGATGTTGCTTTGCCATAATTACTTATTGATCGGCATAACAACATACGTATAATTTTCGCCCGACCTGAACACCACCGCGTTCTTCGGGTCCAGCAAATCCACCGTCAGGACCGTATCCATCTCCAGTGACCGCAACGCTTCGACGACGTACTGCGGGTCCATCGTCAGCGACATTCCATCCCCATCGAAGCCGCCCAGCAAAGGCAACTCGATGCACGATTGGCCGACGTCTGAGGCGTTGCTGGTCAACTCCACGCCATCGGACGAGAACTTGAACGTGACGCCCCGGCTTTCCTCGCTGGTCACGATCGAAGCCTGTTGCGTGGCCGACAAGAACGACGCCACGTCCAGCGGGATCGTGTACGTCGAGCTTTTGGGAAACACATCCTGATATCGCGGGAACCGGCCTTCCACCAGCCGACTGTAGATCACGCTGTTCGACGACCGAACCACGACCGCAACGCCCTTAAGGAAGGCGACGTGAATCTGATCGCCGTCGCCGGACAGAGCCTTGTCGATCAGCTTCAGAGCTTTGACCGGAAGAACGCATTGCGAATCGTCCACGTCGCCGACCCGCTCAGCAGGAACCGTGGCTCGTGCCAGACGGCGGCCGTCGGTTCCGACGAACGAGACGCTGTCGTCCGCCCGTTCGACCAGGACGCCGCCGAGAGCGTATCGAGCCGAGTTCAGGTCGGTCGCAAAAGCCGTCCTCTTGATCAGCTTCTTCAAGTCCGAGTCGATCAGGACCATGTACGATTCGCTGTCAAACCCGGCTGGCTCGGGGAACAAACTTGGTTCTTCGTTCGGCAGGTTGAACCGTGACCGCTTGCCCCGGATCAGCAACTTGTCATCATCGGCTTCGATGCTGATCTCGTCGTCGATCGACGTCCGCAGGATTTGACTGACGCGGTCGGTCGGCAGGATAACATGGCCGTCTCGATCGAACTTCACGCCAAGCAGCGTCCGCCGCACCCCGACTTCCAGATCCGTCGCGATCAATGTGCATTCGTCGTTGTCGATGACAAGTTTCACGTTTTGCAGGATCGGCTTGGGTGATCGAGCCGGCACGACGCTGGCGACCGTTGTAAACGCTTCGAGCAAGGCTTTTCGGTTGAACGTCGCTTTCAAGGTTCCACCTCGTGTGTCGGGCCATCTGATAGAAAGGTAGCCATCTGGTAATAGAACTTCTCTCGCCCCTCGAAGTCGTCTTCGACGGCGCATGCTTCGACCTTGCCGGCGTCCAAAAACATCGCCGCCGCACAGCCAGCCTGATCGATTTCGAGGTATACAGTGCGGTACTTATGGGATTCGGTGTGTTTGAACATCATGCCGATTCCACCCTGGACGCAAGGTGACAGCCGCGTCAGGAATTGCATTCCTGGGTATTCAGCGAACAAGAAGTACTGAGCGACATCCAAAGCTTCCAGCGTCGGCGTCGGTGCGTCATATCCGTCCCACCCTGGCTTGAGCATCGTCAGCTTCACGAGCTTGGATTTCCAGTCGATCACGCTTCCCCTGACTCCCTCTGATCTCGATCCGCAAAAAACGTCTCGTAATCTGCTTTCGTCAACGACAGCAACTCGTCGTCCGGCATGCTGGCGAGGTAGGTGTTCCACTTTTCCCAGAAGTCGACTTTAGGCTTAGCCTCTTCTTGATCTCTCTCGAACTCGATCCTGTACCTACACCACCAATCACAGAACACAACGTCTAATGCTTCGGGTTTCGTCCTATCTCCAAGCATTTCGTCAAGGGATGCTATGTTCGCCTTGACTATCGCGAGTTTGGCACTACACGACTTAAACTGGTATCCGACCTCATCCTTGACCACCTTCGCCGGCACCTTGATCGCCCACGATTCGACGCCGACCGCGTCCATCCCGGTGGGGAACCAGACTCCGGGAGTGGATTGAAGGTCCCGCATGTTCATGATTCAGGCTCCCTTGGTTTGCCGACGCCTCGATAGAAGAACCGGTAGTCGTCGATCGTAAATCTCAGTTTCACTGTCGGCTCGATCGTCAGAAGGAAGTCGTGCCAGGTTTCCCAGTACTGAATCTGGCTGACAGCCCTATCGCGGAGAGACGTCCCTTCGAGGCGTATTTTCATGTCGCTTTCCCAATACGCGACGTGCTTCTTTATCACAAAGTCGGCGACGTCCCCCGCCTCAATCTCGCACGTCCAGTTGTCGCGGCCGACAGCAGTCTGTACGTATTTCATTCCGTCTTCCATGGTCCCAATTCTCCCGATCGTCGTCCACTTGACCGTAATCGGGGGATACGGCGATCCGTCGGGCTGTAGACTAGGCATGTTCATCACGCCGCCTCCTGGTGAATCAAATGCTCCGCGTCACACACCTTGAGGATGCTCAACGCGAGCTGGACCGCCTGATCCCTGGGTAGCTTCATGAACCCCCACAGGCCAGGGCTTTTGAACGACACGTCGATCAAATCGCCTTCGCCGTCCTGGACCGCGATTTTGGCTACGGACTGGGCCTCAACGCGAACGGTGTCGATCGGCCTTCCGGAGAGCGACCGATTGACCGTCAGCATCCGCATGGCCGTCTCTCGAAGCGAAACACTCATCTTCGCTCGCATTCTCATGGGCTCCTCGATTGTCTTGCTTTCAAGCGTCCATCCTCAGCGAGCCCAATCCTACCGGGCGAACATTTGCATGTCAATGGAGAAAGCAAGAAATTTCACTTGCCACTAAACAGGGCTTCATGAAGTGAAATCCGAGCCGTCGAGACCTTTCGACGGGGAGGGTTTCGCAAGACTCCTCCGCGTTCGGCTGGTCCCGGCCCCATCGCGAATAGTTGGAGCCCACACGCAGAAATGGCCCAGGATGCCCCAGGAGCGATCCGTGATGTCAAACTGATGGAATCTACCAACCTGGTCCCGGCGATCGCGTGGTGAGCCCAGGAGAGGCCTCCGAACGCAGGGGGTTGCGAGCCGGGCGACGGCGTCCCCCGCGAACCGATTTTCGGCCTCGCGTGATATACAAGAAAAACCGTCGGCCTCGTGCGAATTCGGAATTAGCTTGCGCAGTACAAGAACAAGCGTCGCTCAATCTGGATTGCGAGCCGTTCGCCGTCGAAAGGTCTCGACGGCTCACGTCTCCCCTTAGAATTTGCATTCAGGTAAGAAGATTAGATATGGCTAAACCAAATACTAAAACCTAATCCTTCGGAGTCAAAAAGACAATACTTCGCACGGCCAGCGTGCCCGAACCTTCTTTATATAGGGAATCCATCAAAGATCGTGAATGCAAGCGGCCGATTGTCTTGCTTTGCTAAAAATCTTGCAATCTGTCTTGACGTTCGGAATAAACGGCGGTAGGATCTGGCTCGGGCGACAAGAACGTTGGAATGGCAAGGAGAACATGCGAATGAGTGAGCTGATCGTGGAGGTGTGCGAAGTACTGGAAGTCCTGCCGCATGGGAATGCGGATCGGCTTGAGATCGTCACGGTGAAAAATTGGCCCGTGGTTGTCCAGAAGGGCCTTCTCAAGCAAGGCGATCCCGTCGTTTTCTTTCCGCCGGACAGCGTCTTGACCGAAGAACTGGCCGATCGGCTCGGCATCCGGAAGTACCTCGCCCCGGTCAAGACCGGCGAATCCGTCACCGGCTATCGGGTCCGGGCCACTCGGCTTCGCGGTGTCGCCAGTTTCGGGACGATCGACCATGAGATCCCGGAAGGCTTCGCGGTCGGGGCCGACGTGGCGGAGCACTACGGCGTAACGAAGTGGGAGCCGCCGGCACGGGGTGGCGACAATTGGGCTGGCGGAGGGCTCAAGGGCAGCCAGTATCGCGTCACCAATGCGGCGTTCCACCGATACAAGAGCATCAGCAATATTCGGCACAATCGCAATGCGTTCAAGGACGGCGAGATGGTCGTCCTCACGGAGAAGGTCCACGGCTCCAATATGAGGTCCGGCCTCATCAAGACGCCGTACGACCCCGGAACCGGCTTTATTGGTTTCTTGCGGCGGATTTACTGCCGGGTGTTCGGTTCGCCGGAGCCGACCTACGAGTTGATGGCCGGGAGCCACAACCTTCCTCGCGACGTCTATAGCGAAGACGGCAGCCTCACAGAGTACGCCCTCCCGATCGGCGAACCGAACGTCGTCGGCCTGCTCAAGTACCTGAGCAACGGCGAGCACGACGTCATCCTGTTCAGCGAACTGTTCGGCAGCGGCGTCCAAGATATGACGTATGGCCACAAGGACGGCAGTCGTGGCTTCCTGGCCTTCGACATCACGATCGACGGACGATATCTGGACGCGGTTGAGAAGTACGACCTGCTGTCCCGCTATCAGGTACCGACCGTCCCCGTGCTTTACACGGGACCCTTCTCATGGGATGTCGTCGAAGCCTATACCGATGGCCCGACCACGATCTGTGATCCCAAGGATGCCGGCCCGTTCAAGGGTCGCGAGGGCGTCGTCGTGACGTGCTTGACGGAGCCTCGGGACTATCCAGGCCGGAAGATTTACAAGTCGATTTCGGCGGATTATTTGGCCCGGAAGAATGCCACGGATTCCCACTGAGGAGGATCAAGATGAGCGATAAGGCGAACGGCGGCTACGTGATCCCGGAGAATATCTTGAACATGATGGAATTCGGATTCTCCGGAGTCCACGAGAAGAAGCCCGTGGCCATGAGGCATGCTGAGGTCGACAAGGCTTTCCTCGCGGCCAAGAAGGCTTGTGCAGAACTGATCGAGGCCGAGAACGCCTATCTCGTGTCGCGGGGCTTCGTGATGGAGCTTGATCACGAGAAGGAGGTCGTCCGGTGGCGCGAACCCAAGGAGCATGGCGGCTCGCTTTGGGGGCGGCAGCAAGCCCTCGGGGTCGCATGCAGGAAAGAGCAGATGGCTAAATACGCAGCCGAGCAGGATATCGCGAAACTCAAGGCTGAGCATGGGATTGAGGACGGGGGTGCGAAGTGAGCGAACAAGCCAAAAGCAGCGACGCGCGATCCCCGCACACTGACGCCCTCGATACGCTCGGAAGCATCATTACAGAGAACGAAAAGCGAGACGCGATCCACCTGGCGGTTGAAAATGTCGTGGCGGCCCACGTTCTTCGGCCTGGAGAGCATGTCGGTTTCTGGGCTGTTGGGATAGTCGGGAGCAGTTCTAAGCCAGTTGGGATCGTCGATCCTTTCCTGAAGACGGCCGTCAATGAAGGCGAGCACTTCTGGCTGATCGTCTACCCTCGCCAGATCACGTCGCTTCGTCACGTCTGGACGCACCCGGCGTTTCCTGACGCATCGGAGCTGAAGACGCAGGAGGTCGCGATTCAACGCGAAGTCGATCCCGTTGCGGAGTCACGGCGGTGGATCGATAACTTCGCCGCGTCAATCGATCAAACGACCAATCGGCTGATGGAGGCGGCTGCCACTTGGATCAATGACCGCGAGTTCACGTACGACAACAGCCGAGCCTATAGTGACTTTCAGCACAAGTTCCCGGAGTTCTGGGGCCACTATGAAGTCGTGACTGGGGCGAAGGTTGAAGAGGACGATCGCGAGAGGTTCTTTACGTGTGGCTGCTAAGGGAGGAAGCGAAATGAATCGTCGTATCTTTGGAAAGAAATCAACAGGTTGGCTTGCGGCGTTCGGGGCTGTGCTTGGCGTGAAGACGGCACAGGCCCATGAGCCTTTCGGCCTGAAGGCGACGGGCCAACTAGAGACGATGGGCTACTGGAAAACCAAGCCGGATAATCCTGCCAGCACCGATCGGTATGGAATTTACATCAAGTTGGATAGTCCAGTTATCCAAGATGACGGAACCAAGTTGGATGATTTCATCCTCCATATTTCAGAGTGCCGCAGGGCGTGGCATCTAAAATACAGAGTGACGAGTGCGGATGGAGTCATCTCGAAACAGTCAATCCATTGCGATCAACGCAATGCTATTCACGTCAATCGGAAGGGCTTGGATCAAATCCAGATTGGGACGGCTGCAATTTTCTTGCCGCCGAAGTACGAGGAGACGTCTTCATGTCCATGAATCTGAATCGCCGCGCCTTCAGCAAGAAATCAGCCGGAGCATTCGGAGCCGTCCTCGCAGCCCTGGGCGTGAAGACGGCGACGGCGGAGAAGCTGTCGACGCCGATGGCTGGTGGTCGGCTGGAGACGGTGGGCTATTGGACCCACGAAACCTGCAAGCCCGATGTCGATCCATTGCCGGCCGTGCATCTCCATGGTCAGGATTGGCCCGCTGGGTCCAAACGGCTCCACGTGCAATCCAGGGTGGCCAAGCTAAATCACAGCTATACGGCCGCATGGAAAGGCAAGCCACAAATGAAGTGCACCAATTGGGCCGTCGTTCGCGTGTACCTGAACCGCGATGGAACAGAGACGTACGAGTTTGTCCCGGCCGATGGTCAGTCTGAATTGCTTCGCAAGAATGAGCCGATCGGCACCTTTTCCTGAAAGGACCACCATGAACCGGCGTGACTTCGTTGGCAAGGCGGCTGGGGCTTCGGCCCTGGCTGCTACTGGCGGAATGGCAAAGGCTGACGTAGTCGAGCCGCCGGCAGAGGTTTGCAAACTTCGGCACACGGCCGAAGATGGGCCGCCGTGCGTGAGGATCAAGGTGCTCGGGGTCACGAAAATCTATGACATGAGCGCCACGAGCTGGAATAGCGATCACCCCGGCTCCAAATGGGAATGCGAGTACGAGTTGACTCGGATCGACGGCAGCACGGTAATCAGAACCGCGAACACGGTTCAACTGGGCAGCGACAAGCAGCCCAAATCCTTTGGATTCGACCTCTCTTGACAATCAGGAGTCCCCAGAGAATGCATGATCGCACGGAGCACCTCGACTTGCTGGCCGACCACGTTGTTGAGATCATAGGCGGGCTTCAGCGTGAAGCCGTCCGGGAAGCCGTCAGCGACGCGACCGCGATCAACATTTGCAAGATCAAACCTTCGGCTATTCATCCTAATGGCCAGCCGATGTTTGATGCCAAAACCTTGCAATACGCTGACGGCCTCATGGAAGACGTGTTTAGCCACATCGCCAGCAAGTGGTCCGAGTTCCGCGAGATTCAGCGGCGGCTCTGTTCGGCGAGTGCGATGCATTACGATGAAAATGGGGACTTCGATCTATGAGCAAGGCAAAACCAGAAACCAGGAGTTCAGAACCAATCAAGGAGATCAAGAGCGAAATGCAAGTCCGTAGAGAAGTTTACGAAGCGGCGAAGCGAGACATCATCCAGGTCGTCGTCGAACTGGCCACGGAGCACGAGTTGTTCCCTATCGAGATCGTCGCGATCCTTGGCGAGATCGGTGCGAAGTTCTCGGTGGAAGAACTCAACCGCCAGTACGAAGAGTTCTACGAACCGGCCGACGCGGACGCGAGGTGACAACGATGCAACCGCCCGCTCGACGATGAGTGGGCGGCCTTTTATCAGGAGTGCCATATTGAGGTATGTGAGCATCGATATCGAGACGACGGGATTGAATCCGGAGACGGATCAGATCCTTGAGTTCGGAGCCGTGATCGACGACACGCTGAGGCCAGATGTTCCGGTTGAGGAACTGCCGACGTTCCGCAAGGTAATCCGGAGCGACCGGCTATCCGGGACGCCAATGGCAATCGCCATCAACGCGAGCCTGATCAACTTCATTGCTTCCGTGGAAAAGCCGGAAGAGAACGAATTGTTCTGCCTTCCTAAAGATCTTGGCTTCGAGTTCTTCGTTTGGCTTCGAGGTCATGGATTCAAGATCAAGAACAACTCGAATGCGGCCTTTGTGCCAGCAGGAAAGAACTACGCCGGATTCGATTCCAGGTTCCTAAATAAGATCCCCCACTGGAATACGTATCTGACTCCATGCCATCGCACGCTCGACCCCGCCATCCTCTACTTCGATCCCCTGAAGGACGAGAAGCCGCCGAGCCTTTACGAATGCCTGGAGCGGGCTGGGTTCGACGCTACGGTGAAGCACACGGCCGTCGACGACGCACGTGATGTGGTGCGACTTCTTAGGCATAAGTTTGCGGAGGTGTCTGGTGGCTGAGAACACGAAGATTCAGTGGGCCACGCACACCTGGAGCCCACATCGTGGATGTGCGAAAATCAGCCCTGGGTGTGCTAATTGCTACGCGGAACGCGGCAGTCATCGCAACCCAGGACTATTCGGCGTATGGGGAGTGAACGGCAACCGAGTCATCAACGCTGACTGGGACAAGCCGCTGGCGTGGGACCGCAAGGCCGCCAAGCTCGGCGAACGGCACCGCGTGTTCCCGTCGCTGTGCGACCCGTTCGAGGATCGCGAGGATCTGGACGGGTCGCGGTCGCGGCTTCTGGAGTTGATCAGCAAAACGCCGAACCTCGATTGGCTGCTACTGACGAAACGTCCCGAGAACTGGCGTCCGCTGATGCAAAGATTGGCGAACGCCGGAGTCAGCGACGGCGACTGCTTGGCGGGCGACTGGCTCGCCGGAAATCCGCCCGCCAACGTCTGGCTCGGCGTGTCGGTCGAGAATCAGGAATACGCGGACAAGCGTCTGCCTATCTTGCTTCAGATCCCAGCCGCGATCCGCTGGGTGAGCTATGAACCCGCGTTGGGGCTAGTCGATTTTAAACCTCATATCTGGGACATCGACTGGATCGTATGCGGTGGCGAGAGCGGGCCAAGGGCCAGGCCCTTCGACCTTCGCTGGGCCGAAGCCGCACGCGATCAATGCAAGGAAACCGACGTGTTGTTCTTCATGAAGCAGGCCGGTTCTCGGCCGATCATGAGCAGCGACGAGGCCAATCCCATCAAGCGGGCCGTCTGCGAGAAATACAACGCCGGCTGGATCGAGCGGCACATCACCGATCCCAAAGGCGGTGCGATCGAGGAATGGCCAGAGGATCTGAGGGTCCGCGAGATCCCAGTTGTCGGAGCGACGCCAGCCGAGATCAAGAAGGCCGAGGCGAAGGGGATGCCGCTGTTTGATTCTACAGAGAAGGAGACTGGCCTTGAGTGACGCGAAAGAGATTATCGCCAAGCTGGAATTTATCGATGGTATTCATAGTCTGTATCAGGACGATCGAAAGACGATCGACGAGGCTATTGAGTTCATTGAGCGGCTAACGAAGCCGATGACGCTGAAAGAGTGCCGCGACATCTTGAACGCGAACGAGTACAGCTTCGATCTCTGGGACGCACCTTGGGAAGTAGAGGGCGACGTGCTCTACAACGGGCTGGACGCACTGACATTGTTTGAGGCAAACGCACTGTCGCGTGCCTACATGGTCCAGAAGGAGGCTGGACGTGGCTGAAACGAGCGAACTGCTAAAAGAGATCCGGCACGTCCTGGATAGCGAGAATACCGAGATAATAGATCTCTACGACGCCCTTGAGAAGGCGGCCGAGTTCATCGAGGGATGCGGCAAGCCAACCGAGAAGATCAAGGCGAAGTCGAATACGACGAAAGGGCTTCTCGAAGCCTGCCTGTGCGGCAAGTCTCCCGTCGTGCTCGACAACACGGCGAACGGCAAGTGGTCGATCGGATGCTATCAGGCGTTCTTCGGGCTGATGCCGGGCGAAACTGAATGCAAGGACAGGCCGGCGGTCGTTGAAGCGGAGTCGCGAGGGCATGCGGTCGAGACCTGGAATGAGCTGATCGTGCGGCGCAGGAATGCGTGACGCCGCGAAGTCCGCCTTGCAATTCCATATTAGTAGACGAGAACAGGAGAGAACATGGGGATTCCGAGGGCGATCCTGTGTACGCCAAGATTTTCCGACGAGGTCAACGCTTTGTCGTTCATGTCCTCCCAGAATGCGACAAGAAATGAACTTCATCCACCCGAAGATCATATCGAGATCGTGTACAACGTCGGCGCGAAAGGGTCGCTTTTGACCCTCTGCTTCAACCAGCTCCTCGTCGAAGCCCTGAATAAACGAGACGAAGGCGAAGTCGATTATATAGTCATGGCTCACGCGGACATAGCGGCCAGCCCAGGATGGCTCAACGTCTTATTCTCTCGCCTCCGCCAACGCGGAGACGTGGTCGTGTCGGCGGTCGTGCCGATCAAGGAGCCGCAGAAATCCAAGACGAGCTGTGCCGTCGGCTCGCGCAGAGACCACTACGATATCCGCCGCTATATCACGACAGAAGATCGCCTGTCGACGCCCGAGACGTTCGCCACCAAAGATGTCGCAAGGGACGACGACGAGGTTTTGCTGATAAATACAGGCATGTGGATCGGAGATCTTTCATGGCCAGGATGGGACGCCTTCGCGTTCGACTTCGAGAACAAGATCATGGTGAACCCGGCCAGCGGGAAGCGCCAGGCGTTTTGTCTTCCTGAGGACTGGGCCATGTCTTTTGCCCTAGATGAGGCCACCGCTCCGTACAGTGCGTCGTGGGCCGTGCAAACCTACCATTTTGGCCCGAGCGTCTGGGATAGCCACGAGATTCCGGCTGCCGTGGGGGCGCAATGAGCAAGACGAACTCGGATCGCGACCGGCTCAACTTCATCGGCCAATCCTATGCCACCGTCAACCATAACGGCCATGCGTGGGAAGTCAGGTTCATGAACGGCCAATGTGCCGTTCACAAGCAGCTACGCAAAGCCGTGGACGAGGCTATGCGATTCACCAAAGCGATAACCCGGGACGGAGATTGAATCCATGTCCACCACCGCATTTTTGATCTATGCTTCTTTCGTGGCCGGAGCCGCCTGTGCGGTCGCCTTCTCTTGGGTCGTCTCCAAGATCACCTTCCGTCCCAAAAAATAGACACCAACAGCAAGATATTTCGCTTGCTTTTTGGTCGGCGTCTTGCTAAAGTATAGAAAGGAGAAGATCAATCGTAACAGCAAGACGGAGGGACAGTTTGAGCGTTGTGAAAGAGGCTGTTTTCGTCACGGTTCTGATCGTGGCGTGGTACGCGGCGTGGCTGGCGATCGATTTCGTCAGACCCATGGATACGGCGGAAGCCAGGAAGTCGAATCCCGGGGCCGTAACGCCCGAGAACGCCCCGCTTCTTGGGCCTGGAATCGAGCGAACGATCGAAGCGTTGGGCGGATCAGTGGAGGAAGGGGTTGAGCCTTGAGTGAAGATTTCAAGTCGGTCATTGCGTTCGAAAAGGCTTGCGGCAAGGAATTGGACGCAGTGGAGGGAGAGTAAGATGGCAAAGATGCTGAGGATCGTGGTTCGGTCCTATATTTTCGACGAGGTCGACATCGCCGAAGACGAGTGGAATGCGATGAGCCGCAAAGACAGGGAAGACATGGCTCGCACGGTTTTGCGAGGCGCGGGCATCTGTGACATCGAGTTTAACGAAGAGTATCTGGACGAAGGGGAGGACGACTGAACGTGGAATCAGCTTTCAGGCAAGTTTGCCGGTTTGAAGAGGCGTTCGGACATGAATTGTCCAGTAAGCCTCCGGCAGCACCAAGCAGGGATACGATCCGGCTTCGGCGGAAACTGATCCTTGAAGAAGCACGAGAGACGCTGGCTGCTCTCCGCGTCGTCCAGAAGGCCGTTGAGGCTGGAGACTCCGTGACTGGCGAGATGCTGGCCGAGGTGGCTGATGGATCGGCGGATTTGCAATTCGTCTGCAAGGGAACCGATGTCGCCTTTGGGGTCGACGGGCCTGCGGTCATGAACGAAGTGTGCCGAGCCAACCTCTCGAAATTCGGCCCTGGCCACTACTACGACGAGACGGGAAAGCTCAGAAAACCACCGGGATTCAAGCCTCCCGACATTCTCGGCGTGATCATGAATCAGAAGCCACTCGCTGAGTTGTACGGGAGCGAATGATGCATGAGTCCCGACGCCACAAGATCCTGGCCCGCATCGAGAAGCGGAAGTGGCCTGAAGGCGACACTGCCTACATTCACCCTTTCTACTTTCCCGGCGTAAAGTCGAAGACAATAACGACGTGGGACGAGTTCTGTGTCGCGATGGGAATCGAATCGAAACTCAGGGAGCCAGAGATTGAGTATCCTGACCGGAATAAGTCCGTCCCAATGGGAGCGAGACCATATCATCGCCGTAAGGCAGGGCGTTAAGTACATCGCCGAGCACGATGCTGTGCCGGACACACCGATGTGGGACATGCTGGTTCATCGTCACGAGATCAATACCGCGAGGTTCGACCACTACCATCACGTCGTCGGCAACGCTCTCGAAGAACTAGCCAGGCGACGCCTGACCGAATTCACCTGCCCGCCGCCCTACGACCACAAAGCCCCGTGCATCCCGTCGATCGAATGCCGGCCCGAAGTCCCGCTCCATCCCCAGGTCGTGCCTGAGCCGGGTTCGGTGATCAGCCTTGTTATCGGGCTCGTCCTATTGATGGCTTTTGGCGTGAGGAGGATGCGATGAGCACGTTCTACGCGAAATCCAGCAAGGTCGACGCGGTGCAGTGGTTCAAGGAAGGCGATCATCCCGACGTCTATATGCTCGGCGGCGACCCGTACTTCAAGACAGAAAACTCGGTCGTTCCTCAAGACGTGAATCCTGGGGATTGGATCGTCACGCCGCCGAACGGCAGGTCGATGCTTTGTTCGCACGAAGAGTTCAATGAGGCGTACGGCCAAGAAAGCGATTCCATCAAAGCCTTCGCCAACCACGTCCGCGACGTCAGCAGCGAGTTCTCGTCGGTCCACGGCAAGCGGTTGATCGTCGTCGATGAGAGCAAACTGAAAGCGTTCCTGCAAGCAACGGAGTAGAGCGATGGCCGCAAAGACCACCAGGATCAAGAGGCTGACCAAGAAGAAGAAGGATGAGGCTGCGAAGAACGTCCCGTTGGCCAAGCACATCGCGAAGAAAATGGGATGGCGAGATCTTCCGATGGAGGATCAGATCCAAGAGGCGTCCGTCGGCCTGTGCAAAGCGGTGAACGGATTCGATCCATCCAGGGGAACGAAGCTGAGCACCATGATCGGCCGATGTGCGATGAACGAGATCTTGTCTGCGAGGCGGAAGTACGGTTTGATCCGGATACCAGACTACCTCCAAGAGAAAGCGAACGCCGAACACGGCCTCCAGAAGCACGTCAAACAGGCCGGAAAGCGGCTCAGTATCGACGGGATATCGGAGGACTCGGAATTTCATCCAAGGTGCCCCGAAGACGACGACTCCGAGTTCGGCTGGAAGGCGATGCGGGCGGTTCGATGGGCCGTCCAGAAGCTTCCGCCGATCGAGCGGGACGTGATTCGCGGGCTGATGTTCCGCCAGGAAACAGCCCGCGAACTGGGCAAGAAGCACGGCGTCCACGTCTCGGTGGTGCGTCACCTGAAAGACACAGCCTTGGCGAAGTTGCGAGCGAGTTTGGTTAAGCACGTGTAAATAACTGGGGGCGACATGGCCAAAAAGAAGCCGACCGCGAAAGGATTGATTCCCTTTGACCTGCCATTGAATGAGGAACAAAAAGAACTGGCGGCGTCGTGCGAGAGGATGGTGGTGAACATAGCGAAGAAGTCGGCGAATCGGAACAACAACTTCGACGACCTGATCGACGCCGGGCAGATGGGCCTCATACGAGCCGCCCAGACATACGACGAGGCGAAAGGTGCGTTTTCGACGCACGCGTATCGGTGGATTTTAGCGAAAGTGCTGAGAGCAAGACATGAGCTAAACAAGAACAACGCCAGAAAGGATTACGCATTCGACGTGCGGAATCTTCCGTCTCGCCCGGCCGAAGACACCTGGTTTGACCCAGATGTCGTATTGCAAGCCTTCGACTCCCTTCCCAGGCAACTTCAGGACGTTGTTCGACTCAGGGTCTGGGATGACGACGCCAAGAAGCTGGATAAGGTCGCCAGGCGGCTGGGCTGCGTAAAACAAACGGTCTTAACCCGCCAAGCCAAGGCGTTCGGAATCCTCCGCGACACGCTCTGGCGATACGCACGGGAGGCTTCATGACCAACTCGTGCCCCGGCTGCCGATCAACCAAGGTCCAGCCCGTCTTGTCGCTACATGTCGGCTGGCGGGTCTTGTGCTCCGGGTGCTTGATGATGGGGCCGATCGGCGTGGATCAGACGGACGCGGAGAACAGGTGGAATAGGTTGCCACGAGTTTCCGATTTGGACGCCGAGATGAGGTATTTGTTCGATGTGATCAGTGCTGTCGCCAGGGGAGCCCATGACGACGAGCAGATGGAGTTCAGGACAAGTCTGAGCGGCTCTTGGATGACGGTAGGCGGCATCCGAAGGGCTGTTGCTCAGTGGAAGAATCTGCCTCGTGCGGAATACGCTATTGAGGAGCTGCCATGAGTATGACCCTGCACCAGCTCGCCGACGAGCTTCTGGAGATCCGCCGCTACGTGCGGAGCCACCCAAAGCACGTCAAGGAGCGAATGGCTGTGATTAACGATCGCGACATTGTGAATGTCGGGCGGTATCACCCATTCCATAGAAAACTGAAACGAATGGCGACCAATGTCAACGCCGGTCTCGATCGCATCGTCGTCGACCCCGAGATCCTCGAAGGCTACCTCTACGGGGCCGCCGCCGAGATTCGTGAACTCGCTATAAAGCTGGAAACTACAGGATGATTCGGGGGCCTGGAGATGGGCTGGAGAGAACGCAATCGGCCACCGGGCTTCAGGCATCTCAAGCGAGTCTGGTGCAAATACCTTGAGCGGCTTATCTGGCGGGAATCGGGCGCTTGGCGTGGCAACAACAGAAGCTATCGCGGCTGGGTCCGCCACATGAGAACAACGGCGGAAATTCGGGCCTACGACCCAGAGTTCTGCCGAGCGAAACGAAGCCCGCACCGACTGCCGGATGTTCGCGACGGCTACTGGCGGCGGAATCAGAGATGCTGGAAACGATTCCGGTCCTCGCAGTACAAAATGAGGCCGATGTAACAATTAGGAGGTAGGCGATTCATGGCAAAGGCAATGGATATCACGGGGCAGGTTTTTGGTAGGCTAACTGCCGTGAGCCGGCTTGTTGGCCCAAACATTTCCACCGTCAGCATGGACCACGCCGTCGAGGTCGCCCAGGCCGCACGGCTGAAATTCATTCGGGATAACGAAGGCAGGCTCAGCTACGATCCCGACTGGCACCTGAAGAATCGTTTCGCGGAGGAATAATCCAATGGGCTGGCGGGACAAGAATCAGCCCCAGAACGGCAGTCGTTGCTGGCACGCCTACGGATGCCTCAACAAGTTCATGGGGCGAAAGTGGGCGAGCGGAAACTACTATCGCCATTTCCGCGTCATGCGAATCCTGAAGGCTTGCGATCCCGAGTTCAACAGGCCCGGCCGAAGCTATCGCCAGACGCCGCATCCTTGGGACGACGTCTACATAAAGTGCCAGAAGACGTGGAAGAAATTCCGCAGAACCAGATGGAAACCCAAACAAACATGAGCGAGAAACCAAAGTGTCCAGCGAAATGGACGCTACCTGAAATCATTTGGGCATTGCGTGATATTAAATATCTGGGACACGACCAGTGGAAGATGGTCGCTGGCAAGAGCGGTCGAGCGAAGACGCATATCCAAGGTTCTCGCTACGACGCGCTTCTTGACATCGAGACAGCCAGGGCCGTCGTTGCGTGGGAGAAAGTCCGACGCGGAGACTGGCGGCTATCGGTAGCAGCAAACCCGGAGACATCATGACCACCGGCATCACCAAGGCTGCCCTGGATCAACTGCCGCCCTTCGAGGCTTGGGTGATCAAACGCCGGCTTGTCGACAAAGAGAACTCGTGGAGGCGACTGGAATCTGAATGCGGTCTAGCCGTCTACCGTTTAAAGCAGATCGAGCGTGAGGCTTTACTGAAGTTGTTTAATCCCGAGGGACAAGTATGACCCGCCCCCCGATCCCGCTTCTTGCCCCGAACGTCACTTGCGGCTTCCCGTATTTCGATCCCGACGTCTTCGAGACAGGCTTGGGCGTCCAGTATTTCAAGGAAGCCGGCGTCGCACTGATCTCGCGTCCTAACGTGAATATCGCGGCGGCTGCCGGGTTCCTGGACAGCTTTGACGACAGCCTTGGGTTTCGCGAGTACCTGTTCGACCCCGTGAATATCGACGACGGGGCGCAAGCGGCCAAGTACGCGGGACAGGGGTGCTATCAAAGCTATAGTGCGAAGAGGACCTGGAACAAGGACGCCGGAAGGTATCTCGACCACATCAAGGAGTTAGGTCACGGCTCCGTTCTTGAAGCGGCCAGTTATGGGTTCCAGTTCTGGGGAGTCGACCGAGCACTTACGCATGAGTTGGTCCGGCACCGGATGCTCAGTTTTTCACAGACATCGCAACGTTTCTGCGATGACAAAGCGTTGCGATTTGTTGAGAGGCCGGAGTATCAGCCCGAAAGATTGCCGGACGACGCGGGCGACGAACTTAAGAGAGATGTCGCGTGGGCAGACACGAAGTTTCAGCAGATCATTAATAGTTTCGTGAGTCATTACGAATTATCCGCCGAGAATCTTGGCTCCGCTCGCGACCACGGCCATCCGCTGCTTCAAGGCGGCTCGGCGACCGAGAAGCGTAAGCATCTCAATCAGGTCGCGAGAGAATGCCTTCCCAATTGTTGCGAGGCCCCGATCGTCGTCACCGGCAACGCGAGGGCTTGGCGCGGATTCCTGGACCAGCGAGCCACGCCGCACGCCGACGTGCCGATCCGCGAGTTGGCCATCAAGGTTCTGAAAGCGTTATTGGTGACGAGTCCATTGTTGTTCGGCGACTATGAGATCGCGAAGCAGGATGATGGAACCGAGGCCGCTACGACCGCCTACCGCAAGGTCTGAAAGCCATGCCAGAAACCGACCACGCCAGATACATCAGCCTTCTAACCAACCTGTACTCCGGTGCGACGTTGAGCGATAGTGAGCATATCGAGTTGACGAATTTGCATTTCGCGAATATAGCCAGGGTTGGAAAGATCACCACCGAGGGTGCGGCACCATGAATATCCAAGATTGCAGTTTTCCGGTCAACGGAGACAGGTTTACTTTCGCACTCGTCAGCAAGGATGCTCACGATACCACTGTCGCCATCAAAGACGCCCGCATTAAGGAACTTGAAGCGTCTCTCTATGAAGCGCAGTTCGACCTAAAGTACGCCAAGTGGTCGACAGATAATGCGTACGCCGTCGTCGACAAGCTCGGAATTAGGATCGGCAAACTTCGGGTGCATCTCGCGGCCCGCGACGCCGAGATCGCTGAACTGAAGCTCAGAATCACCAGTGGAGACGCAGAATGATTCGCTACGGGAAGCGGTTGTCGAAGAAGACGATCTTCGATTACGTCCAGTGCCGTGACGAGAACAGTCATGCGGATTTCGTGTTCGCCGATCTAGTTCGGCAACTCGAAGAGAGAGAAGAAGAACTCGAAGCGAAAGACGCGGAACTGGCCGAGGCGGCCGAGCCGAAGGCTTGCGGTGCATACAGGATCGTCCACGAGGACGAGTACGCGGAGCTGAAGCGGCAGGCGAATATCGGCCGCGCCAAGGAAGAACTCTACTTTCGAGCGATGGACGCCAAGGACGCCGAGATCGATCGATATAAGGGCGCGACGGAACTCGCTGGCAAATTGATCGACGACAGGAATTCGATCATCGAATCCAAGGACATGACGATCGCTGACCTTGAACGCGACATGGTCTGCCTTGAGCACGAACGTAAGGCTTCCCGACTGGCTTCCGGCAAGAACGGAGAAACGATCGGCAAACTTCGTGGGGAAGTTAAGACGAAGGACGCCGAGATCGCGTCCCTGAAGTCCGACCTCCAAGCCGTCGTTTTTGAGAGCGAATCGCAGGCGGCCGAGATCATCCGACAGCGAGACGAGGCCAGGGCCGAACTTCGCAAACTCCAGCGTCTCCAGAGCAGCGAGTCCACCTACGACGCGAACGCCGTGAACGGATTCAGCGAGAGTGCGGCATGCAGCCTCGTCGGTCTCGCCGTGAAGATCCTGGAAGACAACGGCGGCAAGGTTCCGTTCTCAGCCGCCTGCGCCGTCGTCCTGAAGCGGGAACTGGACAAGGCCAAGGCGGAGAACAAGTCGCTCAGCGAAAAGAACGCGGAACTGGCTACCACATTACACAAGTGCTCGACGGTCTCGGCCGCCAAGACGTTCACTCGGTCTGACGCCTTCGGCATTGGCCCCGTTTTTCGCAATTGCACGTTCACTCCTGGCGAGTAATCCGCCTTAGCCTCAGCCGGCACGGACGCCGGCCCCCTCCCTTCCCGCCTCGCACTCAGGTCCATCGCGACCACGCCTTGACTCATCCCATCTCATCTCCCGCCGCCCCAGCTCCTCCCCGGAGTCCACATCCCATGCCGGTTACTTTCAACAACGCGTCGCGTATCATCGTCACGACGAACAACTCCATATTCGCGAATCAGACCCAAGCGGCCGTCGCGTTCTCGATCCGCTTCAACGATGCGACGCCGACGAAGACCAACTGGCTGAACTTCAGCTTCATCCAGCGCGGCGGCCAGAGCGGCTTCGCCGGCATGGTCTACGATGTGGACGAGACGAATCACAAGTACACCTTGCGGTTCTTCTGGAAGTTGGCGGACAGCACGTCGTGCTCGGCGACCACGGTTCTCCTGCCGAACATCACGTACTTCATCATGGTCGTCTACGACGCGAGCAACCCGAACAACCAGGTGGTCTACGTCAACGGATCACCCACCCTGCTGACGCCGGCCACGACCGCCGCGACGCTTGCCGTCGCCACGACGTTCGAGATCGGCAACACGGGCGCGACGACGGCCCTGAAGAACTGGTCGCTCGGCCCCGTGTCGCTCTGGAACGGCTACGGACCGACGCCCTCCGAAGCCCTCGCCCATGTGAGTGGGGCCGCCGATGCGACCAACATCGGCCTGACGGCGACGTGGCGCGGCTACTATCCTCTGAACGGCGCCATCGGCGTGACGCCGGTTTTGGGCGACGCGGCCCTGGCCAACGCGGTCGACGGGTCGTTGCCGCTGGTCCCGGCAATCAACGGGTCCGTCGTGGGAAGCTCGCTGCTGTACGACGCCGCGATGCCGTTCATCTCGCAGTCGGGGTTCAATACGCCCGTCGTCGGCTCCAGCGGCAAGTCGATTGGGGTTTCGGTCAAGGTCATCGCCTCGGGCGCCCTGACCACCGTGACGGCCGGTTCCGCAACGATCATGCCGACGATCACGATCAACGGCGGGGCGCCGATCACGCTGGCACGGCCGTTCTACACGAGTTCATCCGAGGCTATCCTTTACTTCCTGCCCAGCGGATTGAAGATCAACGCCGGCGACGTGGTCGTGTTTTCGGCCGCGTCGGGATGGTTCGCCACGGCACTCGGGGTGGCGGACGCCGCCGTCAACGTGACGTGCGTCAACCTGGCCGACAAGCCGAAATACGGCGCCCTCCCCAAGATCTCGCGGGTCGGGTTCAACTACACCTACCCCGCGATGACGGACTGGAGCTTCGAGCGTGGGCCGCGCAATATCGCGCTGATGATCCCCGTGGCCAACTCCGGGCTGAATCCCCCCGCCGTGAGGGCCGACGGCACCCTCATGCAGAACTTCGCCGCCCCGCTCACCGCATCGTCCGGAAACAACTGGGTCGACAGGACCACGTTCCCCATCGAGCACGGCAAATACGTCGTCTCGTGGGACAACAACGACGTGACCAAGCCGACGTCCATCGTCCTTTCTACGGCCAGCGAGGCGGGGATCGCCACGGAACTCCCCGCCTACCGCAACACCGGCGACGTGAACGGCGTCGGCGTCGCCTACGTCTACGACTTCCAGATGACGACGTGGCCGTTCACCCTCGCCGCGCCCTGCTCGCCCAGTGACACGGTCCTGACCCTGACATCGGTCTCCCACATCGCCGAAACCAAGATGTGGGTGCTGTTCGAGGGCGAGTACATGGACGTAACCGCCATCAACAAGGGGCTGAACCAGATCACGGTGACGCGTGGGTACTTCGGTTCGACCGCCGCCTCGCACGCGTCCGCCACGGCGGGGGTCGGGCAGTGGCATCGTCGCAACTTCGGGATCAGCATCAGCATCACGGGGACCGGCGGCGTTCCGAACTACTCGAACCTCGCCATCTACGGGCCGAGCGACTGGACGCCCCCCACCCCCGCCGCACCCGCAGTGCTCGACCGTTCGTTCGCGAACAGGATGGGGCCGTCCCAGTTCATTCGCGACTCCATGGCGGGCGGACTCGGAGTCGTCCGCCACATGGACTCGAACGGCGTCTTCTTTCCGCTGGCCGAGCCCGAGGACATGCGGCTGGACACCGACCCGTACTGGTGCCGGTCCAACAAGTACGTCAACCAGTACAAGATCGCGTCAGTGAGTCCGCTGGACTTTGCGACCACGCCGTGGGTCTACGCACACATCCCCACCGGCGCCCAGACCTACAGCGTTACGCTCGCAGCCGACATCACCACCGCTCCGGCGGCCGGAACGGTCGAGACGATCCAGATCACGCCCGACGCGAACAACCCGGTCATGGCGGGGACGCGGCTGCTGGCGGGCTCCGAATGGATGCGGGTGACGGCCGCCTCGGGCTCGACCGTCACGGTCGTCCGGGGAGCCACCGACACGACGCCGACGACCCACGCGGCCGGAACCATCACGGCGGGCTGGCGAATCCCCATCACGTCCACGTCACAGTACCGCTATACGTCGGGGGTGGCCGTCGTCGCTACCACGGACCGGACGCACAACGTGCGGTCAGGCGGCTGGCCGACGCCCATTCCCGCGACGGACCTCAACATGACGGCCCGGTTCCCCGTGACGCTCACGGCGGCGGCGGTCGCGGGGACCTCGTCGATCACCATCTCCGCCGACCCGGCCGCATGGCCCTACATCGTCAGCAACCTGCGGCTGACGTTCGAAGGCGAGGCCATGATGGTCGCCACAGCGGACAAGACCACGGGGATCGTCACGACCAGGAGCGCGATCGCGGCCAACCACGCGAGCGGAACCGTGGGGAACGCGAGTTCCGCCGGCGTCTACTGCATCTCCGAGGACGGCCTGAGCTACGCCTGGAGCAGTGGGTGGGGAGGCCCCTGCTACGTGGTCGGGCCGAACAAGCTGTTGACCTGGATGTACGCCTACACGGACGCGGGCAAGACTCCGGTGATGTCCGGAACGCAGACGTGGGACACGACCCCCTTGCTCGACGGCTCCGGCAACGACACGCGGGCGAGCACCACCGCCATTCCGTACTCGATCAATTCGATGGAGTATTCCGCCCGGGTCACGGCCCTG
>JARLIC010000138.1 GCA_031291905.1 Minisyncoccota bacterium
GCGCCGCGCATTACGAGCGCGCCGTGTTCTCGCACGACCGCCGGGTATGGAAAAGCGGAACGACCAAGGCGGAATATCCTCTTTCATGGACGATCGCGGTGCCCGACGGGAATATCGAACTTGTCACTTCCGCGATCCTCAGCGAAGAAGAGATGATATTCGGATCCATCAATTATTGGGAGGGTGCCATTACGGTCTCGGGGACGATCGGAGGGAAAAAAGTGAAAGGCACCGGTTTCATGGAGCTTGCCGGATATCCTTCGGATTACAATTTTTTGCTCCTTGCCGGAAAGAATTTGAACAGGGAGATCACGAAGCGGATCTCGGCCGGCGCAAAGAATCTTTTCGGATAGCACGCTTTCTATCGCACTCTTTGCAGATAGGTGACCACGGTCTCCCATGCGGTGTGCACCGGCGGGAAGAGAAGCGAGGCGACGTAGAACAAAAGGACAAGGGAGAGAAGCGACCAGACCCCGCCGCCGTGATGGTGATAGGGATGGGAATGACAGTGCCGGCTCATGGCCTTGAAAGGGAGCGAGACGATCCAGAAGACAAGGAACAGGAAAAGAAGCGTGACCCAGATGGGATGTCCGGCGCCCAGTGCGTATCCGAACACCACGCCGTGCATAAGGAACGAGATCACGGCGAGCACGAAAGCGACCGCGAGAATCGCATAGATGATCCCGCCGACGACCATGCCGGCGACGCTATGGTGGTGGCCGTCGTGCCATTCATGAAAATGCCTTTCGCGCTGTTCCGTCCGCCACTCGTCCCTCCATGCACGCCGCTTCGCACGAGCCTCCTGTCTCCATGCACGGGCCTTCTGCTTCCATTCGGCCTTGCTCAGATCCGGGTCGCCGGCCACTTTCGCATATTCCGTCTTTGCACGGTCGATGAAATCCTGCGCCGTGAACGGCGGCTCGCCATGCGCGCGGGCGACGTCGTCCGCGGTGCGCGCGACGGGCATCACGAACATCATGATGAGGTACGCGATGATCCACCCGCCGCCGGTAAGGATGGTGAGGATCACGAAGAGCGCGCGGACAAGCGTCGCGTCCGTATTGAAATATGCCGCGATGCCCGCGCAGACGCCGCGGAACATCGAGCCTTCGTAGATGCGATAGAGCCGCTTCGGCGCAGGTGCACCCGGCGCGGCGTCATTTTTGGGGGCCGCGGCGCCCTCGTCGTGCGTCCCCGTGTCCACGGGCCCCATGGCCTTGATCACCTCGTCGATCTCCGCGGCGGTCACCACATTCTTGCGGGGAGAGAGGCGCGCGTCGCATTTGTCGGCCACGGCCTGCTCGAAATCGGACATGATCTCGGCCTTATCGGGATCGTCCTTCAGTTTTTCGGCCGCCCGGTCGAGATAGTTCCGCAGGGCGTCGTAGCCCGTCTCTTCCACCTGA
>JARLIC010000139.1 GCA_031291905.1 Minisyncoccota bacterium
CCAAAACCCCAAAACCCCAAAACCCCAAAACCCCAAAACCCCACTCACTCTGCGCTCGTCGGGGCACCACAGCCTCTGTTTATTGCGAAATGGACGAGAAATAAACAAATCAGTGAAGAAGAGGATGGAGAACACGAACTACCGCGTACTGACGATTCCGACGAAGAAGGTGCTGGTGTACGACCACGTTTATTACAAAGAATACAACAAGGAGGACAAGGAGCTCATCGAGATCCCAGAAAAGCGCACCCTCTACGCCGTTCGCTTCGACCAGCCCTTCACCGGCGACTATGTGAAGAAATACTTCGGACTGGCCGGGAAGGTCCAGACCGCCCACATGGGCGAATACAAGCATCGTTCCAACAACAAGAAGAGGCGTCGTCAGCTTTGGTTCGCCATTGTGGTATACAAGAAGGCGGAGGACTTCGAGAAGGCGATGGACGGGCATTGGCTGCAAAAGGAGGTGAACAAGAAATTCGGGGACGGGAAGGGGAAGTGGCAGATCACGTTCAATCCGGAGGGCGAGGAGAGTCCGGACAAGGCCCTCAGTCCTGAGGAGCAGAAGCAGCGGGAGGAGCTGGAAAAGATGGAGGAGGGCGGCTTCACCGTGATGCTTCCAGGGAAGGGCAAGCGCTACGTCTCTGACGGCGCCACCTCCATGAAGGTCATCAGCAAGGCGATGATCGACAGCATGATGGGCAAGAACAAGAAGAAGCAGGAGCAGGAGCCTGAGAGTGGCCACGATTTCTATGAGGAAACGGCGCGGAGGAAGAGGAAGAAAATGCAGGCGAATGCGGGGTTCTACATGTACGAGACGAAGGAGCAGAAGAAGAAGGAGCTGGAGGAGCTGCGCAAGGGTCTGGACGAGGACATGAAGCTCGTGGCCGCGATGAAGAACTCCTCCACCAAGCCCGCCTCTGTCGCCGTCGAAGCTAAGCCGCAACAATAATGCGCCAGTTTGGTGCGCGCACACATTCACACCATGATAATCTTCTCCCTGCACGCAACTAATATCCACTGTGCGATATAACTCCGCCCCTCGTTGCATTATGCGTGTCATCGAGACGATTAATCAGTTTAATTAGTTAGTAAGGCGGCGACTTAATCAGCATGACGGACCCCGTTGCGCTTCTGCGCCAAGATCTGGTCCAGCAGCTGTATCTGCGTCCTCACTAGCTCGCGCATCTCTGCCAGGAACTCTTCGGGCATCGGCAGTTTCGCTCTCTATCCGCCACGGTAAGTCGATCAAAGAACCTGTTTCGGCATCTCCCCAGCCGCGCCCTCGTCTCTTATGATTATGTTGCTTCCGTCGTGCTCTTTCCTGCTGTGAGGCGTGCAGGCGCTGGTCATGCGGTCGGCGGAGCTGTCCGGCGTGCATGGGTTAACCTCGAAGCCCTTGAGGAGCGGGATCTGCTTGATGTTCTCCTGCACCTGCGCCTTCTGGCTCTTCTTCTTCCGCCTGTGCCGACGCTTCTTCCCGCTCTTCGTCTCCGCCGCCGGCGGGTGCAGGTCCTCAATGAAATTTAGTATCTCTTCCTCAGTCCTGTTATAGATCGGAATCGGCTTCTCAAGAATTTCGTCGCAGCCCTGGGCGTCGAGGTCGCTCTCCTCAGAACTCGAGACCGAGCAGTCGTGGTTTGACTGTGAGTCGTTGTCGCAGTCCTCCGCACTCCTCTGTTGCTGCTGCCTACTCATGGTCATTTTCACATCACTTACGGATCTGACGGCGACCCCTGTCCGATGCTAATCCTAACACGGCACCTGCGAATTTCGGCCTTGATCTGGCGGATGGCGGTCACGATAGTGAGGAGCTTGGGATATCGGGTGGCGGTCGCCTTGTCCTTCGCATACGTTCGTGCGTTCTCGATCGCGATCTAAAACACAATTTTGCGAGAGATAGATACGGCGACGAGACTGTCCTTGATGACGTAGTCGTAGAAGAGACTCTTGTGGATGTCGTAGCCTGTCACGTCGTTGCTCGCCTGACAACGGGACAGAATTTGCTGGCAGATGGCCTCGATCCCCGCCGAGGTCACCTCCACCAGTTCTCTATATGCGTTGCACACCTGCACCAAGAACTGCATGTATTGTTCCGGCATCTCGTGGAATTGTCGCAGTATACAGTTGGGTGGGACAGGACTGGTGCCGCAAAGGTTGCTGAGCGGGTTCACAGGGACCTCCTGCACATCCTCGGTGTATTCGTAGATCGAGTCGGCCGAGTGGCGTCGTCTCCTCACGTAAGGCTTGTGAACCTCGGTGGGAAGGGGCACCGCAAGGCCGAGATCGGTGAGCTTGGCGTGCAGCAGGTCCCGCTTCTCCTTCATAAAGGCCTTGATGTTCTGGAAAACCGAGACGAAGACCGAGTTCGCCGTCTCTTTATCGGGAATCTTCTTCACCTATCAACACATGTTCGTCGGCAGCCCTACCTCAGCCATAATCTTGGGAATGTAGGCCTTCGAGGCCGTGGGCGAATTGTAGAAGTCGTTCATTATCTTGCATATCTCGGTGTTGTAGACGCTGACGCTCTCTTCCGGCGTGTCGCAATCTTCATCGTGCAAAACTTCTCGGTCGCGCCGCTTCTCCGGCCGATTTTCCGATCTGTACTGCTTGGTGTCAAAGTTTTCGCGGGAGAGCCTTCCGAGGGACTCCTTGGCGGCGGGGCGAAGCGGAGTGTAAGCCTGCGCCCCCGTCCTGCTCCCGCAATGCGGACACTCATCGTGGCTGCGGAGTGCAGCGGGAACCTTGGGATCGTCGCGGTCCCGAAGGTTCTGCTGGGCCGGGGCCAGCGCCCGCTTGTCGAGCTGGGTGGTCGGCGTCGGCGCCGGTCTCTTTGGAACGTTCTCTTCAGTCTGACCGGACCCGCCGCGCGCCTCATGCGACTTCGGCATCTTTTGCGTGTCTATTCAAAATGTGAGTTCTTCTCCGAACAGAGCATTGGGGAAATGCTCCGCAGAGACGCCGATGCCGACGTGACGGTAAGACGTACCTTTGGTAGTTTCCTTTTTCTTCTGCTTGGACCGCTTCTGTTTGCTTTTGTTGGGCATATTCTTTGCTAGTTATTATTATTATCTCATTACGACTTGTCTATAGCTCGCGTCCCTATCGTTTCGTGTCCGACTGGGGTTTTGGGGTTTTGGGGTTTTGGGGTTTTGGGGTTTTGG
>JARLIC010000140.1 GCA_031291905.1 Minisyncoccota bacterium
CAAAACCCCAAAACCCCAGAACAAAGTGAGTCCGGTTTGCACAAAATTGAGTGGGAAATTCAAACGTGATGATTCACATCCAGATATTAGGGTTAGCGGGAACACATTTTACTAAGACCGCATCATAAATAGGGCGCGCTCCTGCCTAAATAAAATGTACATCAAGCAGGTGAAGATTGACTCGTTCAAGAGCTACGGCCAGCAGTCCATCAAGGGCGAGCTCTCCCCTCAGCTGAATGTGATCGTGGGCCCAAACGGATTCGGCAAGTCCAACCTTCTCAACGGTACCCTTATCACTCATGGCCTGTAGCGATCATGTTCGTGCTGAGCAATAAGTACAGCAACCTGCCGCTGGACGAGAAGCGCCGCATCATCCACGAGACCGAGGGCGCTGAGGCCAAGAAGGCGGTCAGTGTCGAGCTCGTCCTCAACAACAAGGGCCGAAAGCTTCCCATCGAGAGTGACAACGTCTCCATCAAGCGAGTATTCGACAGTGACTCAAAGAGGGACGAGTACTACGTCAATGGGAAGCACATTCACAAGATGGACCTCAAGCACATCCTGGAGGCTACGGGACTCTCCTTCTCCAACCCCTTCTACTTCGTCCAGCAAGGGAGGATCAGCTCCATCATTGCGCTCAACGAGGTGCAGCTCTTCGTCTTCATCTCGGAGGTCGCGGGCACGCAGGTTTACGACGAGAAGCGGACCGAGACCCTGCGGGCGCTGGACGAGGCCCGGCAGAAGCGCGGCAAGCTCACCGCTCTCCTCTCCAAGATCGACGTCCACATCGATCGTCTGAGCAAGGATGCGAAGCTTCTCAAACAGTACAAGCGCATCGAGAACGAGAAGCTGGCCCTCGAGTACCAGGTGCTGGAGCTCAGAACCGACCGGGTGGCGGAGAAGCTGACCCAGATGGCGGACGAGCGGGAGGAGCGGATGCGGAACTTCGAGCACAGCAAGAACCAGGAACAAGCGCTAAAGATTGAGCACGACTCGCTGGAGAAGGACAAGGTCACCAAGGAGCGGCAGGTGCAGTTGCTCAAGGACAGTCTAGAACAGCTGAACCTGGAGAAGCAGGAGGTCGAGAACGTCATGCAGAAGAAGGAGAGCGCCCAGGAGTTGAGTGCCCAGCGTGCCAAGGAGGCTGAGGAGGAGCTCACCAATCTTGAGTCCGAGCTGGAAAAGCTCCAGTCCGAACGTGCCCGCGAACAGGACAGCCTCAAGGGGGTCGAAGATAAGCTCAAGGACCTGGATGAGCAACTCGCGGGATCCAGGGACACGATCGAACAGCGCCGCCGAAGATATGAGGAGCTCACCATGAAGGAGGGCATCGGCATCAAGTTCCGTTCCGTCGAAGAGCGCAACAAGTACGTCCGAGAGGAGCAGAAACGGAACCACGCCGAGCTCGAGCGGTGGAAGGCGGAAAGGGACAGCGCCGACGCAGAGGTCACCCAGATCCGGCAGAAGGCTACTGAGACCGAGAACGCGGCGGAGGAGGCGAGGGAGAAACACGAAGAAATGAGGAAGTCGCAGGCGGAGGAGCGGCGTAAGATTGAGGAGCTGCAGAACCAGCGAGTGGGGCTCGTCAACAAGCTGAAGGCGCTCGACACTGAGGAGCACGATCTTGACCTCCAGAAGGGCCAGCAAAAAGATCAGATCAGGATGTGGGAGGAGGAGCAGGCGAGGGCGATGGGCGGGAACAACCTCTACCACACGATAAAGATGCTGCTGGTGGAGATAGGAAGGGCCAAGATAAAGGGGTTCCACGGGCTCCTCATCGATCTCATAAACATCGAGAAGAACTTCAGGCCGTGCGCGGACATCATCGGAAAGAATGCGCTGTTCGGGTTCGTTGTGGACTCGATCGACACCGCCGAGCAGATCCTCCAGATCAACCGCCAGATTCACGGCAGCGTCATCACGATCTATCCCTTGGACATGGTGGACGACATGCCGGTGAAGGACTACAAGTACCCGACGGTGGAGGAGGACAAGGAGAAGACCTGCGCCCCGCTGATTGAGCACGTGACGCTGGGGGAGAACGTGGACCCGAAGGTGTGGCGGATCTGCAGGCACACCTTCGGCAAGGCGCTCCTGGTCAAGGACTACAAGACTGCCATCAAGCTCGCCAAGGAGAAAAACTTCCACTGCGTCACCATTGAGTGCGAGGTCGTCTACGCCGGCGGTTTCGTCTCCCGCGTGGGACTCTACGATCTAAGACGCGAGAGAGTGACCCTGTACAGCCGCATCGTCGAGGGCCGTGCCGAGATCAGGCGGATCGAGGGACGCGACCGCGAACTCGAGGCCGAACGTGCCAAGCTCAAGGACTCTGACTCCGGCGTCCTCCGCAGCATGCAGACTTGCGACAGCACGGTGAGGTACATGGGCGAGTCGCTCAAGAACCAGGAGCTCGTCCTTCGCAACCTCGAAAACGACCTACGGGGACTGAGGACGGCAGAGGCGGCTTCACGAAAGAACGTGGAGCACTGCGACTCCCAGATAAAGATCCTCCGGGCCAAGAAGGAGGATCTCGCGGCCCTGCTTCAGGAAGACAACGTGAACAAGCTCACCGAGGCCGAGATGCAAGAGATGAAGGCGCTGGCAAAGGAGGTCAACGACCGGGAGTCCGAGGTCAAGAAGCTGCTCACGCTGCAGGCAAAGCAAGCGGAGGCCATCACGCGGATCAAGCAGCGGCTGGAAAAGTTCATAAATGTCCGGGACCAGCAGCTGCGCGACAGGATCAACAAGGTCAAGCAGAGCTTCGATGTGGTCGACACCGTTGCTGCCGGCGGAGAAGACATGGGAGAACTTGCAAGCAGGCTGGCGAAGATCACGCTGGAGCTCGAAGGCAAGCACAAGGACCTGAAGACGGAGGCGGATAAACATCAGGGAGCGCACGAGAAGATGTACGAGCTGGAGAAGGCGCTGCAGAAGTACAAGGAGAGCGTGGAAAACGACCTCGAACGAGTCGAAAAGCTCAACGCCGAGTTCATGGAGCTCGAGGAGGAGAAGGGCAACTACCTCTCTCAGATGGAGAAGATCAAGAAGCCAATAAAGAAGGCACTGGAGAGCGCGGCGAAGGAGCGGAAGGACCAGGCGAAGGAGAAGGGGAAGAAGGAGCTGGAGGACGAGCTGCTGGACAAAATCTCCGAGAAGACCAGTTCTTTGGGCCAGTACAAGAACATATACAAGGACGCCTACGACATCTACGTTAAGTACACGGAGAAACGGAAAGGGTTCGAGTCGCGGACCGAGGAGTTCGACCAGACCGAGGCCGCCATCAACGAGCTCATCGACAGTCTGGACAAGGACAAGAGCAAGTCGTTCATTAACACGTTCAAGGCGATCGGGAGCAACTTCGAGAAGATGTTCAAGGAGATCATCCCGAGCGGGGTGGCCCAGCTCAAGCTCCTCAAGTGCGACGAGGAGGCCAAGGAGACTTCCAGTCAGCATGTCTTCCTGGTTGGCGACAAGAAGTACAAGGGCATTGCCATACAGGTTTCGTTCGATGGGGACCAGAACTACCAGAACCTGCAGCAGCTGTCTGGAGGGCAGAAGGTGGCTGTGGCGATCTCGCTGATTTTCGCGATCCAGCACCTGGACCCGCCGCCGGTGTACATACTGGACGAGATTGACTCGGCGCTGGACACCAACTACCGCATCAACCTGGCCAATCTCATCGCCAAGCAGTCCGAGCACTCGCAATTCCTGGTCACCACGTTCAAACCCGAGCTACTGGAAGTGGCGAAGAAGTTCTACGAGGTGGAGTACAGGAACAAGACCAGCAAGTTCAAGGAGACCACGTTCGACCGCGCCAAAGTTCTAGTCTCTCTCTCCGACCAGCCCGTCGCTAACCCCTAAATTTTATTATTGTCGGCGTTTTCTTTTGTTGCCCAAGCACAGTCTCACTGTTATAACTCCTTGTTTCGCACGCGTACTGGGGTTTTGGGGTTTTGGGGTTTTGGGGTTTTGGGGTTTTGG
>JARLIC010000020.1 GCA_031291905.1 Minisyncoccota bacterium
CCAAAACCCCAAAACCCCAAAACCCCAAAACCCCACACCAATTTCCGGTCTCCTCTGCGTTTCATCGGCGCCCGACACAGTCGATATAGGGCGCAATATATGGATAATCGATTAAAAACGGTGAATGTAGGGGTTGCCCTAATTAGAAAATAATAGAATTAAAGAGCGACATGACGACGACAAGACTGGACGTTCTCATGAAGAAGGTCGATGACATGCAGACCGCGATGGGGATCAAGACGGGGAAGAAACGTATGGCAGCGCGCGAACGTGGTAGCGACCGACAGGAAGCGCAAAGGACTCACCGAGTACGAGCAAGCGCTTCTCGCCGCCCACACCAAGCTCAAGGAGCTCGAGGACAAGGTGGACGAGCGGCAGGCGAAGATAGGTCTCTACGGTCCCTCTAGCAAGGAGCTTATTCGTACCCATCCCATATGCTCACAGTGTGAGATAGGATTCGACGTGGAACTGCGCGAGCTTTTCCTCCAGACCGAGCAGGCCGTCAAGGACCTTGACCACGCCCTCAACCCTCTTCGCAAGGAACGCATGAAGCATGTACCCGCTTTTTTGCAATATCGCGAATAGCCGGATGTCGAGCCCGACCTCCTCCAGAAAGAAAAGCTCCTCGATCTCATTAAAGAGCGGCTATATTCATTGAAACAGGAATTCGAGGGCGGGGAACCTGTTTCCAGACGGCTGCATGAGGACCCAAACAAAGAGATGCTCGCGAAGAGGGCCGGTAAGCGAGGCAAATGCGAGATAAAAATAGACCTTATGGGCACGAGGCCAGAGGACCGGTGCCTCACGACTGAGGAGCAGGAGGCCCTGGACAGGTTCAAGAAGAAAGACGAGCAGATCGACGACATGCTTGTGATGGTCATTCAGGACATCGACCTTCTCAAGGAAAAGGCTGTCAAGATCGATCAGGCAATAGACAGGAACGCAGAGAAGCTGCAGAACGTGGACAAGCATGCCAGCAAGACGAGTGCGCAGCTCGAGACCATCAACACACGCATGAAGGACATCCTCAAGAAGGCATCCCCGTGCATTTACCTGTCGTAGTACGCGGAGCCTAACAGGATGTGTCTGTACATCGTCATGCTTATAATCGCACTTGGCCTCCTCATGATCCTGTATAATCAGATGAAATGAGACCATCTAACGATGTTGACACACAAACATTTTGTTCACTGGTTTATCGTGATTATGCACTGTTACTCCTGTTGCGGCCCACGGGGTTTTGGGGTTTTGGGGTTTTGGGGTTTTGG
>JARLIC010000021.1 GCA_031291905.1 Minisyncoccota bacterium
ATATCCGATGGGAATATTGTACAGTCTGGGCAGCTGGTTGTCATCTTCGGAAAGCGAGGTTTGGAGAACATGAATCTCATCATCCTGGACAAGGACGGCACGATGGTCGACAGCCTGACGCCGTTCTATCACGCCGTCGTGACGATATTCCGCCATTACGGGCTCGAACCTCCCACGCTCGACGATTATCGGGACAATATAACCCCCGATTTCATGCGGTTCTATTGGGACAGGGGCATTCCCCTGTACGTGACATCCCGTGAGCTCAACCGTCTGCGGATGGAACTCTGCGGGGAGGAAGGGGCCTCCGTCGAACTCCTGCCCGGAGCAAAAGAACTCGTGAATCGCTGCCGGGAACTCGGTTTCAAGATATTCCTTGCGACCGCCGACACCTACGAGGCAGCCTCGGGCCAACTCGAGAAGCTCGGCATCAAAGAGCTTGTGAGCGGATGGGCACGCGGCGGAATCTCGCGGCGCGACGACATACTGGACATCCTCGCATTCGCGGATGGTCTTTACGACGATAGCGAACCGTGGAACGTGTGGTATATCGACGACACGGCAAGCGGGATCGCCGACGCCAAAAGCATCCCGCTCGAAGGGATCCACACCATCGGCTTCACGGGAGGATTTAACTCCCCCAGGAAGTTCGATGAGCTTCCCAAAGATCGGGCGCCGGACCACATCGTCAACTCGCTCTTCGCCATCCCGTCCATAATCGATGCATACGTCGCCCTCCGCCAGTATCCGGCGACAAACCATAGCCAGTGGACAATCAATTGAACGCACATGCCGCAGCAGGACAGACCATTGTCCCGCTGCGGCTTTTTTATTTTGCCAAGCGAGGGGTAAAACAAAATTCCTATTTTATTTCATCCGCGGGAAGAGGATCTCCGGCTTCTTGATCGTCACCGCATCCCCGTCATGCGCGATCGCCGCGCCGATCTTCCTTGCCGTCTCCGGCATGAACGGCACGAGCTCGCGCGCCACCGCCTCAAGGAGCGCGATCAGGTTGGACATCGCCGCAGTGCGCGCCGGGCCCTCCTCCAATTCCCATATCTTCTCTTCGTTCACATAGCGATCGCCGAACGCGATGGCGGCCCAGACCGCCCCGAGCGCGTCGGAAAATCTGAACTGAGTAAGCTTCTCGTGGACGGCGGCGCGCATGGCCTTGATCGCACCCGTGAATTCGGGAGCGGGCGCCACGATCGCGAGCGGCAATTTTTCCGCCACGGTGAGCACGCGCGCGGCGAAATTGCCGAGCCCGTTCGCGAGGTCGCTGTTGTAGCGGTCCTTCATCTTCGTTTCGGAATAATCGCCATCCTCGCCGTACTGCACCTCGCGAAGGAGGAAATAGCGCATCGCGTCGATGCCGTACCGCGCGGCGAGATCGAGCGGGTCCACGCCGTTGCCGAGCGACTTGGACATCTTCGTGCCGCCGACGGTGAGGAACCCGTTCGCCGCGATCTGCCCGGGCAACGGCAGTCCCGCCGACATGAGCATTGCGGGCCAGATGACCGCGTGGAAACGCAGGATGTCTTTGCCGACGGTATGCACGTCCGCCGGATGGTTCTCCCAGCCTTCGATGCCCACCATCGAGATATAATTCACGAGCGCGTCGGCCCATACGTAGATCGCCTGATGCGGATCGTTCGGCACGGGGATCCCCCACTCCTTCCCTTCGCGCGAGAAGCTCACATCCTCAAGGCCGTCCTCCACGAAGCTCATCACCTCGCGATAACGGTTCGCGGGCACGACGAATTCCTGATGGGTCTCGTAGAACTCCATCAGCCTCTGCTGATATTCCGAAAGTCTGAAGAAATAATTCTCCTCCTTCACGAGCTCCGGCTCGGTCTTGTGCTCCGGGCAAAGCCCATCCACCAGATCGCTCTCTTTTATGAACGCTTCGTGCCCCTTGCAATACAACCCTTCGTACATGCCCTTATAAAGGTCGCCCGCCGCCTCGATGCGGCCCCAGATATCCTTCACGATCTCAACGTGCCGCTCCTCCGTGGTGCGGATGAAGTCGGTGTTCGAGATGCCGAGCTTTGCCCAGGTCGAGCTCCACGTCTCCGCCATGCGGTCTATGTACGCGTGGATCTCCTCGTTGTTCTTCCTTGCGGCGTCGACCGTCTTCTGCGAATTCTCGTCCACGCCGGTCGAAAAGGTCACCGCCTCGCCCTGCGCGGCGCGCCAGCGCGCGATCGTGTCGGCGACGATGGTCGTATACGCGTGGCCGATGTGCGGCTTGTCGTTCACATAATAGATAGGGGTGGTGATATAGAATTCCATAGAGTTAGAATAATGGATTTACCGATAAATGGAAAGTTTCCCGACGAAGCGTCGTTTGCACGCATCGTAATTATGTTTCCCAAAGGGTATCACGGAGGCACGAAGGTGCCGAGTGTTAAGGCACGAATTCAGCAGAATTCGATGCCGTCCCTTTGGGAAACATAATTACGATGCGTGCAAACGACGCTTCGTCGACCAATCCTGCACCACCTCCTGGAACACCGCCGCGGTCGGCACGGAAACGATGATGCCGAGAACGCCGCCGAGCTCCGCCCCGATCAGGAGCGCGACGATGACGATCACGGGATGGAGTCCCACCGAGCGCCTGCTGAGAAGCGGCACGAGGATGTGCGACTCGAACTGCTGGGCGATCAGGAAGAATATCAGCGTATAGACCGCAAGCGTGGTGGAAGTGATGAGCGCGGCGGCAATCGCGACCGCGCCGGACATGATCGGGCCGAGGAACGGCACGAGTTCGAAGCATGCGGCGATCACGGCGATAAGGAACGCGTATTTCACACCGAGCGCCGCGAGTCCGCCCCATACGATGAATCCCATGATCACGCTGAGCAGAAGCTGCATCCTGAACCACGAACTGATGAGCTGCTTGGACCGCGCGTAGATCCTCATGGTCGCCTCCTCGTAATCCGGCGGCGTCACCACTTTGAGAAACCGCTCGACGCCGTCATGCCCGAGGCTCAGATAGAACGAACTCACGATCACCGCGAGCGCGAGGCCGAAGCTCCCGATGAAGTTCGAGAAGACGGAGAGCGGCGACGATTGTCCGGAAAGAAACTGGCTCGAGATCGCTCCCCACGAGCCCAATGAGCCGATGCCCGACCGGTTGATGCCCGCGAACACGGTGTTCAGCTCCACAAGCACGAACGGCACGAAGGTATAGATGAAAAGGATGAACGCGATGAGCGCGGCAAGGAATATGAGAATGACGCCCACGCTACGGGGAAGCTTCAGGCGCGATTCGAGGACGTCCACGATCCCCTCGAGGCCGGAGGAAATGATGATCGCCAAAAACAATCCGAGAAGGATCTGCCGTCCGGCATAAAGGACGACGACGAACACGGTGAATGCGAGGATCTTCCACAGCGCACCCCATGAGACATCGATCGTTTTTGTTTCCATATTGAAGATTATTTGAGCGTTGCCTCCTTTGTGAATCTTTTCTCCGTCCGATACGGCCCCACGATGGCAATATTGAGGCCCTTATCCCTGAGCACCGCGCGCGCGACAGCGAGCACCTGCTCCGCGGTCACTCCCTTTATTCTATCCGCATACGCCTCCGGAGACAAAATTTCCCTTCCGAATATCTCCTGTCCCCCGTAGAAGCTCGCCATATCGTCCGAGGTCTCGAGCCCGAGGACGAGATTCCCGAGCATGTGGTCCTTGGATTTCTGCAGTTCCTTCTCGGGTACCGGCCCGGCCGAGAGCCGGCGACACTCCTCGAGGACCGCGCCGATCACTGCGTCGATCTTCAGATGGTCCACGCCTGCCGAGATCCCGAGTGTCCCGTGATCGAGCGCAAGGTCGGCTCCCGCGCCCACATAATATGCCGCACCCATCTCCTCGCGCACGCGCATGAAGAGCCGCGAGCTCATGCCTCCGCCGAGGATGTCCGCAAGTACGCGCAGGGCGTAGCGGCGCGGATCGAACATGTCGAATGCGCGGAACGCGATCGCGAGATGCGCCTGGTCGGTCTTCTTGAAGTGCACTTTTACGCGCGGCGCGGATTGCCGTTCGACCGTCCTTTTCTTTGCGATGACGCGGCGGCGCGGAAGGCTCCCGAAATATTCTTTTATCTGCGCGAGCGCGGCCTTCTCGTTGAACTTTCCCGCGACCACGACCACCGTCCCCTGCGCCACATAGCGCGCCGCGCGGTAACCGACGAAGTCGTCGCGACCAAGGCGCCGGATGACCTTCTTTTCGCCGCCGACGTCCCAGCCCGCCGGCTGGTCGCCGTACACGAGCGCGTCGAGCAGCTGCTGGGCCTTCGCCGGCAGATCGTCCTCGTACATGTTGATCTCCTGGATGATCACGCCCCGTTCCTTTTCGATCTCCGCGCGTTCGAACAGCGGGTTCAGATAAAGGTCCGACACGATCTCGAGGATGTCCGGCAATTTCTCGGCGCGCACCTTTGCCCAATACCCCGTGTACTCATGATCGGTGAACGCGTTCGACTGCGCCCCGAGCGAGGCAAGTTCATGCGCGATCATGCCCGGCTTCGGACGGCTCGCGGTGCCCTTGAACATGAGATGCTCGAGGAAATGCGAGACGCCGTTGATCTTCTTCGTCTCGTATTCCGAGCCGGCCTCGACCAGAATGAGCGCCGTTGCGGCGAGGTCCTCCGGGCGCGGTACAAAAAGCACGCGCAGTCCGTTCTTCAATGTTATTTTTTTGAGATCTTTCATCGCCATATACTACAATAATCCTTTCTTATTTTTTCTTCCCCTTCTTTCCTTCTTCCCTTCTCTGCTTCTTCCCTTCTTCCCTAGTTATTGGTGATCGTCTGAATATCCGCGTCGAAGCTCTGCGCGCGTTCCACCACCGCCTCGCCGTACGTCCAGAGATAGCTCTTCCAGCGGCTGCCGGCGTAATACTTCGCCGCCGTGCAGCGCTCCTGGTCGATCACCGCGCTGTACGACGCCTTGCAACCCACCATGCCGTCCTTCAGATAGAGCCCGGTTGCCACGAACGCGTCCGTGTTGCTCCATGGAGACGGCGGATTGTCCCCGGTGACCTTCGCAATGCCGCTCGCATAGAGCTGCCATGTCGAAGGGACGAATTGCGCAGGTCCCATGGCGCCGCCGTACGCGCCGTCGGCGTTCGCGCACGACACTTTCATTTCATCCGGGTTAAGGCCGAGCGATGCCGTGATGGCGAGGAAGATCGGCTGGTTGGAAGGGCTCATCGCGGTCTTGTAACCGCATTGGCCCACGTTCTGGCCGAGCGCCGACTCGCGGTCGAGAATGGCGAGGATGAACGCCGGATCGATACCCGTCGCACCCGACGCGAGTTTTGCATATTGATATGCATCCTCGAACGAGAGCTGTCCGCCGCCGAGCAGCTGGAAGATGCGGTTCCTGATCTGGGCCGCGGTCGCCTGGGTCTGCGTAAGGAGCGCCTGATATTTCGATTCTTCGCCCTTCGTCGCGGTGAGAAGCTGGGCCTTCTGCGACTTGGTGGTCGACACCTCCGCCGCCTGGGCCTGTGCATACGCCGCCGCGGTCGCCGCATCGCTCTTCGACGCTTCGAACTGCTGCTCCTGGTCCTGGAGCTGGCTCTGAAGATCGGTGATCTGCTGGACCGCAACGCGAAGATTGTCCTGCAGGAGGCTTATTCCCTGCGTCTCGTCCCAGAAATCCGACAGGCGCGGATTCGCGAGGAACACCTCGATGAGACTGGTCTGGTCCGCCTCGTACATCGTCTTCACGAGCTCCCCGATCGCCGCCTTCTTGCTCGTGATGTCCGACTGCGTCACCGAGATCTGCGATTGCGTCTCACTGATCTGCTGATTCAACTGCTGGATGGTCAGATTGACCGCCTGGATCTGGAGGTTGAGCGAGGCAATCTTCGCGTTCAACTGGGATATCTGGCTGGAAAGCGTCTTCCCTTGGCTCTGGTAGCTCGTGATCTGGCTCTGGTATTGGTCGATCTGGGTCTCAAGCTGGGCCAACTGGGCCTCGAGCGCGGTACGCTCGGCGGCGGGATCGGTAGTGGCACCCGTGGAACTTGTCCCGCTTCCCGTCGCGCTGCCCGATGCCCGCGTGAGCGACGTCGGCGCATTCACCGATCCGAATATGAAAAGGGCGCCCGCCAACGCGTATACCGCGTACCGGGAGATCTTCGTGAACGGGATACGGATCGTCCTTTTCTTTTCCCCAAGATCCAATCGTTCCGGAAGCGTACTGAATGCGGTCCATTGGCTGCCGTCGCGTTTCGCAAACGAGACATCACCAAGTACCTTCGGCTTCAAGGGTCGTTTCATTACTCTCTTATTATAACTCAAAAGAAGGGAAGAAGGGAGGAAGAATGCGGGAAAGAATAAAAAAAATAGCCGTTTAAGGCTATTTTTCGTCCAATTGTTTTTATTCCTCCTTCGTAGCTTTATCCGCGTCACGTTCAGCTTTCTTCTCGTCTCCTTCTGTCTTGATGGCGGACATGTCAACCGTCTCGACGGGTGCCGCCACCTCCTCCGGAAGCGGCTCGGTCGCGGTGGCGACCACGGTATCCCCTTCAACCTGGATCTCCACGCCCTTCGGCACCGCAAGGTCCTTCACATAGATGCTCTGATCAAAGTCGGTGAGAACGCCGAGGTCGACAACGATCGCGTGCGGAATATCCTGCGGGAACGCCTCCACTTCGACTTCGGAAAGCGAATGGTTGATGACGGCATTCTTCTCCTTCACTGCCGGCGACTCTCCGACGAACTCGATCGGCACGCGCGCCGTGATCTTCTCGTCCATGCGCACCTGGTAGAAATCCACGTGCATGATGTCGCCTTTCACCGAATCGCGATAGATATCGTGGATCATCGCCGACTTCTTCTCCTTGCCGAGATCGAGCATGACCATTGTGGACGATCCTGCCGTTTTGAACACTTTATTGAACTCCTTCGCCGAAACGGTGAGGTGCTCGTTCTTCGTTCCGTGGCCGTAAAGCTCCGCGGGAATGAGGCCCTCGTTGCGGAGAGATTTGACCTGTTTGCCGATTATGGTGCGCGGTTGGACCGCCAAGTGGATCGATTCCATGAGGAAGAGTATAGCGGATGGGGAGAGAAAAGGCAAATGCGGGGTTTCCTTTTCTTCAACCCGCTACGGGTTGAACAACTTCAGGCGATCAATGACGATCCGCTTGATGGCGGGCACAGCGGGCGCAACGATCTTATAAGGCGCGATCTCGTTCGGATCCTTGAGCCCCTCCTCCACGCCGCGGCGCCAGGCAAGGCGAAGCTCGCTCGACACATGGATGATGGTCATGCCCGCCTGCGCGGCGGCGGTGAAATCGGCGTCCTCGGTGCCGGAGCCGCCATGCAGCGTCATGAACTTTGCGCTCGTGTTCGCGATCGCCGCTTTTATCTCCTTGATGCGCTCGATGTTCAAATGCTTGTGCTCCGCATCGGCGGCCCCGGTCGTCATGCTTTTCAAAAGCCCGTGCATGTTCCCTACCGCGGGAGCGAGCACGTCGACGCCCGTCTCCGTCACGAAGCGCACCGCTTCCTCCGGCGTCGAAAGCGTGAGCGACGCTTCCGGCCGCGCCTCGATGATCTCGGAGCTCGAACCGATGTAACCGATCTCGCCTTCGATGACGATACTCGGATCGATCGCGCGGATGGCGGCGACCGCCTCCTTTGTGTTCTTTATATTCTCGTCGATCGGCAGCTGCGAATTGTCGAAGATGATCTCGTCGAATCCCGCTTCGGCTGCCTCCTTCGCCTTATCGATCGAATGGGTGTGGTCGGCGTTCAAAAAGATAGGATAATCGTAGGTCTCGCGGAGGTTCTTAATGAGCGCTGCGGCCTGTTTCACCCCAACAAACTCGCGCTCCCCTTCCGAAACGCCGATCAGGATCGGGAGCTGTAACTCCTTCGCACCTTCGAATATCGCTTTGAGCGCGGCAAGGTCCGAGATATTGAAATGACCCACCGCGACATGGCGGGCATCGGCATCGGCAAGAACTTCGCGGAGGGTCTTCATGGTCAGATGACTTTTGCCACGTAATTCTTCGGCGCCTTTTTGAGGAGTGCCTTGAGCGCATTCTTTGAGAGCAGTCCGGTCTGCGCGCCGAAATATTGCACGACATGCATGGATTCGATAGGCGCCCAGCGCATCGCCTCCTGGATCGGCAGCCCGTACACGAGCGCCGAAAGGAATCCGGTCGAGAACGCGTCGCCCGCGCCGGTGCGCGAGACAGGCTCCTTCGGATCGGGATACGGCGGCATGAAGAAGCGGCATTCACCGTCGGAGGCATACGCACCCTTCGGACCGTCGGTGATCACGACTATCTTCGGCCCAAGTTTGTGCAATCCGTCGAACAGGAACTTTATATCCTCGTTCTTCGTACCGAGGATGAACGCCGCCTCTTCGCGGTTCACAAAAAGCACGTGTGTCCGGCGGTAGATCGCCGCAAGGTTCTTCGCACCGAAGCGGAGCTGGTACGTGCCCGGGTTGAATCCCATGCGCACGTTCGGGTGGCTTTTCAAATATGCGGCAACCTTCCGATGGAACGGCAGGGTGTGTTCCGCGATCGAGGAGAAATAGACCCAGTCGGCCTTCGTGTCGAGCTCGCGCGGATCGTAGTAGGTATATTTCTCGTGCTTGATAAGGATCGTCCGCTCGGCGTGGAAGTCGAGCACGAAGTGATAGTTCGTCGGCAGTTTCTGATTGACCTTCACATACTCGGTGCTCACCCCTTCCTTATGATAGCGATCGAGGATCTCCGTGCCGTAATGATCACCGCCGATCGAGGTCAGGATCGCGGTGTTCAATCCGAGCCGGCGCGCACCAACGGCGACGTTCGACGCGTTGCCCACCGCGGGCGCCACCATGAGCGATTCATAAGGGATCTTATCCGCGAACGCCATCGAAAGCCGCGGATGCTCGTGCGCCTTATCCCACTCCACTTTCGCCTCCTTCAGTGTGATGAACGCGTCCATCACCGTATCACCGATGCAGATAAGATCGTATTTCTCTTTCAT
>JARLIC010000141.1 GCA_031291905.1 Minisyncoccota bacterium
CACACACAGAGAGTTAAGGGATTGCGAACGATGGGCAACACACTGCTGCGATAGTCAACCCTTTCAGCATTAATCAAGGTTATACAAGCTTCATCTTGGCGCCGAATCCCTTGAACTTCTTTATTATCTCCTCGGCCTCTTCCTTCTTGATACCCTTGAAGGCTATGAACGGCGCCTTTTCGACCTTGTCCTTGGCCTCTTTGAGACCGAGACCAACCAGGGCGCGATATTCCTTGATGACTCTGATTTTGGCGGGCGCATCGTACGAGCTCATCTCGATGTCGTAGAACGATTTCTATGCATGCTTTCCAGCGTAGTACCTCGACCTCCTTTATCTCCACCTTCGGGGCGGCTGCAGGCTCGGGCTTCTTGGCAGCGGACTCGACGACGACAGGGGCAGCGGAGGCGGCGTGGGACAGGCTGAAGGAGAACGGCTTGAGCTTCTCCGCGATGCCCTGCTCTTTCATCCAGTTCGGGTTCAGTGGCGGCCACGTGCCCTCCGCTATTTTTGCTTGTTAGTAGGAGAAACGAACAGATCATCTGCATGGAGGGCCAGTCCATGTTGAGCTTGAGGGGGTTAATGCCGAGACCCTTCATGAGATACTCTTTCATCCCCACAGCCAGGTACTCCATCTCGTGGAGATTGAGGTCCATCAACTTCTCAACGAGGAAGGCGATCTTCTGCTTCGCCGGCTCCGTGAGCTGCGAACTCAGGTACGTATCCTGTCTATCCGTTCATCCATCGGATTCGTTACTCCTTCTCCTTCGCCTCGACGATCTTCTTCCATTCCTTCTCATAGCGGAAACAGTCGTCCGTGAAAGCCTTGCTCCACTTCTCATTGATCTTCTTCTGCTCCTCGTCGAGAATGGTCTTTATCTTTGCCTGGAGCTGGGCCACGATCTTGGGGTCGGGAACGACCGGCTCCTCCTTCTTCTTCCCCTCCGGCTTCTTTTCGTCCTTCTTCCCCTTCTCTTCGGGCTTTTCCTTAGTCTGGGCCTGCGCCGGCTTCTTGCCGTCCTCAGGTTTGCCCTTGCCTTTGCCGGCCGCAGCCTTGGCCTTGTCGCCCCCATCGTGCTTTCCGCCCTTCTTCTTGTCGCCCTTGGCAGCATCCTTCTCGGGATGCTTGTCCTTCCCCTTAGCATCGGCCTTGACCTTGTCCTTTTGCTTGCTGTGGGCCTCTGCGCCGGCCTCTGGCTTCCCTGTCTCTGTCTTCCCGGCGTGCTTCTCCTTGGGCGCCTTCTGCTTCCCTTCCTTGTGAGGCTTGCCCTCCTTCTCCTCCTTCTTCTCCTCCTTCTTTCCTTCCTTCTTGCCTTCCTTCTTGCCTTCCTTCTTGCCTCCATTCTTCTCCTCCTTCTTGCCTTCCTTCTTTCCCTCCTTCGCTTCCTGCTTCTTGTCTCCCTCTTTTCCTAGCAGATGCGAACTCAGCACTACCTTTTGCCTCCTCCTTGGCCGCCGAGGCAAAGAAGCGCGATGGGACGGGGAGGGACGCGACGGGGACCCAGAGCGAACGTCTGGACAGGAACTGCAGAGGGTCCGCGCAGCGTGCCGTTAGCGCCGGCACCAGCATCGCTAGTCTGCGCATCATCTTCGGCTCTACAATAATGATATTTATCCTTCTTCACATGCTTTATTTTATCCTGCTGGATTATGCTGCTGCTGCACACTTCGCTGCTCACTCCTTCCCATGCTGGGGTTTTGGGGTTTTGGGGTTTTGGGGTTTTGGGGTTTTGG
>JARLIC010000142.1 GCA_031291905.1 Minisyncoccota bacterium
ATCTCCCTTTCCGGCGTCGCGAGCACCGAGGACGACATCGTCCAGTTCAAGAGCCTCGTGGAGGCGGATCGGAACTTCGGCACGGCGGACCTGCCGCTTTCGGGGATACAGCCTTCGGTGAGCGCATTCTCGTTCTCGATGACGTTCCCGCTCGCACCGAACGCGTTCCAATAAGGCAAGAAGAGTTACGAAAGTTTCTCGGCGATTTCCCCGAACACCGTTTCCAATTTTTTCATATTGGCCTTGCCGATGGGGGAGAGCACAAAATCCCCGGCCTTCTTCCGCTGCACTTCGTTCGCATCGCGGATGCCGATGCGTATGCGCGTGAAGTCTTCCGTCCCGAGATGCGCGACGATCGAGCGGATGCCGTTGTGTCCGGCGGCCCCTCCGCCGAACGCGATCTTGAAATTGCCGATCGTGAGGTCGCTGTCGTCGTGCGCAACGGCGATCTCCCGGGGCTTCGCCTTGAGCACACGAAGCGCTTCCTTCACCGCCTTCCCCGATTCGTTCATATACGTGAGCGACTTCACGAACATGAACGCTCCCGCCGGAGCGTACTCGAAAATACCCTTGTAGTGCTTGAACGCGAGCGGTTGCGGCGCATCGGGTGCGAGCCGCGCCGCAAGTGCGGGGAGCGCGATCGTTCCCGCATTGTGGTACGTGCCGAGAAGATTGGGATCCGGATTTCCAAGTCCGATGACGATTCTTATCTTCGTCTTCCCTTTATCCTTCTTCCCTTCTTTCCCGCCTTCGTCCTTCGTCCCTTGCTTATTCGGTATCATCTTATCTATAATAGTACTACTTATATGAGAAAATTTTTAGCGGGTGTTCTCGAGGTTTTTGAAATAGCGGTCATTGCGGTGGGTGCGGTGTTCATCATCAGGATCTTTCTCGTCCAGCCGTTCCTCGTGAGCGGCACGAGCATGTATCCGAACTTCGCCGACGGGAATTATGTCCTTACCGACGAACTGACCTATCGTATCCGACCGCCCGAGCGCGGCGAGGTCGTCGTGTTCCACGATCCCCAGGATTATTCAACCTATTTCATCAAGCGCGTCATCGGCCTTCCGGGCGAGCGCGTGACGATATTCGATAATAAGGTCACGGTGTACAATACTCAGCACCCCGACGGGATGATACTCGACGAATCCTACCTCCCTGCGGGCACGCAGACCGCCGCCAACGGCTGTTCCGGCGGGGTCGCCTCCGGCAGTTCGTGCACCTATACCATCTCGTCGAGCACCTATCTCGCACTCGGCGACAACCGGCAGCTGAGCTTCGATTCGCGCAGCTGGGGACCGCTTCCGGCGGCCAATATCGTGGGACTCGTGCGGTTCCGTCTCTGGCCCCTCAATCAGATGCAGATATTCAACGCCCCCGGGTACGGGAGCTAAAAGGACCATCATAACCATGCCTTCGAACGAAAATCCCAAAGTGAAGAAAAAGGAGACGACGAGGACATTCCAATCCGTGAAGGGAATGCACGACGTGCTTCCTTCGGATGAGCCGTATTGGGAGAGGATCGAGGGTGCGGTGAGGACGATCGCGAAGGCGCACGGCTTTGCGCGGATCGAGCCGCCGGTGCTCGAGTTCGCCGAGCTCTACAACAAGACGTCCGGCGAGGAGAGCGATGTGGTCCAGAAGGAGATGTATACCCTCAAGACGAAAGGAGGCGATTTTCTGGCGCTCCGCCCCGAATATACGCCGGGCATCGCGCGTGCGTACATGCAGAACGGGCTCTCGCGCGCCGCACAGCCGCAGAAGCTCGTCGCCGTGGGGCCGATCTTCCGGCACGAGCGTCCCCAGCTCGGCCGCGCGCGCCAGTTCACGCAGATCGACCTTGAAGTGCTCGGCGGCGTGAGTGATCCTATGTACGATGCGGAGGTCATCGCGATGTTCCACGGCATACTCACCGACATCAAGATAAAGAACCCGACGGTGAAGCTGAACTCGATCGGCGATCGCGTGTGCAGGCCGGTCTACAAGAAGCAGCTCACCGCGTATTACAAAGCGCACGAATCCCAGCTTTGCGAGGATTGCAAACGGCGCCTTGACGCGAACCCGCTTCGCCTGCTCGATTGCAAGGAGCCCGGTTGCGAGGAGCTCAAGGAGAACGCGCCGAGCTTCCTCGACAAGCTTTGCGTCGCGTGCAGCAACCACTTCAAGGAGGTGCTCGAATATCTCGACGAGATCAAGATCCCTTATTCGCTCGACCCGCATCTGGTGCGCGGCCTCGATTATTACAGCCGCACCGTGTTCGAGATCTACGCCGAAGGCGCGGAGGAGGAGATCGGCGCGCTGGCGGCGGGAGGGCGCTACGACTATCTGATGGAGACGATCGGCGGACACGTCACGCCCGCGGTGGGTGGCGCTTCCGGCGTCGAGCGGCTGATCGCCGTCATGCGCGCAAAGGAGGTCCCGGTGGGCGTCGCCGGCGGCAAAGCGGCCGCGAACGCGAAGAAGGTCTTCCTCGTGCACGCGGGGGAGCTTGCCAAGAAGAAGGCGTTCTCGCTCTTGCACAGCCTCCGCGAAAAAGGCATCGCGGTCTCGGAGGCACTCTCGAAGGAGTCCCTCAAGGCCCAGCTCAAGGTTGCCGACAAGGAGGGCATCGGCTTTGCGCTGATCCTCGGACAGAAGGAGATCTACGAGAACACGGTCATCATCCGCGACCTTTCGAACGGCGTGCAGGAGGCGGTGTCGCTCGATAAGCTCCCCGAAGAACTGAAGCGCCGCCTTTCGGCAAAATAGCAGATTCCGTTTGCCCTTTCGGGGACGGCGTCGAAACCTGCTGGTTTCGCGCCTAAGGTCTCGCGACCTACGTCGCTCCGACATTCCCCTCAAGAATAACCCAATATTCCCACACACCTCTCACTCCAAAGGGCAAGCGGGATTGTTATTTTGCCGAAAGGCGGCGTGCTTACTATCCCTATAAGATTAAAATCTCATTAAATTGTATTTGACTTCGGTTTGGGTCGGGGTACTATAAATAACGAAAGGGATGTCCCGGAACCCGGGGCGAAAATTTTCTCTTTGGCGCAAAAACAATCACCTTGGTGGTTGTTTTTTGTTTCCCTCATTGTTTCTTAAGGTTTTCTTTATACCTTTTACGTTACGATGGTTTCGCCTGCGCACACGGACCCTTCGTCTATCCGGTAGGACATCCCTTTGCCAAAGAGAAGAAATGGGTTCGAGGCCCATAGGGTCCGCAGCGTGGGCACAAAAGGGCTACCTTGCCAAACGGCCGATGCTCGGTTATACTCTTTCCCATGGCAATAGAAGTACGCAAAAAAGATGGCGAGTCGGGCAATTCGGTGCTCTACAGCTTCACCCGCAAAGTGAAGCGCAGCGGCATTTTGAAGGAGGTCCGCAAGCGGAAATACCACACCAGGACCACCAGCCGCATCAAGCGCCGCTCGTCCGCGATTCATCGCGAACAGAAAAAAGCCGATATCGAACGCCAGAAGAAGCTTGGTCTGATCTAGGACATCATGTCCCTCGTCCAGAAGATAACCGACGATATGAAAGCCGCCATGAAGAGCGGCGATAAGGCGCGCCTCGAGGTGATCCGTTTTGCGATCGCGGGATTGCAGTCCGCGCAGAAGGAAAAGGAATTGAAGGAGCCGGGCGCCATGCTTACGGACGACGAGGCGGTCTCCGTGCTGCAGAAGGACGCGAAGCGCCGGAAGGAGTCGATAGAGCTTTTCAAACAGGGCGGACGCAACGATCTCGTCGAAAAGGAGACCGCCGAGCTCGCGGTCGTCATGGGGTATCTTCCGAAGGAACTTTCGCGCGAGGAGATCGCGGCGATGGTGGATTCCGCGCGGGCGGCGGGTGCCAACGATTTTCCCTCGCTCATGCGCGAGGTGTCGAAGCTCACGAAGGGACGCGCCGACGGAAGGATGGTGGGGGAGATCGTCAAAGAAAAACTGGGAGCATAACCGATCATCATGACCGCGTCGAAAAAAACCGCGAAGGCCTCAGGTGCGCCCTGGGACGTGGCGAGCCTTCAGAAGCTTGCGATCGTGCTGTTGAAGGAATTGAAGGTGCGCGGTGCGATCCTCGATATTTTCCTATTGAAGGACAAGGACATCGCGGCGCTCAAGGCGCGGTTCATCGCCAAGAGGACCGAGCCGAACGTGCTCTCGTTCAAGGAGCCGCTCGCGTTCCCGCATCCCGAAACAAAGAAGAAATATCTTGGCGAGGTGTATCTCAACAAGGACATTCTCCATCATTCACCCGACCGCGCCGCGCCGCTCTTGCTTCATGGCATCCTGCATCTGCTCGGCTACGACCATATAAAGAAGACCGATGCGGTGAAGATGGAAAAAGTGGAGGTGAAGATCCTGGAGAATATATAAAAATAAAGAAAGCAAAAATCGCACGGAATGTGCGGTTTTTGATTACCCGAGAAGCGCGGCACAACGGAACAATATGCACAGTTCCTTTCTATTCCTTTTCCTGATAAAATGAGAGCATATGAAATTCAAGGGCATCGGCGGGGGAAGCGATCTCATCACG
>JARLIC010000143.1 GCA_031291905.1 Minisyncoccota bacterium
CCAAAACCCCAAAACCCCAAAACCCCAAAACCCCATGCCTTCTCTCCCCATGCTAGGGCAGCGAAATAAGCGCGACAAAGCAAAATTGCATTATTATTGTTACAGCAACAATAAAACCAGGATTAGATATGGTACCGAACGAGCCACATAACCAAGGGGTGACAATAGACGCAGCCGCTGATCAGTCTGACTGAGGACCACAAGGAGATGCTCATGAAGTACATCAAGTTCTTCATGACGAAGAACGCCCACTCGGTCAAGGAGGTCACCCTCGCTATCAAGGACATCAAGGATGAGAAGTATCCCTCCTGACCTTATCCGCTCCGTATAGAGTAACTGGCGACCTCTACAGCAAGCCGGAGGTATAACCGCGCTTTTAATTCCGAAAGGTGGAGGACATCGTGAGCAAGATTACGACGGAGGTCACGAAGACGCTGGGCGACGAGCTGGAAGCGTCCACACACATGGCGGCAGTATTCGTTCAGATGGTCATGAACGAGGCGCAGAAGGCCGGGCTAAATCTTCAGGCCGAGGTCTCCTACATGGAAAACTAGTATCCCCTCCCGCAACGACGCATCTAATAGCAAGTCGCTGGAGGAACTGAAGAGTTTCGAGGAGTCGTACATGAAGCTCGGGAAGAAGACTGAGTCCAAGAGCAAGGGAAACATGGGCCTCGCCCGGCTGCCGACCCTGCAGGGAGGATACAACAACGACCCGCGGATACTGTCCGACATGGAGGATCTGAAGGAGCAGAACGCGGCCCTCAAGGAGAAGATCAAGAAGCTCGAGGAAAAAGTACGTTCCCAGGACACGTCGCGGTAGATGGTTGAGATTTCGAGGAGCAAGGGCGACCTTGAGCACCTTAAGCTGGAGGAAGAGAAGACCAAGCATGACACCGTCGAAGGTCTCAAGGAGCAGCTCACCGAAAAGGAGAAGGAAGCTCTGCGACTAAAGAAGGAGGCGGAGGAGCGGCTCAGTCAGTCCAGCCAGGTGGCGAGCATGAAGAAGATCATCCAGCAGAAGAACGAGCAGGTCAATTCGCTCAAGGAACGGTATTGTCTCTCGATATAGCTCCTATAGGCTCAAGAAGTACGAAAAGGCCGATTAAAATCTAACGACTGCGAACTTCTCCTCCGCTCTATCATGTGTGCACACTCGCATCGAACGCGG
>JARLIC010000144.1 GCA_031291905.1 Minisyncoccota bacterium
AAAGGATGAAGTTGATTCGTTACGCCTGCCCAAGGGCGGATGCGAGCGATTGCTGGAATGCCTGGCTCAGCTGCGTCGCGCCGGAGACGACATCCACGTTCGCACTCTGCGCCGTGATCGCTTCCTGCTTCAGCACCGGAAGGGCCGAATTGCTTATCTGGCGCGAATGATTGCTATCCGACGGATATACCGGGAACTGCATGTCGGCGAGCTTGCCGTTCCGGATCACCGCGACCACCTGGAGATTGCCATAAAATGCGTCGGCAACGGTGCCGGTATAGGTGCCGTCTTTATAAGCGCCGCTCGCGGCAACCGTGGATGCCGGCGGAGTACCGGAGGGCGGGTTGCTTGCGGACGTCGTCGTGGCGGAAGTCGTGGTATCGCCGGCAACCTGCGTGGTGGACGACGGTGACGGGGTGGTGGACGATAAAGGAAGCACGGGTGTGGTACCGGTGCCGTTATTGTTCCCGAATATGGCATATGCGGCGAAGACGCCGACGATCACGGCACCAATGATATATTTTTTGATGGATTGGTTCATTTTTGATACTTTGATTCTGGTCGTTATTTGGTGTTCGGCTATCCGGAAATCGGAGAGTATCCTCCTTGGTGCTGATTATACGACAAAGCTCGCCTTTTTGGTGCGGCCGTCGTACAATGACCCAATAAAACCATGCAAAACAACATAAAGCCGGGCGATGATTTTTTCGGATACGTGAACAAAGAATGGATCGACGCAAATCCGATTCCGCCCGAAGAGTCGAGGTGGGGATCGTTTAATGTGCTTCACGTGGAGGTGCAGCGCCAACTTAAAGAACTTCTCGAGGAAATATCAAAAAAATCCCAAGAGACGCTTGATTCGAATGCGAGAAAGGTAAGGGATTTCTATCTCACCGGTATGGATGCCGACACGCTGGCGATGCTCGGTGATGCGCCGCTCGGGGAATTTCTCGACGTGGTCGCGGCGGCGCGGAGCTTGAGCGATCTTTCGCGCGCGATCGGTACGCTGCATCGCGGGGGTGTGAATGTATTCTGGTCCGCGGGCGTCGATCAGGATGTGAAAAAAAGCGACACGATGGCACTTTACCTCTCACAAGGCGGTCTTGGTCTGCCCGACCGGGATTATTATCTAAAGGACGATGCCCAAAGCAAAGCGATACGCGCGGGCTATGCCGCCTATGAGGAAGGCATGATCGCCGCCGCGCCGCTTGTAAACAATGTCGTTCCTGCCGGGTCCGTGGATATCGAAACCAAGCTCGCTGCCGCATCCATGACGCGCGTCGAGTTGCGCGATATCGAGAAGCAATACAACAAAATGACACCGGACGAGCTTTCGAAGCTTGCGCCGAAGATCGATTGGGACGCGTATTGGGCCGGGGCGAATATTGCAGCGAAACCGGAATATATCATAGTGTGCCAGCCGAAATTCATGGAAGAAGTGGAACGGATATTCGAGACCATACCACTCGACGGAATAAAGGATTATCTCCGCTGGCATGTGCTGAACAGCCTGGCGGGTTTCCTTGGTGAGGACTTTGAAAAACGTATATTCGATTTTTACGGCCGCACGTTCGCGGGTGCTACGGAAATGAAACCACGCTGGCGGCGTGTGCTCGGCGTGGTGAACGGGATGCTCGACGAGGCGGTGGGCCGGCTCTATGTCGAGCGTCATTTCGGTGAAGGCGCGAAGGCGAAGATCGGCGACCTTGTCGCGCACCTCACCGTCGCTTACGCCGCGCGCATCGCAAAGCTTGATTGGATGGGCCCGGAAACCAAGCAAAAGGCGCTCGCCAAATTGGGAACGGTCACAAAAAAACTCGGTTATCCCGACAAGTGGAAGGATTATGGCGCGCTCGAGATAGGCACGGATTCTTACGCGGCGAATTATTTGCGCGCGCACCGTTTCGAATTCGATCGGCAGGCGAGGAAGATCGGCAAGCCGGTGGATCGCTCGGAATGGTACATGTCCCCACAGACAGTGAATGCCTGCTATCAGCCGCCCATGAATGAGATCCTTTTCCCTGCGGCGATCCTGCAACCGCCCTTCTTTGATCCGAATGCCGATCTTGGCACGAACTTCGGCGGCATTGGTACGGTGATCGGCCACGAGCTCACGCACGGCTTCGATGACCAGGGCGCGCTCTTCGATCTGCATGGCAATCTTTCGAACTGGTGGACGCCCGAAGACAAGGCGCGCTTCGATGCGCAGACCACAAAGCTCGCGGCGCAGTACGACCGGTACGAGATCCTGCCGGGCCTTCATGTGAACGGCAAGCTCACGCTCGGCGAGAACATTGCCGATCTCGGGGGCCTCGTGATCGCCTATGACGGATTGAAGCTTGCACTCGAGGACGCGGCACGCGCCGGCAACGGCAATACCGCCGCGCCGGCCGGAGGCCTCACTCCCTATCAAAGATTCTTCACCAACTATGCGGTCACCGAGCGCGGCAGCATCCGCGACGAGGCGCTGCGGCTCCAGGTGCAGACCGATCCGCATTCGCCGTCGCCGTGCCGCGTGAACGGACCGCTTTCGGATATGACCGAGTTCTACGATGCGTTCGACGTGAAGAAGGGCGATGCGCTGTGGCGCGAGGAGGGGGACCGGGTGAACATCTGGTAGCCTCACCTTTTCTTCAGGTTTTCTTTATGGCCCGCGGTATATACTGCGGGCATGAAAAACAAAAAAATCCATGCGGTGTCCGTCGCGCTCATCGCGGCCGCTTCCGCCGTGTTCGTGTTCCTGACGGGGGTGCTTTTGCCGCGCGCCCCCGTGCCGGTCGCCCGGGCCGCATATCGTTTTGTGAATTACGAAGGCAAGCCGCCGATCCACATCTACCGGTCCGCGCAGAAATCGTCGTCGGGAGTCACGCCTGCGCAAATAAAGAAGGCCTACGGCCTCCCCGCGACGGGCGGTACGGGCACCATCGCGATCATCGACGCGTACGACGATCCGAGCATCGAAAGCGACCTCGCGGTATTCGATAAGCAATACGGCCTCCCCGCGTGCACCGTGAAGAACGGTTGCCTCGAAAAGCACATGATGTCGGCCACCACCACCAAGAACGGCGGATGGGCGGTCGAGATATCGCTCGACGTGGAGTGGGCGCATGCGATCGCCCCGAATGCGAAGATACTTCTCGTGGAGGCAAAGACGCAGAGCGGAGCCAATCTGCTGGCCGCGGTCGATTATGCCACGGGCCGGAAGGATGTGACGGCGGTCTCGATGAGCTGGGGCGGCGAGGAATTCTCCGATCAGCTTTCGTACGACGCGCATCTTATGCCGAAGGCGAATCCCGGCACGATATTCTTCGCGGCGTCGGGCGATGATGGCACCGGTGTGAGTTGGCCCGCGTCGTCGCCGAATGTGATCGGCGTGGGAGGTACCTCGCTTACGTTCTCATCAAAGGGAGCACTGGTCTCCGAGACGGCGTGGTCGGGGAGCGGCGGCGGCGTGAGCGCATACGAGAAGCAGCCGGCGTATCAAAAGGCTTACAGCATTCCCAAAGCAGGCGGAATGCGGGCGATCCCCGACGTGGCGTATGATGCGGACCCGTCGTCCGGATTCTCCGTCTACTATTCGGGAGGAAAGACCTCGGGAACGGTGAACGGCTGGTATGTGGTCGGCGGGACGAGCGCGGGCGCGCCGCAGTGGGCCGCGATCCGCGCGCTCGGCACGGTGACCCTCGCGAAGCTTTATGCGGACAAGGCAGCTTCGAGCACCTTGAGCTATTTCCGCGACATTACAAGCGGTTCGAACGGCACTTGCAAATATTACTGTGCGGCCCGCGCCCGGTATGACTATGTGACCGGATTGGGGTCGCCGCAGACGGTGAAGTTCTGATCCGTAAAAAAAGACCCCGGGATATTCCGGGGTCTTGTTGAAAGCGCCCTTGAAGGATTCAGACGTGGTGAAAGTACATTGAAACACAGTCGGTCACCATCCTGCATGCCCGGCACGCCCACACACGATTGTCGTCGGGGTGGGCCATCGCCGGATGTTCTCCTTTGTTGCAAGCAAAACCCTCGACCGGGCGCCATTCATTGCTTTCGAACGGGACCTCCCTTATGGCGACGATCAACCTTGTCGAACCGCCGAACTCCGAGACGATCATAATCCCTCCTCCAGATTTCTGTTCTCAAGACTATTCCTGGCGTATAACTTCGTCAATCCCGGCCCGAATTTTGCTTGGATTTTTCCTCCGGATTGTGCTAAAATACCTGTATTGCCAGGGAGGCATTTTTTAACGAAAAACCCAATAAAAATGGCCGAAAAGGAACTCAAAAAAGCGTCAAAGGCTCAGGGCAAGCAGGGCAAAAAAGAGGAAAAGGCGAATAGCAACAGGGGCAGCGCAACGTACGGCGCCAAGGACATCACTGTTCTCGAGGGATTGGAGCCGGTCAGGCTTCGTCCGGGCATGTACATCGGCTCCACGGGCACCACGGGTCTCCACCATTTGATCTGGGAGATCGTAGACAACTCGATTGACGAGGTGATGGCCGGCTATGCCAAGAACATCACCGTGGAACTTTTGCCGGATAACAAAGTGAGCGTCCAGGATGACGGTCGCGGTGTTCCGGTCGACATCCATCCGCAGACGAAGAAGTCCACGCTCGAGACGATCATGACCGTGCTTCACGCCGGAGGCAAATTCGGCGGCGAGGGGTACAAGGTCTCCGGCGGTCTGCACGGTGTCGGTGCTTCCGTCGTGAACGCGCTTTCCTCGTGGGTTAAAGTGGAAGTGGAGCGTGACGGCGGATCGTACGTGCAGGAATACAAGCGCGGCGTTCCGGAATACAAAGTAAAAAAACTCGGCGCGTCCAAGCGCCATGGTACAAAGACGACGTTTTCGCCGGATCCGACGGTGTTTTCCGAGATGGAATTCAACGACAAGGTGATCCTTGAGCGTCTGCGCCAGCAGGCATATTTAACGAAAGGCGTCCGCATCAATTTTTACGACCGCCGGCCGGAGGTGCCGTACTTCTACGGATTTTATTTCGAAGGTGGCGTGCTTTCGTACGTGAAGTTCCTGTCACAGAAGAAGAACCGGCTGAACGAGGATATCTTTTATGTGGAGAAAGAAGCGGAGAAGCTCGACATCGAAGCAGCGTTCCTTTATGTGGACGATACGCGCGTGCAGGAGATGAGCTTTGCGAACAACATCTTCACCCCGGAGGGCGGCATGCACCTCACCGGATTCCGTTCCGCGCTCACGCGCACACTGAACAACTTTGCGCGCGCCGAGGGATATCTGAAAGAGAAGGACGAGAATCTCACCGCCGATGATGTGCGCGAAGGTCTGGTAGCCGTGCTTTCCGTGAAATTGCGCGATCCGCAGTTCGAGGGCCAAACGAAGGCGAAGCTCGGCAACCCCGAGGCGCGCACCGCCACCGAGTCGGTCATCAACGAGGCGCTCAAGGAGTTCCTCGAGAAGCATCCGCAGGAGGGGAAGGCGCTCATCCAGAAGGTCCTTTTGACCGCAAAGGCGCGGCTTGCGGCAAAGGCGGCGCGCGAGACGGTCCTCCGCAAGGGCGCGTTCGAGGGGCTCACGCTTCCGGGCAAGCTCGCGGACTGTACGTCGAAGATCGCCGCCGATTCCGAACTGTTCATTGTGGAGGGAGACTCTGCAGGAGGCACCGCGAAGCAGGGGCGCAACCGCCACACGCAGGCGATCCTTCCGTTGCGCGGCAAACCGCTCAACGTGGAGCGCGCGCGTCTCGACAAGATGCTTGCGAACGCCGAAGTGCGCTCGCTCGTCATCGCGATCGGCACGGCGATCGGCGAGGAGTTCAATATAGAGAAGCTGCGCTATCACAAGATCGTCATCATGACCGATGCCGATGTCGACGGTGCGCACATCCGTACCCTTCTCCTCACGCTTTTCTTCCGCCATTTCCGCGGCGTTGTCGACGGCGGTTATGTCTATATCGCCCAACCGCCGCTCTATCGCATCCAGCTCGGCAAGACGGTCCGCTATGCATTCTCCGATGACGAAAAGGAAAAGGTTTCCGCGGAGATGATGGCGGCCGCGCCCGCACGCGCCGGCAAAGGCGCGAAGGCGGCAAAGGCTGCGGTCGTAGCGGAAGAAGAAGGCGAGGCCGAGGGCGGCGAGGTCCCGGAAGGCGCCACGGAAGGTTCGGGCGACGGAAGGCGCCAGCCGAGCATCCAGCGCTACAAGGGTCTCGGTGAGATGAACGCCGAGCAGCTCTGGGAGACCACCATGAATCCGGAGTTCCGCATCCTCAGGCAGGTCACCGTGGACGATGCCGAGAAGGCCGATAAGCTTTTTGATGTGCTGATGGGGGACGCAGTGGAACCGCGCAAGAACTTCATTCAGGCGCACGCGGCGACGGTACAGAACCTGGACATCTAGCGAGATCGGGACACCCTGTATTTTTCATGAAAAACGGCCGCCCGGTTGACGGTTTCCTTCCTGTTGTGCTATACTCCCATTACCTCCGCAATACCGCGAGTATAGCGGTATTTTATTTAGAGGAACCGGAAAACGAAGATAAAAAATAATTTCGACACACGTCAACCGTTTAATCATGTTCGGACGGATCAAAAAATTCTTTTTGGAAGCGCGCCAGGAATTGCGGCATGTGAACTGGCCGACCCGCCAGGAGGCGGCCCGCCTTACGGCCATCGTGATCGGCATCGCACTCGTGCTCGCCCTGTTTCTTGGCGCGTTCGATTCTCTTTTCTCTTTCCTGATGAAGAACTTCATCCTCCTTTAACGATCAACGATCACTTCCCACCAACATGGCGCTTCATAATTCTCAATCCAAAGGGCACATGGAACGCGCGACCGGAACGCGCGAGTGGTACGCGGTACAGACCTACTCGGGATACGAAGAGGCGGTGGCGCGCTATCTGCGCCAGCGCGTGGAGTCGCTCGCAATGACCGACAAGATCTTCAACGTGCTCGTGCCGAAGGAGAAGAAGGTCAGGGTGAAGGCGGGCCGCAGGCAGACGATCGAGGAGAAGATCTATCCGGGCTACGTGCTCGTCGACATGATCCTCACCGAGGATTCCTGGTATGTCGTCCGCAATACGCCGCGCGTCACCGGTTTCGTCGGCCCCGACAACACGACCCCCACGCCGCTTTCGAAAGAGGAGGTTGAGATCCTGCTCTCGCGCAGCGGCAAAGAGGAGAACAAGATGAGCATTGACTTGGCAGTGGGCGATCTGGTAAAAATAACCGACGGTCCGTTCAAGGAATACGACGGCAAAGTCGCCGAGGTCAATGAAGAAAAGGGGAGCATCAAGGTCCTTGTGCCGATCTTCGGCAGGGACACGGCGGTCGAGCTCGATTCCTTACAAGTAAGAAAAATATAATGTACAACAGAACCACTTCTTCCACCACCATGTCGCAACAGTGCTTCTTCTGCTCTCAGAACATCAAGAACATTGATTACAAAGAGATCGACCTTCTGCGCCGGTTCGTTTCGAGCCAGGCCAAGATCGTCGACCCGCGGCACACGAACGTCTGCGCGAAGCATCAGCGAAAGCTTTCGGATGCGATCAAGCGCGCGCGGTTCATGGCGCTCTTGCCGTACGTCCGCAAATAACAAAAAGCCCTTGTAGCCCTTTCGGGGACGGCGTTCCGGCCTGCTGGCCGGCCGCCTAAGGTCTCGCGACCTTAGGCGCTCCGACATTCCCCTCAAGAACTACAAGGGCTTTTTGTTATTTGCGGATGTACGTTGCAATTAAGTCTACAAGAACCTTTTCCGACTTTTTGCTATAATTGATGCATATGTTCCTCCTCGATCAGAAGGTGTTCCAATTGATTTATACGGCAGCGGGGCATCGTAATGCATTTTGGAACTTCCTTGCGATATTCTTTGCGCAATATCTGCCATACCTTATGGTGCTCGCGTTTTTCGTGCTTATTTATTATCGGAAAGGGTGGCGGCGGAAGGTCCATCTTTTCTGCGAGGCCGCACTCGCGATCATCCTTGCGCGCGGGATCCTGACGGAGATCGTCCGCTATTTCTATCACGAGCCGCGGCCGTTCTCTTTCTATAATCTTGCCCCGCTTCTCAACGAAAGCTCGTGGTCGTTCCCGTCGGGGCACGCCGTGTGGTTCTTTGCGCTCGCCATGGTCGTCTGGTTCGCCGACCGCAAGTGGGGATGGTGGTATTTTGCCCTGGCGCTTGTCATGGGTATCGCACGCGTGTATGCGGGCGTGCATTGGCCGAGCGACATCCTTGGCGGCGCGGCGGTGGGGATCCTGTCGGCGCTGTTCGTCCACTGGCTGCTGAAAGGGAGCAGGGAGGGATTGGAGAGAACCTGAGGCCTTTCTATTATTTGGAGTCCGACTTTCCTTTCTGAACGCTCGTGCAATACGCGCAGCGGCGCGCCTTTGCGGGGATGTTACTGAGGCATTCGGGGCATTGCTTGGTGACCGTTTCGGGCGGCAGCCCCTTTGGTGCGAGCCGTTCGTTCACTTTATTGATCGGCAGGACGACGAAGAAGTATACCGCGACGGCGGTGATGAGGAACGAGAAGAGGTTGTTAAGAAAATCGCCATAGGCGAACTGGCCTCCGTGGATGGTGAATGAGAACTTCGAGAAGTCCGGTTTGGCGACGAGTGCCGCGATGAACGGCGTTAGCAGGTCTTTGACGAGTGCCGCGATCACGGAGTTGAACGCCGCGCCGATCATGATACCGACGGCGAGGTCTATGACATTGCCGCGGAGGATGAACTTCTTGAATCCCTGCAGGGTCTCCTTGAACATTGTCCCTTTATTATAGCAGATTGAGAAAGGTAAGCGTGCGATCCCGTTCGGCGAGCGCATGGGCCGCGCCATGTTCCAGTTTGGCGAGGGCATCTTCCATAAAACTGGTCCCGTTTAAAAGCGTGCAGGAGTCGCGCGCGCATCGAGCCTTTTCGATATGAGCGCGGATCAGCGTCACTGTGCGATCCAGGGTCTCTTTCCAAAAGAACGTTCGCAAGGGTTTGATGATGTTCGCAATTGCAGGGCGCGAGCATTCCGGAAAACGAACGCGGTATTCCCCGACGAGTATTGCGGCAACGCCGTTGATGCGTCCGCGCAGGAGGTCCTCCTCCCAATCGTGGGCATCGTCATGAAGCTGGCGGGCGATGAGGTAGTGTCTAAAAAGCGATTCGACCGCACGATATTCCACGGAATCCTGAAGATATCCCGCCAGAAGCAACTCCGCGAGCGGTCCGGCGGCATAACCCATGCTCCTGTCGGCAAGATTGTCATGGTCGCCGTACGAGGGAAGCGGGTCCGGCAGCCGGAGCGTATCGCTCGCAGGGATCGCGCAGTGTGCGACCTCCCACTCATTCGCGCCATCGAGCGTATCCATTGTCGTATCGAAAAGTGCGGCGAGGGGAGTGGCGGGAAATTGTTCTGCAAGGCGCGCGTATATCCGAGAGAGCTTTCTCAAAAAGTAATTTGCCGCCGGCAAAAGCGAAGGTTGTCCTTCCCCGTCAAGAAAGTCGTCGTAGATGTCGTATGCGAGCCAACCATAAAGACCCGCAAGCGCCAGGCTCCGGGCAGTGTCTTCGGGGATCGCGAGTGTCTTCCGGTTCAGTATTTTTTGCAGATCGTGCGAGGGTGCGGTGATCATCGCACCGAATGCACACTCTATCCGCGCCATTGCCGTCGCGCCGAGCGTTTTCGGCAACGGACCACATTCCCGTTCCGCGGTGTCCCGGATGGTTTGATGAAACGAGCGGATCGTCGGTGTGCCGATATTGGCACACCCAGGGGTATATTCGTAGCGGGCAAGCGCTTCCGCTATGAACGCGGCGGTAAGTGCCGATGACCCTGCATAATACGAAACATGGTCCTTTGCGGGATCGATGCAGAAGGGATAGGGTTGCCAGTCCCGTCCGGAAACCATATCGATCAATCGCCCGACCATGTTGGGCGTCGTCATTTCGGGATGTCCGCAATGAAAATATGTGGACATGCGCATTGCGAATTCGAGCGGTGTGCCAACATTGGGGGACAGTGATAAGAAGAGGGCGTCTTCGATCCCGCAATGAGGGCCGGAGCCGAAATAACGCGATAGGAAATACGCGACCTGGCACGGGCCGGGATAATAAAGGGAGGAAGGTATTTTACCCCCGACCTCATCCGTAAGATATTCGGTGATGCGGGGTGATCGTATGCCGAGCAAAGACAAAAAATATCCTATAGTGCCGTTTGTTACAACATCGGCGCGGTTCCGCATCTTTGTTGTCGGATCGGGAGGGACTATCCATGTGCGGTAGGGGCCACCCTCGCTTACCTCCAGGTCGATAAGTAGTTTTACCGCTGCGGCAAGGGCCTCTCCGGAAACGGCGGCGGGGAAGGACAGCTGCAGCGCGGTCAGCGCGGCAAATGTATCGTCGAGGTCGTCGGGGTAGGGTGAGGTCCGGTATTCCTGCCCTTCGCGTGAAAAGTAATTGAACGACCACCGTTCACTTTTCTCTTGCAGCAGGAACCCGGTCCCGCGACGAATGACAGCCTCCATGTCGTTGGATACTTGCAGCGAAAGCGCATTGGCCGGCACGAGGGATCTGACGGAGCAAAGACACGCGATGATATTCGAAGTGAAAAAGGTCGTGGAGTAGGGGATTGCTCCGGAAAAATCAGCGGGCAAGGGGCTCGAGTAGCTCAGGAAATTTCCGCAAGGAAGTTGTTCCTCGGCGATATGTCGGAGGGCGTCCTTAATGATATTGATGATGGGTCCGTCATTGTTCCCCGGGAGGATTATTTTCGTGTTGCCGATTTTCATGATGGGAGGGGAGGTTGCCGGACGAAGACGGTGCAATGGCCGGGAATTTTACGGTGAATAGCGCGCCGGCGCCTTCCGTGCTCTCCACGTCGATGGTGCCATGAAGGTCCTCTTCGATTATCTTCTTTATACTTGCGAGGCCGATACCGGAGCCTCGCATTTTGTCCTTGGTCGTGAAGAACGGTTCGAATATTCTTCTCTGCGATCCGATGGGAATGCCGCACCCTTGGTCTTTGACGGAAAGAACGAAGAAGCCTTTTTGAGCGTCCACATTGATGGTCACAATATACCGCTCATGTTCGCTTTCGGGGAACGAATGGTACGAATCAATGGCATTCGACAGAAGATTGATGACTATTTGGTGAAATTTGAAGGGAGTGCCGGAGTAGATGAACGGATCACGCGCGTCATGCGGAAATATGATGTGGACATTCGCTTTGCCCGCTTTATGGGCTATGAGCTGGATCGCTTCCTCGATCCCTTCAATGAGGGAAAACGACCCGCAAGAATCTTTCTCCCCAAGTTGCCTTTGGAGGCCCCGCATGAATTGTTGGATCTGGCGGGTCGTGGAATATGCCTCCGCGAGTGCCGTCTCCTCCTTGGAGTTCCCTTCGGTGCGAAGCGATATTGCATTCAGCAGATTGAGAACATCGTGGAACAGGCCCGATGCCAGTTTACCGAACCCCGCAAAACGATGGATCTGCTCTATCTCTTTGAATTGGACCCGGCGCAACTCATCGGTGCGCTCGGTCACGCGCGTCTCAAGGAGGTCGCGCTCCTCTTTGAGGGCCGCTTCGGACCTCCTTGCGCGCGTAAGGGATTTCTCGATCTCCCGGTTCGACAGCCAGCTTATCCCCATGATGAGGAAATAGAAGATCGCGAACACAAGGATGTCGTCTTCGGTAGGATACTGCGGCTGGGCAACGACCAGGCCGCTGATATGCAGGTGCCATACGATCGTCAGCAGGCACGTGGTGAGCGCGGTCATGGCAAAGCCGAAAGCGGTACTTACGAGTATCCCTGAAGCGTACACGATGAGTGCATAAGCGAGGAGTGCGACGGGGAGGGCGGCGCCCCACCGATAGGCTGCGTAGGTGGTGTCGAGAAGAAGCGCCGCGATAAGGAAGTATGATGATGCGACAAAATAGCCGCGGCGGGAGAGCGCATACAGCGCGACGAAGAACAGCAGTAGCCCCGAAAATTGCGCGAACGACACGCCGGGATAATCCCATCCGTACAGGAGGGCGTGGTAAAGGACCATGCCGTCGAGCGCGGCCAGCATGAGGATCGCCCCCGCGAGGATGACGTTGAGGATATATTCCCTGCGTGCGATATCCTCGTTGGTGTTGGTCGGTCGGATACCGATGCGGAAAAGAAAGCTGGCGAATCTCCTTATCGCGCTGCGTTGCGGCTCTTCCATGGGATCGTCCGTCAGTCCCATGTGCTGAAATTGTTCTCCTCGACCGCGACGTCCATGAGTCTGTCTTTATCGCGGGATGTCCTATCGTTGAGCAACCTTTCCATGATCTCTTTCATATTGGTGATGATTGATTTTTATACGCCTCGACCTTTGGATATATCTTATCCGGCCGGGGTAAAGAAAAGTTCAAGGAAAGGTCAAGAAGGGCCCATGGTATATCCCCGGCCCGGTATGGTGCGGATGAGCTTACGTTTGCCGCCGCGGTCGATCTTTTTTCTTAAGTTAGTGACGTGCGTCTCGATGCTGTTCGAGAGGGGATCGGCGCTGTCGTCCCAGACGTGCTCCAATATCATGCCGCGCGTGACCACTCTTCCGGGATTCTTCATGAAGTACTCCAGTATGGAATATTCCTTCGGCGTGAGCTTTATGGTGTGTTTACCGCGCGTCGCCGAGAACATCTCGCGGTCGAGCACAAGGTCGCCGACGGTGAGCGTGGAACTTTCGATCGATTTTGGCCGGCGCAGGAGCGCCTTCACGCGCGCGGAAAGTTCGGTATAGGAATACGGCTTGGTGACGTAATCGTCCGCGCCGCAGTTCAAAAGACCGACCTTCCGTTCGATGTCGTTCTGGCCGCTCAGTATGAGGATCGGGGTCGTCATCTTGTACTCGCGCAGCTCCTTGCATATCTGATCGCCGTCCTTTCCGGGGAGCATGTTATCGAGCAAAATGAGGTCGTAGTGATTGGTCTTGGCGCGGTACGACGCCTTCAGGCCGTCGTGCTCCACATCCACCGCGTAGCATTCCGATTCGAGCCTGGTCTTGAGCGTCGCCGCGGTCTCCTCCTGGTCTTCAACAACAAGGATTTTCATCTGAATTTCGGGGTTGAGATAAGTATACTCCTTGTCTTCGGTGGCGCTATTCCGTCTTTATCTTTTCTTTATCGCTTTATGGTAATGCGGGATCCACGTCGGCCGGTTCTTTGTGGGTGCCCGTCAAAAACTCTTCCGCGACGGCCTTCACTTCCGCCGCGCTCTCGGCGTCCATGAGGCGGATGCGGAGCTCCTTCGCGCCGTCGAATCCGTTCGCATACGCTTTGTAGTGCTTCTTCATCACCTCGAAGTTCTTGATCTTACCTTCCTTCTTCGTGAGATCGCTTTTGTATAAAGACTCGAACACTTCGGTATGCCGCACGAGCCGTTCTATCTTTTCGCGCACGGTCGGTGTTGCACCGCCGAAGAACCACGGGTTGCCGAATATGCCGCGGCCGATCATGATGCCGTCGAGGCCGGACGCTTTCGTTTTCATGCGTGCGTCGTCGAGCGATGCGACGTCACCGTTGCCGATGGCGACGGTCTTCGGCGCATAACGGTCGCGGAGCGCAACGACCTCCGGCGCGAGCTCCCAGTGCGCGGCAACCTTCGACATCTCGCTGCGCGTACGCAAATGCACCGTAAGCGCGGCAAGGTCCTCCTCAAGGAGCGCGGGTAGCCATTCGGCGAGCTGGTTCTTCGTGTAGCCGATGCGCGTTTTTACGGAGACGGGCAGGCCGTGCGCACCTTCCTTGGTGGCGCGGATTATCTGCTTCGCGAGCTCCGGCTGTTTTATGAGTGCGGCGCCGGCACCCTGCTTTTCCACCGCGCGGTCGGGGCATCCCATATTGATGTCGATGCCGTCGAAGCCGAGCTTGTAGATGATCTCCGCCGCGGGCGCGAACTGCTCCGGCTTTGCGCCGAAGATCTGCGCCACGATCGGGTGCTCGTCCTTCTCGAACCAGAGGTCGGGGAGCAGGTGTTCCTTGCCCGACGAAAGCAGGCCTTCGACGGAGACGAATTCGGTCCAGAAGACGGTGGGCCGTCCGCATTCCGCGAACATGCGGCGGAAGGCCTCGTCGGTGACATTCGCCATCGGCGCGACGGCAAAGATGGGTCTTTTGAGCCCGTCCCAGAAGTTTTTCATTGCCCCCATTGTATCATAAAGGAGTGTTTCATAAAGGAGCCGTTGTGCGTACGCGGAGGCCCAACGACCCCCCTCTTGTTTCTCCATTTTCTCAATTTTCCTGCCATTCCTCATGTTATAATTTCCCTATGCATTTTCACCGGCGAAAACCGATTTCCTCATCATCTTCCGCCTTCACCCTCATCGAGCTTCTCGTGGTGATCGCGATCATCGCCATTCTTGCGGTAGTGGTGGTCCTCACGTTGAATCCCGCCCAACTCTTGGCTCAGTCCCGTGACGCGAACCGTGTTTCCGACATGGCGACCCTCAACACCGCCTTGGGTCTCTACTCCACGGATACGGGAGGCGTAGGGAAGCTTGGCACTTCCACTCTCGTCTACACCTCTTTTTCCGATACTTCGAGCACCTGCGGCACATTGGGATTGCCTTCTCTTCCCGCAAGTTCCACCTACAACTGCACCCCAAGTACTTCCACCCGGGCTATCAATGGTTCCGGCTGGATCCCCATCAACTTCCAGAATATCAGCGCAGGAGCTCCTTTTGGATCGCTCCCCATCGACCCCGTGAATACCTCCAGTTCGGGCCTCTTCTACGCCTACTCCACCCAGAATGGTCAGTTCGAGGTCACCGCCATCCCCGAATCACAGAAGCAGAAAGCATCATTAGGTGCAAAGCCCATCATCCCCAACTATCCCGACGTCATCGCGAACGGATCGAACCTTACCCTCAGCCCGCTTTACAGTTCGGCAGGCCTGGTCGGCTACTGGCCTATGGACGAAGGCAACGGATCGACGACCATCGACCAATCGGGCAATGGAAACGGAGGGACCTGGTATGGCACGCCCGGAGGAACGAACAGCACGTACTATGTGGGAGGCAAGGTGGGGAACTATGCGGGGTATTTCAACGGAGGCGCGGATGGTGATGTAAACTCGAACTATATAGGCATCGGAGTCATACCCAACCTTACCGCAATACAATCAATTGTCGCATGGGCTTTTTCCACCAACAGTGTCACGCTTCCCACTCTTTTTTCGGAAGGAGGTTCGAATCATGAAATAGATCTTTACGGCTCGTGGCGCATATGTGATAACGGTAACGGGTGCGGCGGCCCTCCCGTAATCCAAAACATATGGTCGTTCGTGGTGGTGACCTTCGACGGATCCAATGAAAAATTCTATTTGAACGGTGTAATGGTCTATTCTCAAGTGGGAACCACAATAAACACCCCCGCGGCTGCAGCTATAGGCGCAGAGGGCCCACAACACTATAGAGTGTGGAACGGTCTTATCGACGACGTCCGGGTCTATAATCGAGCGCTTTCTCCCGCCGAAATTCAGGCGCTTTATAATGCGGAGAAGTAACCGGCCGCGGCGCAGGCGCATAAAAGATATATAATAGAGGCATGGAACCAAAATCTCATGTGACGGTCATCGGTGCGGGCGAGCTCGGTGCGGCGATCGGCGGCCTGCTGCAGAGGAACGGTATCGAACCGGTGCTGTGGGATGCCGACCCCGCGCGGGTGCCCGGCCAGGGTCCGCTCGAAGATGCGCTGAAGGATGCGGATTGTATCCTGTTTTGCGTGCCGTCATGGGCGATGCGCGCCGCCGCGGGCGCGGTACTGTCAGCCGATACTCTGCACAAAGATGCGGTCGTGGTCTCGTTCGCGAAGGGGATGGAGGATGCAAGCGGGAAGACGATGACGGAACTTTTTGACGAATTGTTTCCGGCCGATGGCGGGCGATCGTTCGCCGTGGTGGGAGGTCCGATGTTGGCGGAGGAGATTGCCGCGGGCAAGAGCGCGATTGCGGTGTTCGGGTCAAAAGATCCGCGCGCGCTCGACATGTGCCGCTCACTTTTCGCTTCCGCTTCCGATGGTGACGGGGCCAGCGGCAGGAGCGCTCAAAATATTAGAATGGAATTTTTGAACGACCCGCTCAGCCTTTCGTTGGCGGGCGTGCTCAAGAACGTGTATGCGGTGGCACTCGGCGTCGCCGACGGACTCGGGCTTTCGGAGAATGAGAAGGGATGGATCGCATCGGTGGGGATAAAAGAGATGGCGGCGGTCGCCACGCTCTTGAACGCGGATCCGGCGGTCGTGCTCGGCGCGGGCGGTGCGGGCGATCTTATCGCGACCGGCTATAGCGCTTATTCGCGCAACCGCGGGATCGGCGCGGAGATCGCGCGCACGGGGACGTGCGCTCTGCGGGGAGAGGGGACCGTATCACTTCCGGCGCTCAAGAGAAGGATAGAGGGAAGAAGGAAAGAGGGGGGAGGGGAAGAAAAAGAAGAGCAGTTCCCGCTTCTCGAACTGGTGCACACCGTAAGCATCGAGTGCAAGCCCGCGCGTGCGGCGTTCGACGCGTTTTTCCGCAACGGGGTATAACGATATAACGAGGAGCGCCGTCACCACCATCATTATTCACATGCATACACGCACGGTCATTGAACAACTCGGATATTCCCCGCACGAGGCGGCGGTGTATCTTGCGGCGCTCGAGCTCGGTGGGAGCACCGCGACGGAGATCGCGGAAAAAGCGAAGATGCCGCGTACGACGGTGAATCTCATCATCCGCCAGCTCCACAAGAAGGGGCTAATGAACGCGTACCTCAAGAGGCGGCGCAAGATATGGACCGCGGAAAATCCCGAAAGGCTTCTCGCCGCGCTCAAGGAGCGCGAGACGGCGCTCAAGGTCATCCTTCCGGAGCTGCAGTCGCTCCGGCGCGAGACGGGCGTGAGGCCGACGGTTCGTATCTACAACGGCATAGAGGAGATACGGCAGATCCTTGGCGATATCCTCGATACCAAGCATCATATTTCCGCGATCGTGTCGTGGGATTCGTGGGTGGAGGCGCTCGGCAGGTCCCACGTCGAGAACTTCGAGGAAACGCGGCACCGGCATTTTTTGCGCGTCCGCCTGCTCACGCCGCGCACGAAGCTTTCCGTCGCGCTCAAACAGAAGGACGGCAGCGAGCTGCGCGATACGCAGTTCCTTCCCGCATCGGTCGCGATCGGCAACGCGAACTTCATCTACGGCAACAAGGCGGCGATCATGTCGCTCAACGCCAGGCGCCCGGTGGGGATAGTGATAGAGGACGAGGATATCCACGCGGCGATGGAAGCGTTCTTCGAGAGTCTTTGGCGCGAGAGCGAGCGGCCGCAATAGCGGATTTTTTATCAAGCCCTCTTTTTCCGGGCTATTTTTTTTGGCGATAGATCGAACGCCACACGCGCTTGTACCAAGGGATATGCTTCTTCGTTTTTTCGGTTGCGCGCCGTTGTTCCGCGAGCGCGCGGATCGAGGGCAGCATCTTCGTCGTTACCCGGTAGCCCTCGTTGATGAGCGCGTCGGTCTTGTCCCAGTCGGACGAGGTGAACGCCTCGAGATGCGGCTCGATGACGAGGTCCGCTTCCTTGCCGTGCATCACGCTCTGCTGGTGCACCATGATGTCCATCGAATTCACCATCACGCCGATGACGCTCTTCGGATGGGGGAACATGCGCCATCGCGCAAGGTTCACGCCGATCGTCACATCGGCGCCGAGCGAGGCGAGCTCCGTGACGGGAAGGTTCTCGACGAGGCCGCCGTCGACGAGCAGGGCGCCTTCGTGCGATACCGGCGCGAAAAGGCCGGGAATGGAAGTGCTTGCCATGACCGCCTTCGCGACGTTGCCCGCGCGGAAGACGACCTTGCCGCCCGTTTCGATGTCGGTCGCGACGATGGCGAGCGGGATCTTCGCGTCCTCGATGCGCGCATCCTTGCCGATCAGTTTATCGATGAATTCGCCGATGACCTCTCCGTTCGCGAGTCCCATGGGTGAATATGCCAGTTTCGACATCTTGTACCAGCTGAGTCCGCGGGCAAGTTCGGCCACTTTCTCCATCGGGACGTCGAA
>JARLIC010000022.1 GCA_031291905.1 Minisyncoccota bacterium
CCAAAACCCCAAAACCCCAAAACCCCAAAACCCCAAAACCCCGCGAAACAAGCAGAGTGCGAGAGAGAGAGAGAATTATCCAGAACAGATAGCAATGGATATGTCACTGGGCTTCATATAATAAATCCGAGTAAGATGGAAAAGAAGGAAGAAAGCGCGGCTCCGTCCCCCGCAGCGCCGGCTCCGGAAGCACCGGTCGCCACGACAGCAGCGGAGGTGAAGAAGGAGGAGGCGCCCAAGGCCGAGGCCAAGAAGGAGGAGGTGAAGAAGTTCGAGGAGGGCATGCCCATCAGCCCCTTCGTCAAGAAGGAGTTCGTCGACGAGCTACTTGTCTACGGCTTCACCAAGAACGCGAGCGAGAAAGCTCTCTACCTAACTGGCGGCGTGTCGCCGGAGAAGGCTATGGAGTGGATCGAGAAGCACCAGAACGAGCCCGATTTCAACGAGGAACTCCGCATCGTCGGGTACTCTTTTTTGCCTCATCCTCGCCCTTTAGACAGGCCGCGGAGCCGCAGAAGCCTCAGCGCAGCGACGAAGAACTCCGCAAGGAAGCTAGGGAGCTTCAGGCCAAGATAAGAAAACAGAGAGAAGAGAAGGAAAAGAAGCTGGCGCAGGAGCAGGAACAGGAGCGCATCCGCGGGGCAAAGGAGCTGTCGGAGGCCCGAACCAAGCTTGAAGATATCAACATTCTCCGTGAGGCTGAGAAAAGGCGCAAAGAGAAGCAGGAGGACGAGCGGGCGCTCCGGGCCATGGAGGAGCAGCTGATTCGCGACAAGGAGGAGCGTTTCGGCAAAAAGTTCAAGGTGGTTGGCGGCGAGGCTGTTCCTGTGAACGACGAGAAGAAGCCGATCGACAAGGTCAAGATCGCCCTCAAAACGATTCGCGAGCTATATCCCGAGGACAGACATCCGGACGTGGCGAGCAACTGCATCAAGATGCTGAAGGCGTACCTGACCAACCTGTCCAAGGACCCCACCAACGACAAGTTCCGCAAGATCAACAAGGAGAACAAGTTCTTCAAGGAAAGGGTGGCGGAAGTGCAGGGCGGGACGCTGTTCCTGAAGGCGGTGGGGTTCGTGGACCGGGCCACCACGATGGAGGCCGGAAGTGTTGACCCCACGCTACTCAAGGAGTCGCTGGCCCTTCTGGAATAATGTAATCGCTCCGATGCTCACCTGACGTTGAGACTGATTTGGGGTGCTGCTATTGTGTGCAGCAACTGACATCGAGTGGG
>JARLIC010000145.1 GCA_031291905.1 Minisyncoccota bacterium
ATAACACCAAGACAAGATAGCCGCATAGCGGTGTGTGTGCGCGCACGATCAGCAAAGCGAATTTATTGTCGGCGTCTACTTGTACACACGACCGCGCTTTTTGTCGCCGAAGTAGTCCATGCTGGCTCGTGGGGGATTCCACACCTTCTTCTCGTAGGCCCTCGCTGGCGACAGCTTGCGCGCCCTCTCCCGCGGCGTCATGGTCCCGTCATTCAGCGGTTTCACGTCCGTAAATAGCTCTTTCTGCACCTTCGTCGGCTTCCAGACCTTCATCTCTGCCAGCTTCGTATCCAGAATCGTCTTCTTCAGAGTCCCATCATTCTGGTTCCGGTAGACATCGTGCTGCTGTTTGAGAAGCTCCTGGTACTTGAGTTCGCCAGCCTCAATCATGGTGCGAGCCTTGTGACTGAGCTTTTGCATGGGGACAGAATGGAAGACGTCCATGCAGGTGGCAGCAGGCTTCCACGAGTGGGGCGCCCAGACACGATCCAGCGAGGTCAGCTTGTAGGTCGCCATTCCGTCGTTGTATGGCCCGTGGACAACCGTCTTCTCCTTCTCTGGATGGAAGTAGCCCTGCGTCTGGACCGCCTTGAGGAAGGGCGACTTCTTTTTGAACTTGGTGAACTTCTGCTTCTGCAACTCGCGTTCCTGCTTTTCCCTCTTCTTGGTCGCCTCTAACGCCTTCGTCTTGAAGAGCTCGGTTTGGGTCTTCGCCTCTTTCAGCGTTGTGAGCTCGGCACGGACGACGGCTTTGAAGTCGGAGGTAAGCTTCAGATAATCGACTCGCGGCTCGGGCGGCGGCGGCGGGAGCTTCTTCTCCTCCTTCTTCTCTTCCTCGGGGGCTTCTGGCTCCGACTCTTCAGGGACGGCGAGCTTCTTCGACTCCTTCTTCTTCGCGTCCTTCTTGGCCTCCTTTTTCGCATCGACCTTCTTCTGCTCCTTCTTCGACTCCTTCGGCTTCTCCTCCTTCGCCGGCGGCTTCTTCGCTTCCTTCTCCTGCGGCGATTTCATATTGATCGCTGTTTATTTGATGTCGATAGTGTTATTATTATTATGCGAGAGCGGAACTTTCCGTTTCTGTGCATTTGCAGTGCCGCTGAGGGGTTTTGGGGTTTTGGGGTTTTGGGGTTTTGGGGTTTTGG
>JARLIC010000146.1 GCA_031291905.1 Minisyncoccota bacterium
ATTACCAAGACCTGGACGAGCGCGTATCAGGGGACAGATCAATAAGGGAAGAGTCACTTTGCCACGCAGTGAATAATAATTAAAATTACTCCTGGTTGTGCTTCTTGTACTTGACGAGCTCGCTGAATATGTACTGCAGTATGGCCTTTGGATCTTCGCGATTTTGCACGGACGCTCCCACACCCAGGATCTCTCCGCATTCCTGCACATAATACGCGAGGTCGTCTTCAGTGCACTTGTTAGTCGTCTGCGCCAGCCGCACCCTACCCCGCGTTTTTGATCTCCACATACTTTTGCGACGAGAACTGCTCGTCAAGGTCAAACAGGTCCAGATTCGGCGATCCCAGGTCCTTCATCGTCGGCGGGAATGTTGCAGACTGAAGAGGAGGCATGGGCGTCTCGAAGGTGGGCGTGATGAGCGAGATGACCTCGTGCTTCACGTTGAGGTCCTTGTACAGGTTCCCCACCTCCGGGATCATGTCTGTGTCAAACTTGAACATAGTGTCGTCGAAGAGCGTCGTGAAGTCCCTCGGCAGGTCTTCAGTTTCCTACGGCCCTCGGTCACAGTGCAGCCGTACCTCCAGACACGACCGCAGTCTCTCTGAAAGCGAGCCGGTGTCCGGTACCGCCTGATACTCGCTGAGGTCGCTCTCTTCGGTCATGTAGTCAGCTAACTCAACCTCGTCGCTGAGAACCCACTTGAAGAGTACATCCTACCATGATAATGAAGGCTCGAAAATACAACGATCTTGGCGTTGTCCTCCTTGTCGAGGAACTCGTCGTCGAACATGCGCACCGACCCTGCCACCACCAATTTCGCCCTCTTGTTCTCAGCATGGACGTATGTCGCGCACAGTGGCCTGTTCATGGGATAGCTGATGGGCCCGCTGGAGAGGAGGGGGAAGGCGGGCTTCTGGACGTTGAGCGTGGCGCCGTAGGGGTACACGAAGTTGAGTCCGGCATTGTCGTGTTTCACATCGTCCTTTAGTTCCATCATCTTCCGTGCGAGATTCTTGGACTTGTCGTCCATATCCTTCTTGGCGGCAGACTTCTGGAAGCCGCGGGCGGCGCGGACAATTTCCTTGTTGAGGATGCCGTTTGACACGAACACCTCCTTTGGGTGCAAGTACTTGTAGTAGCTCGTCCGCACCAGCGAGTCGTTATTCACCGATATCCCGAACTGCTCAATCAGGTAGTTCACATTGGTTCCGTTCTTTGCCTCCCCGCCCTCGCCTAGCATCACGAGCACGCTCCCGCCGCTGCGAATGTACTTGAGCAGGTCTTCGAACTCCTCTTTGCGAAGGAGATCGCGAGGACCGCCAAGAACTAGTAGCTGGTAGTCCTTGAGGTGGTCGAAGGTGATGTCGTCCTTGCTGACGGCGACAGTGTATGACTGCTTCAGCCGGCGCAGCAGCTTCTTGTACTCGTTCGGGTCGCACGACTCCTTCTTCGACAGATCAAACAGAATCTGAGTTGGCTGCGCTTTTCCCGCTGGCTCTTTGCTCATATCGCGGTGTGCGTATATTTAAATTCTTATTATTATCATCGCCCCCGAATATTAAGCATTCTCGTGCCCTATCGTGCGAATCTTCCCTATCCCATCTCGCATG
>JARLIC010000147.1 GCA_031291905.1 Minisyncoccota bacterium
CCAAAACCCCAAAACCCCAAAACCCCAAAACCCCAAAACCCCAAATCGTTCGCCCGGGCGCAAGACGAGTGTCAAGGCGCGCGGGATAAGATAGAGCGCAAAGCAGATTATTATAATATCGCACAATGCAGGATGGCCATAGCACGGACAAGGCGGGAAACGTCGGATCTGCTCCCCAGCACCCCTCGGTCTCCGTTCCCCAGGTCATGTTGAAAGAGGGCAACACGCTTCTCAACGCCGGCAAGTACGACGAGGGCATCGAGCTCCTTGAAGATGCACTCAGGGCGGCCATCGTCCAGGCGGGAAACGAGCTGGATTACTCGCTGGCGAAGTACTACTACGCTTACGGGGACGGGATCATCGCCAAGCTTTCCACCTCCACCGAGATCTTCGGCGAGGCGATCCAGGAGGCCATCACGCGCAAGGAGGGCGAGATATCGCAGGAGATCAAGAAGGAGGAGGCGACGGCGCCAAAATCCCAGCCGGATGAGGACGAAAAGAAGGCGCCCGAGGCCGAAGCCGAGGCCGAGGCCTCAGGCGATGATGTCGACGACGGGTCCGATAAGGATGTGAAGATCACAGTGGTGGAGCCGGAGGAGAAGAAGGGACTCGCGGTGCCCATCCCGCCGCCTGCAGACCCCGGCAAGAAGCCCCAGGAAAACGAGGAGCCCACGGAAGATGTGCAGATCGCCTGGGAAAACATGGAGACCGCGCGGGTGATCGCGGAGAAGCGGAGGAGCGACTTGGCTGCCACCGCCAGGGACTCTGATGAGTATAAGGAGGCAGCACGACTGGCGGCCAAAGTGTACATGAGCATCGGCGAGATCCTCTCAATGCAGGAACGCGAGGATGACGCTCTCCTTGAGTTCAGCAAGGCGCTGGCACTGAGACTGGAGGTGGAGGGGAAGGAGAGCAGAGGACTGGCGGAGACGTATTTCACTATCGGCACAGCGATACTGAGGAAGAAGGGGAAGGAGCGCCAGGCCATCGAGAACTTCCATTCCGCGGCCAAGATCCTCGAGGCCAACCTATGTCGTGCCCTCGGGACTCCCTTTGACGACCGCGAGGAACGCAAGGTCTCCGACTATCAAATATCGAGCTCGCCGCTGGTGAAGCCGCAGCCTGGAGACTCGGGCGAGGTCAAGGAGCTGCGGGAGGTGCTATCGGGGGTCTACATGAAGGTCTGATGGGTGAATACATCGAGCGTAGATAGAGGACGCACTGCTGCAGGAGAAGGAGCTGCCGGAACTGAACAAAGTCATGGCGCAGGAGGGCGCGGAGAAGGCCGCCAAGAAAGAGGGCTTCGACAAGCAGGTCTTCGCCCCGGAAAAGGCTGTTGATCTGGGGGTGCTTGGCAAGTCCAAGAAGCGGGCCACTGACGAGACCAGAAGGGTGGAGAACGCGGATGGAGGTGCCAAGGCCAATAGCGGCAATGAGGGCGAGACAAAGAAGGAGGGAGGAGAGAAGAAGGCCAAGACCAAGGAGGAGGAGGAGCACAAGTAAGGGGCGTATTTTTATGATATTCTTTTGAAAGTTGTGGGGAGAACAGTGCGATTGCATTTGTGATGTATATACGCGTGCGAATAATAGCATTTTGTTATTGATTTGCTGAGCATATATAATAAGCTACATACAAAAGGGAATTTAACTGCTGCTGTATTCTATGATGGCCG
>JARLIC010000148.1 GCA_031291905.1 Minisyncoccota bacterium
ACAGGAAAAGAAGAATTCGCATATTTTCAGCATCGCAGGATGGCTCGTCTTCCTTGTGGCCGCGGCCGCAGCGGTATATTACCTTTTCTTTGCGCCCGCGCCGTCCGTGACGCTTCCCGCCTCGGGAGGCCTGAGCACGATTGCGCCGCTCACGCAGTCCCCGGTGCAGCCGCAGGACGTCGAGAACAGCGCGGCACTCCAGGCGCTCCATTCGACGGTCCCCGCACCGACGTCGACCGGACCCGTCTCCGTGGGGAGATCGAACCCGTTCATCGCCCCTTAATCTTTTTCTTAATCCTTCCTCAATGACCCAAGATGAATTCCTCCAACAGCTCCAGACACGCGGACTTTTGAATCCCACCGTCGCCGCGCGGGTGAAGCGCGACTCGGCGGCAAGCGGGGATGACCCCGAGACCATCATCGCGCGCGAGCGGATCGTGCCCGACGAGGCGGTCACCGCGCTCAAGAGCGAACTCCTGAAGATACCTTCGAAGGCCGTCGTTGCCGCGGAGATCGACCCGAAGCTTTTCGCCATGGTGCCGGAGGAGACCGCGCGCACGTACGAGCTCGCGCCGCTCGCGCTCGCGGACAATCTGCTCATCATCGGTATGCTGCATCCGGACGACACGAAGGCGCAGGACGCGCTCAAGTTCATCGCGCGGCAGAACCACGTCAACCTCGGCATCTATCTCATCTCGTACGGGGACTGGCAGGGCGTGCTCGGCAGATATTCGCCGTACCGCGCGGAGATCGCGAAGGCGGTCCAGTCGCTCAACGTGAAGGAGGGCTCGAACACGGCCAACCGCTCGATCTCGCTCGAAGGCACCGAGTCGAACGAGGATGCGCCCATCATCAAGATCGTCGCCGACACGTTCAGAGAGGCGGTGCTCAACAAGGCGTCCGACATCCACATCGAACCCCAGCGCGATTCGCTCCGCATCCGTCTCCGCGTGAACGGCGACCTGCACCAGGAAGCGTCCCTGCCGGCGGAGCTTGCACAGCCGATCGCGTCGCGCATCAAGGTCATTTCCAATCTCAAGATCGACGAGACGCGCATCCCGCAGGACGGCCGTTTTCGTGCGAAGATATTTGACCGCGATATCGACTTCCGCGTTGCCACGTTCCCGACGCCGCTCGGCGAGAAGATCGCGATCCGCGTGCTCGATCCCACGACCGGCCTCAAGAATTTCGAGAGCCTCGATCTGCTTCCGCCCACGCGCAAATTGATAAAGGACGGCCTCGAAAAGCCGTTCGGCATGGTGCTCATCACCGGCCCCACGGGTTCCGGTAAGACGACCACGCTCTATGCGTTCCTCCAGTCGCTCAACAAGGAGAGCGTGAACATCGTGTCGCTCGAGGACCCGGTGGAATATTTCGTGAGCGGCATCAACCAGTCGCAGGTGCATCCGGAGATCGGCTACGATTTTGCGAGCGGCCTTCGGCAGATATTGCGCCAGGACCCGGACGTGATCATGGTCGGCGAGATCCGCGACAACGAGACGGCGGGGCTTGCGGTGCAGGCCGCACTCACGGGCCATATCGTCCTTTCCACGTTGCACACCAACAACAGCGCGGGCGTCATTCCGCGCCTCATCGACATGAAGGTGGAACCGTTCCTGCTTCCCGTGTCATTGAACCTCATGATCGCCCAGCGTCTCGTCGGCGTGCTGTGTCCCGATTGCAAAGCGCCGGAGGAGGCATCGCCCGAGGTGCAGAGCCTCATCACGAAAGCGCTCGCCGACCTGCCGGACGACATCACCGCGCAGTTCAAAAAGCCGTACCAGATCTATCACGCGAAAGGCTGTGCAACGTGCAAAGGGCACGGCATTGTCGGCCGCACCGGAATCTTCGAAGCGTTCAAGATGACGCCCGAGCTCGAGAACATCGTCGGCGAAGGCGCGACCACGCAGAAGATCGCGGCGGCGGCGAAGGCGCAGGGGATGATCACGCTGCGGCAGGATGGCGTGGTGAAAGCGTTGCGCGGGATCGTTTCGATAGAGGAAATTATCAGGGAGACGGAAGAGGGATAGTGCGCCGTTTCTGAGGTTTTGCTGCTGTCCTGGGAACGGGCGCTCCGTTTCGCAAAATGTTGCTCGCTCATGAAAAAGACCTCTTGAAACCAAGAGGTC
>JARLIC010000023.1 GCA_031291905.1 Minisyncoccota bacterium
ATTGCTAACTTACGGCCGCTATTTTGCCTAGTTCCTTAACGATGAATCACTCGTTCCCCTTGGGCTACTCGCCCTATACACCAGTGTCGGTTTCCGGTACGGAGACCTCGCGCTCGATTTAGCGGATTTTTCTCGGAAAGCACTTCGCAATTGTCGGCCAGGTAAATTCCTGACCTTCTCTCAATACACGCTTGAACTTAGTATCGAGAATGCCAAACCAATAAGGCATAATTGTTTATCTCCTTCGTCCTCCGGTTATGATCGCGCGGCCGGGCTGGAATATTAACCAGCTTCCCATCGACTGCCCCTTTCGGGATTGCCTTAGGACCGCCTAACCCGTGGATGATTGCCAGTGCCACGGAAACCTTGTATTTTCGGGGTTCCAATTTCTCATTGGGATTGTGGTTACTCATTCCAACATTTTCTCTTCCGGCCGCTCCAGTCGCCCTCGCGGGTCGACCTTCACTGCAGGCCGAAATGCTCTCCTACCACTCATACGTCCCGAAGGACATACGAATCCATATCTTCGGTATCATGCTTAGCCCCGGTACATTTTCGGCGCCACCACCCGTCGAATAGTGAGTTGTTACACACTCTTTAAAGGATGGCTACCTCTGAGCCAACCTCCTATCTGTCTATGGGTGATGACTACCTTTTACACTTAGCATGAATTTAGGGACCTTAGATGATGGTCTGGGCTCTTCCCCTCGCGACCACGGAGCTTAGCCCCCGCAGTCTGACTAGTGGAATTTAATCTGCGGTATTCGGAGTTTGATTGATCGTCCGGAGTTTCCCCCTGTAACAATCATCCAGTGCTCTACCCCCACAGGAAACTTCCACCGCTAGTCCTAAAACTATTTCGGAGAGAACCAGCTATTACGTTATTCGATTAGCTTTTCACTCCTTACCTCAGCTCATCCGAAGATTTTGAACAATCAACCGGTTCGGTCCTCCCTCCCGATTTCTCGGGAGTTCAACCTGGCCAAGGCAAGCTCATAACGCTTCGGGTCTATATTGTGCTGCGATCCTCTTTTAAGGGAGGACATGCGCCCTATTAAGACTCGCTTTCGCTACGCCTTCGCGCTATTCGCGCTTAGACAAGCAACACAAAATAAGTCGTTGGATCATTCTTCAATAGGCACATTGTTGTCCCCGGTGCTTCACACCGGGGACAACAATGTGCCCGAAGAGGGTTCTATATAAAAGTTTTGCTTACGCAAAACTTTTCCCCTTCGGTCACGCTTGTTATCCTCGCTGTGAAGCACCGTAACGGACTTCAATTCCTTGTAGACAAATGGTTTCAGGTTCTATTTCATCGGCCTCACCGGCCTGCTTTTCACCTTTCCCTCACGGTACTTGTTCACTATCGATCTAGAAAAGTATTTAGCCTTACCTGATAGTACAGGCAAATTCCTCCGAGACTGTTTTACCTCGAAGTACTCAAGTTAAAAAACTAAGGAGACCATCGGTTTTCGCTTAGGGGGCTATCACCCTCTCTGGCGCCGCTTTCCAGACGGCTTCAGCTAACCAACGATTTTTTTACTCCTCCACCTCGTAGCAAATAACGTAAGGCACGGAGCTTGCGCCACGCACTCTACGTTATTCACTAAAAGAGCGTTCCCTACTTATTACCCTAAAGCCTGACCTTGCGATCAGAACCTTAGTTTGGGCTCTTCCCGTTTCTCTCGCCGATACTCAGGGAATAACTGATTTGTTCTTTGTTCCTCCGCTTACTAGAATGTTTTACTTCAGCGGGTACGCGAATCGACTTGCGTCGAAACAATTGAGGTTTACTCAACTAGGTTTCCCCATTCGGAAATCCCCGGATCACAGGTTGCTACGCACCTCCCCGAGGCATATCGTTGCTACGCCACGTCCTTCATCGCCTTTTCTAGTCTAGGCATCCACCATTCGCCCTTATTTGCCAACCATCCCAATGCTGACTTGCTTCTTGCGGCGACAAAAATGTCGCTGCAAAATTTTGACTCTGTCCTGTCACGAGAAATTGCGCATGTATGCGACACGCGGATGCGATGCCCCCTTCGTTACAAAGAGGACCGTCACACCTAATAAGTGACACAGAGTCTCCATATTATGCTTCCGACTCTACAATTCGGAAGTCCGTCGAACTCGGCGGATAGATTGAAAATTGCGGTCGGGCGCTTGTGCCACTATTAAAATAAATAATAGTGAAGCGCGAGAAGATGCGATGACCCAAGAAAAAAATCAGCCGCAGAGCGGCTGTTCATCGCGCAAAATACGCGGTGTCAGCCGGACTTTTGTGAAAGGTTTATCTTCTTGAACATTCGTATCTTAGGGATAAGTATACGCAAGGGCAGGAGGAAGTCAATAGGGTTGCGCTTGCGCCACTATTGTAATGGCTTTTCGGGGACGGCGTCGAAACCTGCTGGTTTCGCGCCTTAACTCTCGCCGCCTTCGCGGCTCCGAGATCCCCCGAAAGGCCATTACAATAGTGGCGCAAAACTTCCTCTCTTTTCCTCCTCTCCACGCGGCTATTTTCTCAGCGCCAAAAATCCGCACAGGAAATCCAAGATCATAATCGTGGCGAGATACAGTACGGTCGTCACACTGAAGCTTGCGAGCGCGGCGAGCGCGAAAACATTCGAGGTACCGCTCAGGAGATGCGTCGAAGCGGTCTCGCTGTGTGGCTCATGGTAGACCTTCCGAAGCGTCGGCAAAAATCCAAGAGTGTCGGTGATCGTCGCAAGCACGACAGAAAGAAGTGCATCGTGAAAAAAGACGTATGCGGCGATCGCGCACAGTGCTCCCGCAAGACAAACAAGGTCGAACGTCTTTGTCCCCCAACCCTTGGCCTTCGACCCGTACTTCAGTGAAAGAAGGAAAATGAAAAAGCACATCACGGCGCCGATGACAAGCGGTGCGACCGCGATGCCCGCGCCGCTCCTCCACATCGCCTGCGCGACGACCGTCTGGAGCGCCGCCCACACAAACCATGTATAGCGGTGCGGCTTTGTGGTGCCGCGAAAAATATCCCTGAGATAGGGAATGAAGCACGCGATACCGATCACGGAAGCAATGCCCGCGAAGAGAAGATGCAAGTCCACGATTCTCTTTTTTTTATTTCTTCAGATATCCCCGCACCTTGTCGACGAGCTCGTCGAGGCCTATTCCTTTTTTGATGAAATCGATCGCGCCGACCTGCTTTGCAATGGTCTGATCGGTTTCCGGGCTGGAAGGATCGCTGAACGCCGTAAGAAACACCACTTTGATATCCTTCGTGGCCGGATCCTCATTCAATTTCTGCTGCGCCGCGACGCCATCCATCACGGGCATTTTCATATCCATCAAAATGAGATCGGGATGCTGTTCGGCGGCGATCTTTATCGCCTGGGCGCCATCTCCGGCCGTAACGGTACGGAACCCGACCTTGTCGAGTTTCGCCTTATAGACCGAGAGAACATCTTCTTCGTCATCAACCAAAAGGATAAGGGCTGGTTCGGTCATGGGTTTATATGATCAGTATATCATATTGTCATCCAGCGACGTCTCCCCGGGGCAGGGTCAGGCAAAAAACACTTCCCTTCCCGACCTCGCTCTTTTCAAGAACAAGATCCCCGCCCATAAGGTGCGCAAGGAAGCGGGAGATATAAAGACCGAGGCCGCTGCCGTATTCCCTGCTCCGCATGAACACTCTTCCGGTCTCGAATTTTTTGAAAAGGCGCGCCTGTTCCTGCGGATCGATGCCGATGCCCGTGTCCGTAAACGATATGACCATGTTCTTTTCCTCCTTCCGGAAGGAGACGGTCACGCCTCCGTGCTCCGTATAATGGATGGCGTTACTGATGACATTGGTGGCTATCTGCTGAAGGCGATACTTGTCCACATTGATGGTGCCGACGCCGAGATCCGAAGGAACATCGAGCGTAATGGTCAACCCTTTTTGCTGGGCAAGGATCGCAAGGTCGTGCGCGGCTTCGGTAAAAATCGCAACGGCATCGACCGGTTCGACATTCAGGGCGACCCTTCCCGACTCGAGGCGCTGGACATCGAGGAAGTCGTTCACGATGTCCAAAAGGCGGATGGCGCTGCGCAGCACGCTTTCGATCCTGGACTTCAATCCCTGATCGGCACCGACGGAGGCCTCGTCCAAAAGCAGTTCGGCATTCCCGCGGATGATGGTGAGCGGCGTTCTCATCTCGTGGGCGGCGATCGCAAGAAAAGCGTCCTTCGACTGTTCAAGCATCTTTTCCTGCGTGATGTCTTCCATGAGGATGACCGACCCGATTATCTCATCCCCTTCCTCGCCGGACCGGGAAAGGACCACCGGGGTCGCCGTAATATGGAACGATCTTTCTCCCAGCTTCGCCTCCGGGAGCTCGTAGCTCTTTTTTTCTCCTATGAGGCGATCGAGTTCGGCGATGTCCACGGCAGGAGTAAAGAGCGCGCCGAGCGCCGCGAATGTCGGCTTTTTTTCGGGAAGAAGCTCCTGTACCAGATGGTTCAAAAGTAGGACGCGGTCCGCGGTGTCCAAAAGGATGAATCCGAGAGGGAGGCTGTTGATGGAGGCCAGGAGCTGGCTGTCCAGTTCATAGATATTCTTTCGGAGGGCCTCCACCATGATCTTGAAGGAATTGGCCAGGCTTCCCACCTCGTCGGTCGCGGACAAAAGACCCGCATCCACGGTCGCCTTCAGATCGCCGTCGGATATCTTTTTTGCGAGCCTCGCCAGGTCGATGAGCGGCTCCGTCAGTTTTCTCGAAAAGAAAAGGGAATAGCCGAGGATGGTCATGACGAGCAGGAAAAAGAGCGTGCCACCGAACCTCACGGTCATGAGCTCGTCATGCGCGATCCCCGCCTGTATCTGCTCGGTATAATCCAGCTCGTCGAAAATAAGGGTCGCCGCGTTCTGGTGGACGAATCCCTGCTTCTGCAATGCAGCGCTGTAGTCGGTGTTCGTGTCCGATATATTTCCCACTTTCGCCTCTTCGATGCCCACGTTAAGCACGGAGATGAGGTCTTCGGATGTGTTCTTCAGGCCAAGGTACGCGGACCTGCTTTGCTCGTTGGAGATGGTCGTGTCGAGCTTTGTGAATATGGTGTGGACCTCCGTAAGGATCGCGTTATATTTCGCCAACTGCTGCGGATCGTCCACCAATTTCACCGTCGCGTTATACGAGCTCACTAAACTATCCATGGTCGTCACGACCTGATACTCGGTGATCATATTGTCGGTAATGGCCTTATACCTTTGGATAAGGGCCACCTGCGTCAGGAACAAAAAGGTGTTGAAGACGGCGAGCGAGGCGATGACGAGGAAGAACGAAACGATGAGCCGATTCCTGATGCCTTTCCCTTTCATTGTGATGACTATCGACCCGGGGTCGATGAGGATTGTTGATATATCTCCGCGTAGGTGTGGAAACCGTCCTTGATGACGGTCTCCGCCATATTGTTCTTGTCGACCGCTTCGGGCGCGAGCAGGCTGGAAGGCACGTCTTCCTGTCCGTTGTTCGTGGTGGCATTGACGTACTTGTCGAGCGGCGCTCCGGTCGCCATCGCGAATGCCACCTCCGCCGCCACGTCCGCCTCGTTCTGGATCGGCTTATACACCGTCATCGTCTGCGCGCCTTGAACGATCTGCTGACAGGCGGAGAGTTCCGCATCCTGGCCGGAAACAGGGATCTTCCCCGCAAGACCCTTCTCCTTCAGGGCCTGGATGACGCCGAACGCCGTCCCGTCGTTCGCGGCGACCACCGCGTCGAGCGGCCCGCCCGTGGCCAAATATGCCTTCATGGTCTGATACGCCACCGTGGGATCCCAGTTCGGAGTGAGCTGATCAAGGACCAATCTGATATCGCCGCTCTTTATTTTGGGATCAAGAACGGACATGGATCCCCGTTGCACGAGAAGCGCATTGTTGTCCGTCGGTGCGCCGCCGATATAGGCGAAATCGCCCTTCCCCTGAACGGCGAGGATCCCCTGGGCCTCCAATTCCCCCACCTTCACGTTGTCGTACGAGATATAAAAATCGATGTCGGTGTTTTTGATCAAGCGATCGTAGGCGATCACTTTCACCCCCGCCTTTTTTGCGTCGGCAATGGCGGGAGCTATCTTATCCGAATCCGCGGGGACGACCACCAGAACCTTGACGCCCTGCGTGATCAGATTCTCGATCTGCGATATTTGGGCCGCCACGTCATAATCCGTGGAAGCGTCGATCACGGTAGCACCGAGTTGTTGTGCTTTTGCGATAAAATCCGCGCGGTCCGTCGTCCACCGGTCCTCGCGAAGCGCCCCGAGGGAAAATCCTATAAGCGGCTTGTTCTCGTCCTGGGTCACGGCCGGCGCGGATTTTGGAAGTGAAAAATAGAAATATCCCGCGGCGGCAACAAACAATGCAACCACGATGGCCAGTAGAATGAGCGCCTTCTTCATTTCCCATTAAGGATACCATACTCGGGTGGGTGGGTGGGAATTGGGTGCGACTCGCAACAAACAAAAGAGACCCATGTGGGTCTCTTTTGTTTCTGTCGGGCTGCCGGGAATCGAACCCGGTCTTTACGCACCCGAAGCGCACGTACTACCGGTATACTACAGCCCGAAGTCGAGGAGGAAATGTATGAATCTTATTCATGCATTTCCGACGAAACGAGGGATGTTGGCCGTTAGGCCAACCAGCCCGCCGACAACCTCACCATTTAACCGCGTTTCGGGAAATAATTCAACCCTTCTTCTTTTTTCTTTCTCCCCCTTTGCTTCTTCCCTTTATGCTTCTTCCCTTCTCACCCTTCTCTTGTGATGCAGCTTCTTCGACTTTTGGGTGAGCGCGAACACCGAGAGCACCATGATATAATCCGCGATCGCCTCCTGGGACATCTTGTACCCCTTGCCGAGAAGGAACTGCGCGGCAAGCATGAGGAAGACGACCACCGTCCACATCGTGATGAATATCTCGCCCGGGTGGCGGCTGTCGTGCAGCTCGTACCACCGGTCGAACTCCTTCGTGCCGACATAAAGCCCCAATATACCGACGTAGATGACGCTGAACGATGCGCCTATGAACTCATAGTTGCCCTGGGTCGCAAAATCGGCGATAAGAAAAAGCAGAAGCACTACCGTCCAAAAATTGGTGAGGAGGCGCCATATTTTTTCGTCGCGGAAGACGGACATTGGGACAATTGTACCAAAGCCGCCTTCATCGCGCCACCCCTCCGCTCACTTGCCGGTCGTGCCGAATCCGCCGCGCGATCGGTTCCCCATCGAGTCGGACTCCTCCCACTCGGCGCGCGTGACCGGGACGAACGTCCCCTGCGCGATACGCTCGCCTTTTTCCACGACCACCGGCGCGGCGGTGAAATTATAATAGGCCGCTTTCATCTCGTCGTCGTCCCCGGAGAAGTCGGGGTCGATGACACCGATCCCGTTCGCCATCATGAGGCCTTTTTTATGCGTGCCGCTGCGCGCGGCAAGCAGAAGGAAATAGCCCGCCGGCGTCTCGACGGCGATATTGAGCGGCACATAACCGATCGCCCCGGGCGCGATCGTCACCGCTTCACGGGCGGCAAGATCGAACGCCGCCGCACCTTCGGTCTGATACCCCGGCAGGGGCAGCTCCTTATCGAAACGCTTTATTTTTATGTTCATTTTTTTTATTTGACCCTGAATTCCTTTTTCATCTCCTCCTCCGCTTCGAGCTCCGCTTCCTCCTTCTTCTTCCGCGCCTGCGCCATCAGTTTTTTCAGTTCGCCATCGCTCAACTTATTGAGTGCAAGCGCACGCTTCGTCAACTTCTCTTTAATGTTCTTTTTAGGATCGTCGAGCACTTCCTCCAATAACGAGTTCAATATCCAACCGATGCGGGGGCCCGGCGCGATATCCAGAAGCTTCATAAGCTCATCGCCGTTCAGCGCGAGCATCTTCGGCGTGATCGGATCGTGCTTCACCTTCTCTATCATGAAAAGGAAATGGCGGAGACGGTACGGCACGGCCTTGTCCACGCCGGAGCCGATGCGGTCGGCCTCGCGCACCTTGAGGAGGTCGTCGATGTTCTCCGGACCGACGCGCACAATGAACCGCCGCACGCCTGCGGGCGTCACGCCCCCGATGTCGTAATAGAACATGTGCCGCCGCACGAGGTGCGCGACATACTCGACGAATTCGCGGGAGAAATGCAGGCGGTCGAGCATCTTCACCGTCATGCGCGCGCCGACATACTCGTGCTGATAGAACGTGGAGTTCTCGCCATCGCCGCTCTTCACGCGCGGCTTGCCGACGTCGTGCAGCAGAGACGCCATGCGCACCTCAAGGGAATAGCCCTGCTTCGCCGCGTAATCGAGCGCGCGGACGGAATGCTCGAAGCACGAATACACATGATGCTTGTTCTGCCCCACACCGATCCCCTCGCGCAGTTCGGGAAGGACGGACTCGAGCAGGCCGAGCTCTTCGAGGAGGATGATCCCTTTCGCCGCGCGCGGCGTCAACATCATCTTCGCGAGCTCGTCGCGCACGCGCTCCTTCGCGATCACTTCCAGCTCGCGCGCGCACTCGACGATGGCGCGCCGCGTCGCGAACTCGATCTCGAAATCCAGGTCCACCGAAAAACGCACCGCGCGCATCAGCCGCAGGGCGTCCTCTTTGAAACGCGCCGTGGCGTCGCCCACCGTGCGGATCGTCCCCTCCCTGATGTCGAGCTCGCCGCCGTACGGGTCGATGAGCGCGCCGTCCATACCGAGCGCCATCGCGTTCACCGTGAAGTCGCGGCGCGAAAGGTCGTCCTCTATG
>JARLIC010000149.1 GCA_031291905.1 Minisyncoccota bacterium
TCTCTCCAGAAGCGCGGAGGCGGAGCGCTGGATGCGCTGGGGCTTTCCCGCGGATTGTGCGAGAACCGATTCGGGCACGAGGTGGTGATATCGGAGGGCAACGAGCTCGCGGGCGAGTTCACGGAGAACGAATATCGTCGCGTTGCGAAAATAGCGACGTATGGGTCGAGCGGGGGAAGTTTCCTTCTCAACTCCCTCCTCTTGGTGCGTCCGTTCCGGCTTATCGCCGTCGTGCGAAAATACCGGCCTTCGGTGGTGCACATCACCCACTTCCATCCCTGGGCATTCTTGATATTCCTCTCGCGCCCGTTCTTCGGATATAAGATCGTCTACGGCATACACGAGGACCCTTATTCCCGCAAAGATGCCGGCAATCCGGCGGTGATGGGACCCCTCGAAAGGATGTTCGCGCGATGGGCCGATATGGTGGCGGCATACAGTGATTACATGAAGAGCGTTCTTGAACGGCATATTCCGGGAAGCAGGATTGTGATGATCCGTCCCGGAGATTATCGTTCCTTCTATCCCAATTTCGCGCATAAAGGATTCCATGCGAATGGTACGTTGAAGCTGCTCTTTTTTGGGCCCATCAAGGAATATAAAGGTGTTGATGTGTTGGTGAGGGCCATGGCCATCTGCAAGGAGCGTGGCATCGATGCGGCACTGACCATCGCCGGCGTGCAGGGTCCTTCAAAAAAGATAATAAACGAAGACGAGGTGCGAAGCTTGGGGATCGTTTGGATCGACAGGTTCCTGCGGCGCGAGGAAGTGGGCGCGCTTATGGAGGAAGCGGATGTGATGATGATCCCTTATAAAGAGGCGACCCAGACGACTCCCGGATTGCTTGCGGTGGCATACGGGCTTCCTGCGATAGGCACGAAGAGCGGCGGATTGCCGGAGGAGGTGAGGGACGGAGTGAACGGACTGCTCGTCGACCCCGGGGATGCAAAAGGCCTTGCGGATGTGATCGGAAGGATCTGCGGCAACAGAAGCCTGCTTGATGAGTTCGGTAAAGGGGCAAAAATGCTTTACGGGTCGGAGTTCAGTTCGAGATCGATCGCGGAAAAGGCCATCCGGGAAGCGTACGAGCCGTTCTTCAGGCAGTGAGATCTTCGAAGAGTTCGGCGTAATTCTTTGACATCGTGTCGAGCGAGAAGAGGTCCTTTTTGCCGGGGTCGCAAACATAGAGGGAGGGGTCGGCCGCGGCTTCCGCGAATTTTTCTATGAACCCGGCTTTGTCGTCGAGTGCATAGAGCGACCGGGCGGTCGTGATCTCCCCGTTGCCTCCGACATTCGAGACGAGCACGGGTGTTTCCGCGAACAGGCATTCCTCGAGGGTTATGGGAATGCCCTCGTAGCGCGAGGGGAGCACGAAGAGGTCGAAGGCTTTGAGATACTCTCCGGCATTGTCGTGCGCTCCCAGAAGGAATATCTTTTCACCGAGCCCGAGCCGCGCGATCGCGGCCTCAAGGAACTGTTTTTGAGGGCCGTCCCCGATGAGCGTCATGACGGCGTCGGGCCTGACTTTGAGGATGTCGCGAAAACTCTCTATCAAAAATCCGTAATTCTTCTGGTATGATAACCGTCCGATGGACCCTATCACGAACCGCGAGCCAAGGTCGCATCCCGCCATTTTGCCGATGGCGGCTCGCGCCTCCTGTCTTGCCATTACGCCGAGCGCCGATACGTCGATGCCGTTATAGATGACGACGCCGTTCTTCACGAGCCGGATCTTTTGCGCGGTCTCGAGATTCTCTTTACTGACGAAGACCGGCGCATCTATGAAGGGGAGGAAGAACTTGAAGAAAAGACGGTAGACGGATTTTACGAGCGGGAAGGCGCGATAGTGCTCGTCAAGCACGGAAAGTCCGTGCACCGTGAAGGCGGTCCTTATCTTTTTGTCCGCGAGCTTCACGCCGAGCGCGCCGGCAAGGGAATTGGTGCTGTTGAACTGGACGACGTCGTATTTTTCCTTTTTAAGGAATCGCCTCAGTTCAAAGACGAAGAAAACGGTGATGAGGGGATTGTGGGTCCGTTTGAGATATTTGAAATTGACGGCGCGCACGCCGTCGAGCTTGAGCTCCGAGGTGAGGAAGTCGCCCTCTCCGAATCCCACCGTGATATCGAATCCCTTTTGTGTGAGTCCGCGCGCAAGGTTGCGGACGAATACCTGGGCGCCGCCGATATCCCCTTTGGTTATTATTATGAGTATCCTTTTAGACATGAGCGGGGACGATCATCATCCTTTTCACCTCTCCCAAAAGAGGCTCACGGAGGACCCAAAGCAGTGCGAAGTAGACCACGATGCTGACGGGCACATTCACAATCACGGGCACGCCCGCAAAGAACAGGAGGGCGGTCACCAGCGCCATGGTCGCGCTTGCGGCGAATATCTTTCCGAGGCTGGGAAGGATCTTGAACGGATTGATCCTTTTCATCATTCCCCAGAGGTACCAGTTCGACAATATCTGCGCGCCGAGCGTGGCGAATGCGGACCCCACGATGCCGAAGTGCGGTATCAGAAGGAGATCGAATGCCACATTGGCGATCCCGGCGATGGCCGAAGAGATAATCAGTCCTTTCTGGTGATCGTACGCGAATACCGCTGCGGCAATGACCGAGGCGGGGAAATCGAAGATCATGCTGACCATGAGGACCGTGAGCGCCGTGCCGCCGGCATGATAGGCCGCGCCGAACACAAGGGTCATGACCTGCGTGCCGAGGATCGCGCCTCCGAGCGCCAGCGGTATGGAAGCAAGGAAGACGAAGCCGAGGGTCTTTTCGAATGCCATGCGGAACCTCAGATCGTCCTTCTTGGCGAGGCGCGAGAGCGCGGGAAGGGTGCCGACTTGGATGATGGCGGGAATGAGATAGAAGATCTGCACGACCCTGATGACGGCCGAGTAGATGCCGACGTCGGATGCGCTGCGCATCCAGCTGATGATGAGGATGTCGGTGTTGGTGAGGAGCACGCCGAGCGCGCCGATCACCGCGAACGGCCATGCGGAACTCAGAATGGGCACGATGAGCTTCGCGGAGAAATGGGAGAGGGATTCCTTCAGATAGGGGAAGACGAAGATCAATGCCATGGCGGCGCCCAATGCCGTGCCCAGCGCATAGGCCCATGTGAACGAACGAGCGGAGGTGCTGAAGGAAAGGAAGATGAAGCCGAACGTCACGATGGCAATGTTGGTGAAAAGGAAGATCACCGCGTCCCACTCCATTTTTTCCCGTGCGCGGAGCAGCGCGGAGAAGAAGTCCCGGAACGTGTCGAACGAAAGTATGACGGCGACGAGCGGCAGGAGCGCGACCGCGCCGGGCAAGGTCGAAAAGAAAGGTGCGACGAAGATGATGACGAGCGCTCCTCCGGCGACGAGCGCCGCTTTTATGAAGAACATGGTCGAGAATATCTCCATCTTCCTCTCCTCGGATGCCTTGGCGGTCTCCCGGATAAGGATGGAGTTTATGCCCGGATCAAGGAACAGCGAGACGAATCCGGCGAGTGTCACCGCGTATGAAAATACGCCGTAGCCGGAGGTGCTCAACACCCGCGCCCCGTAGATCACGATGGCGGCCTTGATGAGGCGGCCGCCGTAGCTGGATATCGAAAGCCAGACGGTGTTCTTGGCCACCGTCTGTTTGGCGGAGATGTTTTTAAACAGGAAATCCTTTATTTTCTTGACCATAGCGGCTATGCTTAATGCATATAGGATAGCGCAAAACAAGGCGCCCGTAAATTTATATGGAATCCGGCGAAGTACAAAAAAAGAAGATCGTCGTCGCGGTGAGCGGTGGGTTCGATCCGATCCACATCGGCCATGTGCGGATGTTCGAGCACGCGAAGGCGCTCGGTGACGAATTGGTGGTGATCCTGAACAACGATAATTGGCTCAGGAAGAAGAAGGGATATGCATTCATGGCGGAGGCCGAGCGTAAGGAGGTGATCGAAGGCTTGCGCGCGGTGGATCGCGTGGTGCTTACCGCGCACGGGGCGGAGCCGGAGGACATGAGCGTGGCGGAGGCGCTACGCGAACTGAGGCCGGATGTTTTCGCGAACGGCGGCGACCGGAAGCAGGAGAACACTCCCGAGGGCGACGTGTGCGCGGAGCTCGGGATCGAGATGGCGTTCAATGTGGGCCACGGCGGAAAGGTACAGTCCAGTTCGTGGCTGCTCAAGAAATATCACGAGAACGGTGGAAAGGATCCCGGCGCTACTCCGGATTCACAAAAAGCGACTTCAGCGTCCTGAGAATGATCGCGCCGTCGAGCACGAGCGAGCGGTTCTTCAGATAATAGACATCGTACTGGAGCTTCTGCTTCACGTCCGCAAGGTCGCGGTCGGCACGGTGGTTGATCTGCGCCCAGCCGGTGACGCCCGGGAGGGTGAGAAGGCGCACTTCGTAGTAGGGGATCTGCTTCCTTAGCTTCTCCACTATCTCGGGCCGCTCGGGGCGCGGGCCGACGAACGAGGTGTCGCCGCGGATGATGTTGACGAGCTGCGGCAGTTCGTCGAGGTGCGATGCGCGGAGCACGCCGCCGAATGCCGTGATACGCGGGTCCTTCTTGCCGGACCATTGCGCGCCGTTCGTCTCGGCCTGGCCGTCGGGTGCGAGCGCCACCATGCTGCGGAACTTGTAGAGCATGAACGTGCGGCCGAGCCTGCCGACGCGCTCCTGGCGGATGAACACCGGCCCGCGGGAGGTGAGCTTCACAATGAGCGCGATCAGGATCTCGACCGGAAGAAGGACGATGCCAAGCACGAGTGCGCCGACGAACTCCAGCGCGCGCTTCAGGGGATCATAGAACTGCCCGACGTTCTCGATGTTCTCCAGGAACCACGCTTCTTCAAGATCGTCGAGGGGCACCTTGCGCAGGATCGTCTCGTAGAAGTTCACGAGGTCGCTCACGAGGATACCCTTGCTGAAGCAATCGTACAGTACGGCCGCAAGCGCGCTCTCGCGCTTGAGCCGGCGGGGGATGATGATCAGATTGACCTTCTCGCGCGCGGCAGCCTCGGCGATCCGTGCGGGCCGGGCGTACGCCTCCTTCTCGTCGATCTCGATCATGATCTCGTAGCCGAGCTGGGGATTTTCGAGGAGCGTCTTCTTGATCTCCTCGCCGATCGCGTCGCCGTTCACCATGAGGATCTTGTTGGGTGCGCCGCCGAACGTCATGGCGCGGTTCAGGAACCGCCGCCAGAACGTTTCCAGGATGGCGAAGATGACGATGAAAAGAAGAAGATTCGTTTTTGGCGCGATGCCGAACGAAGGAACGGAATAGAAGAGCAGGATGGCGATCGCCGCGTTGATCGCAAGGCAGAGGAGCAGGGTCTTTACGAAATCGATGTTGTTGCGCAGGCGCCGCAGGTCGTAGAGGCCGGCGACATAGAACACGGCGACCCAAAGGATGAACACGACGGTGAACGGAGTGATATGTTCGCCGATATAACCGTAATATTCGCCCCGATAGCGGATAAGGAGCGTGATAAAGAGCGTCGCGTACAGCGCCGCCACGTCGGCCACAAAGAACAGGAATGCCTTCAGTTTGTTCCCCAAATCCATGCCCTTATTATAAGCGTAAGCGGGAAGATGCGTAAATGAGCCCTCCCACGACGGCAAGGATGACCGCGAGTACGCCGGCAACGATCACGACCGCGAGCGACCATTCCCTTATCCGGCTTTCGGGCTTGTAGGCCGTTTTCTGGTCGGCAAACCGCACCTCGGTGGAGGTCAGCGTGAACGGTTTGTTGAAGAATGTGATCCAGAAATAATTGAGCGCGTAGCGGAGGCCCATCGTCAGGGTCCCTTCCTTCGCGAGGCGCCGGCCGGAGGAACGCATGGCGAACGCGAACGAGAAGCGCACTTCTCCCGCCTTGCTCAATCGCCGCGCGAGGTCCGCGTCGTCGCCGTAAAAGGTGAGGCTCACGTCGTGCCCGCCGATCTTTTGGAGCGCGTCGCGGCGCACGATCTCGGTGCCGCCCTGGATGACCGACGTGTTCCGGATGAGGAAGTTGTTCACAAGATACACCACATAAGATGCTCCGTAGAAGAGCCTTACGAGCATTCGTATGCCGAGCGGCAGGTCGTAATAGATGAACGGGCCGGATAGGCAGACGAGGTTCGGGTCTTTTGCGAACGCGCGCTCCGCGCGTTCGATCCACCCCGGCAGCAGTTCCGTATCGGCGTCGAGGAACGCGACAAGGTCGCCCTTCGAGACCGCGAATCCCGTTTCTCGCGCACGGTTCGCGCCGCGCCGCGGCTCATGGATGAGCGTGATAATAGGATACTTTTTGGAATATTCCTCGACGATCGCGCATGTCCGGTCGCTCGAGTTGTTGTCGACCACGATAACCTCGTAGCCTTCGCGTCCGCCGATCTCGCGGAGGAGCGCATCGAAACAGAGGTTGAGGTAACCCTCCTCGTTGTACGCGGGAATGACGAAGCTGATTTTCATGATGATCGGTGGATCAATTTCCCATGCCCGGTTGCGGCACGGTCGTTATTGTGGAGGTGGAATGCCTGGTAAAACGTGTCCTTATTTGCACGGCGGCCTTCTGGGCGGCCACCTTGGCCTCGAACTCCCACCGGACGAGGCTTATCGTGTTCACGGTGCCGGTTGCCGCGACGGAATAGGCGGCATACGCGCCGCCGCCGACGATGACGACGAATATCAGAATGGCGCACGAGGCAATGACGAACTCGCGCACCCTATGTTCGGGTTTGTAATTCTTTTTACCCTTGTCCACGAAACGGATGTCGATATAGTCCTTGGTGAACGGTTTTTTGAAATACATGATCCAGAAATAATTGAGCGCATAGCGGAGCCCTATGGAGAGGCCGCCTTCCTTCGCCATCCTCCGGGAAGAGGAGCGCGCGGGCAGGTGGAAGACGAAACGTACCTTGCCCACTTTGCTCAGTCGCCGTGCGACGTCGGAATCCTCGCCGTAGAAGCTCAAGCTCTCGTCGTAGCCGCCGATCTTTTCGAGCGCGCTTCGCCGCACCACGAAGTTACCGCCCTGGAGCATGGAGCCCACGCGCAATATGAAACGGTTGATGACATAGAAGACATAGCCGACGCCGTAAAAGAAGATCGTGATGACCTGGATGCTCACGGGCGCATCGTAATATATGAACGGGCCGGAAAGTGCCACGAGTCTTTCGTCCCTTTCGAATGCGCGGAACACCTTTTCGATCCAGCCCGGCGTGATGCGGGTGTCGGCGTCCACGTTCGCGACGATGTCGCCCGTCGAGGCCGTATAGCCGGCCCGCCTTGCGTGCACGATCCCTTTACTCTGCTCGTTTACCACAATGACGTCCTGGTAGCGCCGCGCGACGGCCTCCGTGCCGTCGGTGGATGCGTTGTTGACCACAATGATCTCGATGTCCGCCGCGTGCGGGGACGCCTTCTTTTCGGCGACGATCGCGTCCAGGCAATCCGCGAGATAGTGCTCTTCGTTGTACGCGGGAATGACGAAACTGAGTTTCATGGGAATGGTGGGGATGGCCGGCCGGTTATCGCGTCTCTTTCCATTTTTTATCGTACGACCGGTTGAAAATGAGGAACGAGAAATAATTGGCGGTCCACAGCCAGAGCAGGCGCGGCCATCCCATGATGTGCGCGCGGCGGCCGGTGTGGAAGATGGTGAGCCGGGGGTCGAGCCGCGTCTTTCCGATGCGCGCGAGCCGCATGATGATGTCGTTGTCCTCGGTGACCACGAGATGTTCCTGGTAGCCGTGGATCCTTTCGAATGCGCTGCGGCGGATCATCTGGAACTTTCCTGGCGTGGCGCCGCGGTGCAGCACGTTATTGTTGAAGCGCACGAGCAGGCTCACGAAGCCGTAGACGATGCGGTCCATGACCCTCGCGTTCTCCGGAATGACGGCGATGTTCGTGACGACCGCGAGCAGCTCCGGGTCCCGCGCGAAATCCTCCAGCGCGAACTTATAGAACCGGTTCGGGTCGGGGATGGTCGCGTCGGCATCCACGAACGCGAAGAACTCGCCCTTGGCGATCTCCGCAGCGCGGTTCCTGTTCCATGCGATGGTGTGCTCGTGGCCCGTGTCGATCACGGTCGCGTACCGCGCCGCGATCTCCCTGGTCCTGTCCGTGCTCCCGCCGTCCGCGACGATGATCTCGTACTCGACCTCCGTCAGTTTGTCCTTTATCTGCCCGAGCGTCGTGCCGATGGCCTTTTCCTCGTTGAGGGTCGGGATGATTATGGATATCATGGGAATACCTACATGTTATCACCAAACCGCGCCCGCATGAACTTGCCGAAACCGTAGATGGCGACGGCGCCGATCGCGATCAATCCGACGATGAACATCCATTGCAGGCCCTTGTCGATGGTCACATACAGACCTCCAAGGAAGTATCCGGCGCCGATCAGGATGCCGCTCCATACGAACTGTCCGAGGAAATTGATCAGCATATATTTTTTGAACGACACCCGCGCCGCGCCGGCGGCCATGAGCGTCCATATCGCGAACCCGAATCCCATGGTGATCTTGGAGAGGAAAAGGATCTTCGCCTGGTGCTCTTTAAAGAATCCCTCGGCGTGTTCGACCCCCTCCGGGGTGATGCTGAAGAAGCGTCCGAATCTTTCGATGAAGCGCCGTCCGCCGAACCGGCCGAACGAGTACCAAATCGCGTCGCCGGCAAAGTCGCCGGCCGAGAGCAGGAGATAGATCGGCCAGAAGCTGAAGAATCCGGCGCGGATGAGCGTGCCCGCAACGAGCATGGCGATCGGCCCTTCGACGAGCGCGAGGGGGAAAGCGATAGGATAGCGATAGGCGAGGAGCCATGCGACGATGGGGGAAGCCTGTGGCATATGGTCCATTATATACCGTATAATGTGTTCATGCCCGACCCGTTTCGTCACTACAAAATAGGGTATTGGACCCCCGCAAGGAAGAATTCGATGTACCTCGGCATCGTGTTGATCGGGATCAGTCTCCTAATCCAGATCACGCTCGGGCACTATTCCTCGGGATGGGCCGCCTCGTCCGCACCCGCGCACGATATCTTCCTCGACAACCTGCCCGTGTTCGATCTCGGCGGCATCATCGTGTTCGGCGCGATCACGCTTTGGGTCGCCGCGTGGCTTCTGCTTATCTATGAGCCGAAATATCTCATCTTCGGCACCAAGGCCATCGCACTCTTCATTATTTCCCGTGCATTCTTCATGAGCCTCACCCACATCGGCGCCTACCCTGTGAACGCGGCGCCGGGGCCGGACAACGCCGGGTTCAGCCTTTATCACATGCTTACCTTCCAGGGCAACTTCTTCTACTCGGGACACACCGCGTTCCCGTTCCTACTCGCGCTCATCTTCTGGGACCGCGTGCTTCTGAGGAGGTTCTTCCTCGTGCTCACATTCTTCTTCGGCGCAACCATGCTCCTTGCCCACGTCCATTACTCCATCGACGTGTTCGCGGCGCCGTTCATCGTATACGGCATTTACACGATCACCGCCAAAGTGTTCCCCGCCGATTACGCGCTTTTGCCGCATGCGCACGCACGGGCCGCATTGCCGTTGTCCACAGCGGTGGTACCGGAAGAATAGGTTTGGTATAATAAGTGACATGGAAAACAACCAAAAAGAAAAAAGGGAAGAAGAAAAAGTAGGGGACGTGACCTTCGTTACGGTCGAGGAAAATAGTTCCGCGTCATTGTCCGCATCCACCGGAAAGGATCGCGTGTTGCCGATCAGCATCCTTGTCGCCGCGGTCATGATCGCGGGCGCGCTCGTGTTCGCCACCATCTATAAAGGAGGAGGCACGGGCGCAGGGGCGGCGGCTTTGCAGAACGGAGGAGCGGGTACCGCGCAGGCACCGGCGGCCTCCACCACGGCGATCTTCGCGCTCGGCTCGCGCGACGCTATCCTCGGCAACGCGGATGCGCCCGTCACGGTGATCGAATACGGCGATTATCAATGCCCGTATTGCGCGCAGTATTTCTCGACGATCGAGCCGATCATCGTCAAGAATTATGTGAATACCGGCAAGGTCAAGATGGTGTTCAGGGACTTCCCGTTCCTCGGCCCCGAATCGACCGCGTCCGCGGGCGCCGCACAATGTGCGGAAGATCAGAATAAGCTCTGGGCGTATCATGACGCGCTTTACAACGCGAAGCTTGCGAGCGATGCCAAGGGCGGTACCGAGAACGACGGTTCGCTCAATAGGGCGCTGTTCATGAGCATTGCGACCAAAGTGGGACTGAACACTTCGACGTTCGCGGATTGCATCGACAACAACAAGGATGCGGGTATCGTTGCGCAGGAGAAGGTGGATGCTTCCGCGGGGGGCGTGAATTCGACCCCGGCCACGGTGGTGAATGGTGTTTTGGTGGTGGACGCGAACGGCGACAGCGTGGGAAGCAACTCCACGGCGGTGTTGAATGCCATTGCGGCAGCCGCCGGGGGTGCAAAATAGGCCATAAAACGGGCGGTAATGCGGGGCGGTTTGACTTCGATTATCGCGGCTTTTAGAATGGAACAGTGATAGAGAATTGGATCGAACTTTTCATCGGAGCACTGGTACTGGTCTCCCCGTGGATCCTCGGCTTTGCGGACGTCTCGCTTGCCCGGTGGCTGAATATGATCTGCGGCGCGGTGCTCGTGCTGGTGAACGTATGGATGATCTACGGGAAGGATCCCGGAACGGTCGTCGAGCGGGGGGCGGCTGCGCCGGAAAAGGCCCCCCAGCGGAAACAAAAAAGCGTGCGGCATGTAGTAAGTGATATAAAATAAAAAGTCGAGCGGTCTTTAATAAAATTTTAATAAAAGCCATACTTTTATGTCCCACGTGACCATTTACAGCACTCCGTCCTGCGTATACTGCAAGATGGCGAAGGAGTTCTTTGCAAAGAACGGTGTCCAATACGAGGAGTTCAATGTTGGAAGCGATCTCAAGGCGCGCGAGGATATGGTGGCGAAGTCCCACCAGCTCGGCGTGCCCGTCATCGATATCGACGGCAATATTGTCATCGGATTCGATCAGAAGAACCTCGAGACGCTTCTCGGCCTCGGTGTAAAATAATAATGTACGACCTTATCATCATCGGCGGCGGGCCGGGCGGTGTTGCCGCCGGCGTGTATGCCGCGCGAAAGAAGATGCGGACCGCACTCGTCACCGGGGATTTCGGCGGACAGTCCGTCGTCTCCGCGGGGATCGAGAACTGGATCGGCACGAAGACCATCTCCGGCTTCGACCTTGCGAAGTCGCTCGAGGAGCATTTGCGCGCGCAGAAGGATATAGAGATATTCACGGGCGAACTCGTGACCGCGGTCACAAAGAAGGAGGACGGCACATTTTCAATGACCACGAAGAGCGGCAAGGTTTTGGATGCGAAGAATATAATCCTTGCTTCGGGCAGTCGCCGCAAGCGGCTCGGTATTCCCGGCGAGGACCGGTTGGACGGCAAGGGCGTGGTGTTCTGCACCACGTGCGATGCGCCACTCTTCGGCGGGCAGGACGTGGCGGTGGTGGGCGGGGCGAACAGCGCGCTCGAATCGGTGCTCGATCTTATCCCTTACGCGAAGAAGATATATCTGCTTGTGCGCGGCGACGCGCTGAAGGGCGATCCCGTCACGCAGGACAAGGTGAAGACCCATCCGCAGGTGGAGGTCGTCTTCGGTGCGGTGCCGCAGGAGATTACGGGCGATGCCTTCGTAAACGGCATTCGCTATCAGGATAAAGGCAAAGTCGGCACGCCGGACGAAACAAAGACGCTCGCGGTGACGGGCGTGTTCGTCGAGGTCGGTCTTCTCCCGAATTCCGATTTTGTGAAGGCTCTCGTGAAGACCGAGCCGTATGGCCACGTGGTGGTCGATCCGGCCACCCAGCAGACGTCCTGCCCGGGCATTTGGGCCATCGGCGACGTGACGGACACGCTTTACAAGCAGAACAATATTTCGGTGGGGGAAGGAGTCAAAGCGGCGCTCAACGTGTACGATAAAGTGAAGTTGGGATAACAAAGCAAAGTCCCCTTTATTTCGGATCGGGTCGCTACGCTGAAGATCCGAAATAAAGGGGACTTTGCTTTGTTATCCCAACCATCTATACTCAAATACATGGAAATAATCATCTTTATCGGGGTCATCGTCGTCGTAATCCTCCTTTCGGGTATCAAGGTCATCAACGAGTATCAGCGCGCGGTCATCTTCATGCTCGGGCGGCTTACGGGCATCCGCGGTCCGGGCCTCATCTATGTGGTGCCGGTCTTCGAGCGCATGGTGCGCGTCGAGCTTCGCACGATCACCATGAACATCCCGTCGCAGAAGATCATCACGAAAGACAATGTGTCGATCGATATCTCGGCGGTCGCGTACTACCACGTGGTGGATGCCCAGAAATCCGTGGTCGCGATCGAGAACGTGCATGATGCGGTGAACCAGATCAGTCAGACGACGGTGCGCAATGTGGTCGGCCAGTTCATGCTCGACCAGTTCCTTTCCTCGACGGCGGATATCAACGACCAGATCAAGAACGTGATCGACGTGCACACGGAGCCGTGGGGCGTGCAGGTGACGGCGGTGGAGATAAAGGATGTCGTCCTGCCGGACAACATGCAGCGTGCGATGGCGAAAGAGGCGGAGGCCGAGCGCGAACGCCGCGCGAAGATCGTGGCGGCGGAGGGCGAGTTCCAGGCGTCGCAGAAACTTGGCGAGGCGGCGGACATCATTGCATCGCATCCGGTGGCGCTTCAGCTCCGCACCTTGCAGACGATGGCGGAGATCGCGACCGAAAAGAATTCCACGATCATCTTCCCTGCGCAGTTCATGACGACAGTGAAAGAGGCGATGGAGACGCTGAGGGGGGACGAGCAGAAGGGATAGGAGGTTGAGTTTGTTGGCGAAAAAGAATATGGCGCAAAATTTTTCGGAACAACCAAAAAAAGTCGTAGAAAGCGAGGAACGCCGGGAGTGGCTATCTCGAAAGATTATCGATCTCGAACCCATCGAGGTCGATAGATATCAAAATATCGGCACAAAAGAAGACCTTGAAAGCGTGGTTGAGGAGCCATTGCTTTCTGCTTGCCAAGAATTATGGGACAAGAATATTCTTACCGAAGGTGCTGGTGCAAACAGAAAACATTTCTCGGGTGAGTATGGAATAGCTCCCGCATACATCGAGATCGATTATGATAGGCTCTCAGAAGAAAATAAAGAAATAGCGAAATCTATGGGCATTGTTTCCTATAGCGACAACCATAATCACGTCCTGATTGAAATGCCGATGGACCAATCTTCTACAGGGGCAGAAGTGCAAGAAAGAGCGGAAATAATTGCACATCGATTTGTAAAGCAGCGTTTTCGTCCCGAGACGGAGACGTTAGATGAAATAAAGCGTGCAAATCGTTTTGATCCAAGTATGACCATGGAAGAAATAAGGGAGGAGTTGGGAGTCGACCCGCACGATGGGTCATTTGGGCCGCAAAGTTTTTATGGAGGATACTGGTCACCCGAAACGCAGTTACTTTATAAGAATGAGGGGCAATACAAAAAGTCATTAGAGGAGGTTGATGAAAAAAAATAAGAGTCTTTATTTATGGATCGCGAAATACTGATTCAATCGATTTGACGAAGGTTGATTATAACCCGAAAGATTAAGAAATCATTAAAGAAGGTTTGACTTTTATTTCAGAGAGAATAATCTAAGGAAGAGACAGGAGTCTGCCGGATGGCGGGCTATTAAATCCTCTGTTTGTCGCATTAACGGCCACTTCGGTGGCCATTAATGTTTTCTTCAGGAATTCTTTATATGGTTTTTGCTATCGTGAACACGCCTGTGGATTTACGGGTCCGTCGTTCATGGCAGTAGGATCCTGTCTTTGACAAACAGGGGAACCGAGTGCAAATCTCGGCGGATCCACCAGGCAACAAGAAACTTATCAAGTTCATGGACATAACATATGATAAAGAGGCAGATGCTATTTATATTCGCCTTATAAAAGGAAAGCTATTTGAAACCAGAAAAGAAGGGGTTTGTTTAATTGATTACAGTAAGGGCGGAAAGATTCTTGGAATTGAAATTATAAATTGGTCTAGAGTATTCTCGAATGCAACCAAATTGGGTGCTTGACCTCTTATTTTTTTGCCCTATAATTCCTATTGGCACTCATTAGTCCCGAGTGCTAAATATCAATAAAATTCCATGAATTTCAAACCATTATCAAACCATTTGTTTTTAGAGCCGGTCGAAGAGGAGAAAACGACGGCAAGTGGCATTGTTTTACCGGAGACGGCCGAGAAGGAGAAGCCCGTGAAAGCGAAGGTGGTCGCAGTCGGCCCCGGCAAAAAGAATGACAAAGGCGAGGTCCAACCGATGGCGGTGAAGATCGGCGATGTGGTGCTTTTCAAAAAATATGGACCAGACGAGTTCGAGCTCGAAGGAAAGAAATATCTTGTCGGCGATGAGGACGATATTCTCGCGGTAATAGAATAATTATTTTCATAAAAACCATGCCTAAAAATATCAAATTCAACGAGGATGCGCGTGCGTCCATCAAGAAGGGCATCGACAAGCTCGCGGATGCGGTGAAGGTGACGCTCGGCCCCCGCGGCCGCGCGGTCGTCATCGAGAAAGGATACGGCGCGCCGCAGGTCACCTTTGACGGCGTGACGGTGGCGAAGGAGATCGAGCTGGAGGACAAATGGGAGAATCTCGGCGCCGAATTCATCAAGCAGGCTGCGGACAAGACGAACGAAGGTGTGGGCGACGGTACGACGACCGCAACGGTCCTCGCGCACGCGATGATCGACGAAGGCGAGAAAGTGATCCGCGAGAAAGGTTTCAATGTGATTCAGCTTGCGGAGGAATTGAAGAAAGCGAGCGCCCTTGTGGTGAAATCACTCGAAGGCCAGCGCGAGCTTATCAATGACAACAAGAAAGTGAAGGAGGTTGCGACGCTTTCCGCAAAGGACGAGGAGATCGGCGGTCTTATTGCGACGGTGATGGATAAGATCGGCAAGGAAGGTATCGTGACCGTCGACGATTCGAACACGATCGGCAGTTCCTACGAAATCGTGGAGGGTATGCAGTTCGATCGCGGCTACGTGTCGCAGTACATGGTGACGAATCAGGAGAAGATGGAGTCGGTGCTCGAAGAGCCCTACGTGCTCGTGACCGACAAGAAGATCTCCTCGATACAGGATATCCTCGGATTGCTTGAAAAGATCGTGGCGAGCGGCAAAAAGGAGCTTTTGATCGTCGCCGACGACGTCGATGGCGAGGCGCTTACCACCCTCATCGTGAACAAGCTCCGTGGCATATTCAATGTGCTTGCGGTGAAGGCGCCGGGATTCGGCGACCGGAAGAAGGAGATGCTGCAGGATATCGCCACGGTGACGGGCGCGTCGTTCATCTCCGAGGAGCTCGGCAAGAAGTTCGAGAATACGGAGCTCGCCGACCTCGGCCGCGCACGGCGCGTGGTGTCCACCAAGGATGCAACGACGATCGTCGACGGCAAGGGTGACAAGAAGGATATAGAGGCCCGTGTGGCGCAGATCAAAGCACAGATCAAAAAGTCCGATTCCGATTTCGACAAAGAGAAACTGCAGGAGCGATTGGGCAAGCTTTCGAACGGCGTCGCCGTCATCAAAGTCGGCGCCCCGACGGAATCGGCACAGAAGGAACTGAAGCAGCGCGTGGATGATGCGGTTGCCGCGACGCGGGCCGCAATGGAGGAAGGTATCGTGCCGGGCGGAGGCATCGCGCTGTTCAATGCGAGCGAGGGGATTTCGGCAATGATTCAAGGAGTTGACGAGATAACAAGAACGGTCGTGCATTCTATTTTGAAGAGGGCTCTTGAGGCGCCCCTGTTGGCAATCATAGATAATAGCGGACAATCTCTAGAATTGATTCTTCAGGAAGTGAGGCAGGCTAAAACCAAGAAATCAACCAACGAAAGGGCATGGGTCGGGTTTAATGCCCTCACCAATAAGGTCATCGACGATCTTCGCGAAGCGGGTATTATCGATCCGCTCAAAGTGACGCGAAGCGCGTTCATGAACGCCGTTTCCGTCGCCGCAAACTATCTTACGATCGGCGCGGCGGTGACGAATGTTCCCGAGAAGAAAGACGGAGGCATGCCGGGCGGCATGGGCGGCGGAATGCCGGGCATGGGAGGGGATTACTAAGGCGTTGCGGTCTTCTTCGGTAGGACTATAATAAAAACATGATAACAATCTGGATAATCGTCGGGGTGGTCGTGGTCGTCGTTTTGTGGCTCATTATGGCCTATAACGGGCTGGTAACCACAAAGAACAGGGCTCAGGAGGCGTATTCGGATATCGATGTGCAGCTGAAGCGTCGCTACGACCTCATCCCCAATCTGGTGGAGGCGGTGAAGGGGTATATGGCGCACGAGGCAAGCGTGTTCGAGAACGTGACCAAAGCGCGCACACAGGCGATGCAGGCGACCGGCGCCGCAAAAGCGGATGCCGAGAACCAGCTTTCGGGAACGCTGAAGTCGTTGTTCGCGGTCGCGGAGAACTATCCGCAGCTCAAAGCGAACGAGAACTTTCTGAATCTGCAGAGCGAGCTCACCGACACCGAGGACAAGATCCAGGCCGCACGCCGCTTCTACAACGGCATGGTACGCGACCTCAACACGAAGATCCAGGTGTTCCCGACGAACATGTTCGCGAATATGTTCGGCTTCACGAAGATGGATTTCTTCGGCAACGACCTTACCGACGTCGAGAAGGCTCCCGTGCAAGTGAAGTTCTAAATGGCCAATATCTACCAGTATCAATCCGCCAACGTGCGCCGCACGTGGCTCATGTTCGTCGTGTTCTTTGTGGTGTTCGCCGCGCTCGGGTACGCGATCTCAATGGCGTACGGGAGCTGGGACTATCTCGTGTTCGCGATGATCTTCAGCGTCGTCTATTCGTTCATCAGCTATTATTCCTCCGCGGACATCGCGCTCACGCTCGCGCGTGCAAAGCCGGTGACGAAGGCGGAAAGCCCGATGCTCTATAACATCGTCGAAAACCTTTCGATCACCGCGGGCCTCCCGATGCCGAAGCTGTATATCACTCCGGAGATGCAGATCAATGCGTTCGCGACGGGCCGCGACCCGCAGCATGCGGCGGTCGCCGTGACGGAGGGTGCGCTCGAGCGGCTCGACAAGACGGAACTGCAGGGCGTGCTCGCGCACGAACTTTCGCACGTGGGGAACCGCGACATCCTTGTGTCGACGGTCGCGGCGATCCTCGCCGGCATCATCGCGCTCATTGCCGACGTGTTCCTGCGGTCGCTCATGTGGGGCGGCTTCGGCGGCAGGGGAGGGAACAACAACAACGGCGAGGCGCAGGAGATATTCTTCATTGTCGCGATCGTACTTTCCATACTCGCGCCGATCGGCACCATGCTGATCCAGCTCGCGATCTCGCGCCGCCGCGAGGCGCTCGCCGACGCGTCGGGCGTGCTCCTGACGCGCTATCCGGAAGGGCTGATCTCCGCGCTCGAAAAGATCGCGCAGGATACCACGCCGATGCGCTCCGCAAAGGATTCCACCGCGCACATGTGGCTCGATACGCCGTTCAAGGGCAAGGGCACTTCGTGGTGGCACAAGATGTTCATGACGCATCCGCCGATCGAAGAGCGCATCCGCGCACTGCAGGAAATGGGCGGGATCGCACAATAATGAAGTATGCGTTCCGTAACACGGTGGTGGTCGCGCTCGGCGGGTCCATCGTTCACCCCGACGGCATCGACGTCCGGTTCCTGAAGGATTTCAAAAAGTTCATCGCGCCATTCCTCAAAAAAGGGATGAAGTTCGTGTTCGTGATCGGCGGCGGCACCCTGAGCCGCCGTTTTCAGGAGGCGGCGGAGAAGGTAGCGAAGGTGGCCGACGAGGACAAGGACTGGATCGGCATCCACGCGACGCGCCTCAATGCGCACCTTGTGCGCACCATCTTCCGCGAGGTGGCCGATCCCGTGATCATCGATATCCGCGGCAAGATCGCCCGACCCGAGCATCCCGTGACGGTCGCGGCCGGCTGGCGGCCGGGATGGTCCACGGATTACGTCGCGATGCGCATCGCCGCGGACTTCGGTGCGGACGAGGCCGTCATCGCCGGCAAGCCGGCATATGTGTACGACCGGGATCCGGGAAAGTATCCGAACGCGAAGCGGTTCGACGAGATCGGGTGGGCCGCGTACCGCAAACTGATCCCCGCAAAATGGAAACCCGGATTACATGCGCCCGTCGACCCCGTGGGCGCGAAGCTCGGCGCAAGCGAACGTGTGAAGGCCATCATCATCGACGGCCGCAACATGAAGAACTTCGCCGCGCTCTTGAACGGAAAGGAATTTAAGGGGACGATAATCGGATAGATTTACGGCGGCAAATGATGTGCGGCAAGCAAGGTGGATTTTAGAATGATTTAATCATGTTTGTGCTAGGGTGGCGGTATGGCACAAAAACGATTCGAATTAGGGACGATCGAGAGTAGGATCAAGGGCGGCAAAATCTCGCAACAGCGTCGCCGCGAAGATCCAGAAAAATATCGAAAATCGGGATGTTTTACGAGAAAAGAATTTGTCACTCCTCCATATTCTACGGAACTTGCGGAGGTGATCGGTATTATATTGGGGGATGGAGCGATCAGTGGTTATCAAATAAGGATTAGTTTGGACCGGCATCGGGATAGGAAATACGCAGATTTCATTGTTGATTTGATGGGGAAAGTTTTAGGGGAGTACCCATCGTATAGGGAACGTGAGGCGGATAACACAATAGCACTCAGAATATCCGGAGTTGGTTTGGTTGAGATACTGGAGAAACTTGGCATGCAACGAGGAGATAAGATTGCCCATCAAGTTTCCTTTCCTCAATGGATACGGGAGAATTTGGTGTATAGTACCGCCTGCGTCCGTGGATTGTTCGATACGGATGGAGGACTTTATTTTCACAAAAAGAAAAAACGGACCTATCTTGGGTGGTGCTTTGCCAGTTTTTCGGATCCTCTACTTTTGGACGTGATGAGCACGTTGCAAAAGCTCGATTTTAATGTTAAAAAATCAGGAGCGCATAAGTTGTATATGTACAGTTTAGAGAGCATTTCACGATATTTTGAGGTTGTCGGATCGCATAATCCAAAAAATGCTGTTAAACTGGAGCTAAGGAGAGGTGCAAGAGTGGTTTAATTGGCAGTCCTGGAAAGACTGTGTGTCGAAAGGCACCGAGGGTTCGAATCCCTCCCTCTCCGCA
>JARLIC010000150.1 GCA_031291905.1 Minisyncoccota bacterium
AATCACGCGCAGGGGATCGTGCTCGACCTCCGCGGCGATCCGGGAGGCTATCTCGAGGTCGCGGTCGACCTTGCGGGATATTTCCTGAAGCCCGGCTCCCAGGTGGTGAAGGAGGTGGGCCGTACGGTGCCCGAGCAGGACTTTACGGCGAGCGGCACCGGCGCGCTCGACACGATGCCGATGGCGATCCTCATCGACGGCGGTTCGGCGTCCGCGGCGGAGATCCTTTCCGGCGCCCTGCATGACGATCGCGGCATTCCGCTCGTCGGGCAGAAGAGCTTCGGCAAGGGGACCGTACAGCAGCTATTCGACCTTTCGGACGGATCGGCGCTCAAGATCACCGTGGCGCATTGGGTGCTGCCCTCGGGCAGGATCCTCGACCACGACGGTCTTGTGCCGGATTATTCGGTGACGATGAGCGACGCGGACATCAAGAGCGGCAACGATCCCCAGCTTGCGAAGGCGCTTGCGGTGGTGCAGGAGGAGATCGCGTCGAGTACGGCAAAATAAGTTGTAGTACTATACGGTCGGGCAAAACCAAACATCATCCCATGAAAATCATTTTCCTTCAGGATGTGCGCAACATCGGGCACAAATACGACGTGAAGGACGTGAGCGACGGCTACGCGCGGAATTTCCTGTTCCCGAACAGGCTTGCCGAACCGGCGACCGACGGCGCGCTCAAAAAGATAGAAGAGATGAGGGCGATGCACGAAAAGGAGGAGGCGGCTACCATGAAGCAGCTCGGGGAGGTCAAGCGGCAGATCGAGGCCGTCACGCTCGAATTTCCGCTGAAGGCCGACAAATCCGGCGCGCCGTTCGCGTCGGTCAATAAGGACACGATCCTTTCGGCGCTTCGCGATCACAAGTTCGTCACGACCGAGCGCGTGGGCATCGACCTCAAGTATCCCATCAAGGAGTTCGGCGCGCATACCGTCGCAATCGATCTGAAGAAAGGATTCGTTGCGAATTTGAAGATCAGCGTCGTTAAGGAAGAATAAAAAAGCGCCGCATTTTTTGCGGCGCGGGTTCTGGATTGTTATCGTGGCGTATAGAGCAGGACGCTCAGGCTTGAAAGCGGCCCAAGCTCCTTGCTCTTTTTGGTCGCCATGAAGAGGATTTCGTCCGCGCTGAGTTTTCGCCCCGCAACTTCAGCCGCTTTGGCGGCGTTAGTCGCATGGTCTTCCAATACCCACCGCAGGATTTCCTTCTCTGCCGGGGAGATGTAGCTTTCCGGACATTCTGGGTCGTGCATGGATTCTCCTCGATCACGCGGGCGTCGTCGATACCTGTTTCTTTTTGAACTCTGCGATGTTGTCGAGCTGGCGGATGTTCAGTAAGAGTGTTTCTTTGCAGGTGCCGCAATGGAAATTCTTCGCCCATTCGGCAACTTCGTTGTTCCCGACGATAAGCCGGATGGTCACGAGATCTTCCGGGTGAAAGAACACTTGGTCCGGATGGACGCCAAGAAGGGGAGTGTTGAGCTCCGAGGGGAACCCGAGGCAACCGAGAGGCCCGTCTTTGATGAGGCCGACCTCTCTTTTGTACGGGCCGGCTGTTGCAAAACATTCCATGGGAAGTGCACAGCGATACGGGTATTCTTTTACGAAAAGAAGTTTGTCGTTGCTCAACCGCCCTACGAATATTTTGAACGATGGGGGCGGCTCGGGTGGTGCGTGAAGCGCGCCGAGATGTTTGAGGGGCGATTCGCCCTCCTTCATCTCAACGATCACGGCGAGCTGTCCCGTTTGGCCCTTGATCATCTTTGCAGCCAATATGAAGCGCTCCGCTATCTCGCGATCCGGAACATCACGGTAGATCATCCAAAGGTTGTCGAGGATGGGGTTGCCCGTCGTTGCGCCGCGCTCGATTGCTCGGACGATTTCCTGGATTGCGTCCCTTCTGTTTTGAGAGAGGACTTCGATACTCTTGCTGATCGAGTGTACGCTTTCCAGAAGCTTAGGAAGCGTTTCCACCCCGTTCTTAATGAACATGTTTTCCTCCTGTTTCCGCTCCTGTTGCGCCATGGCATCAGGTCGCTGCCCATAGTATGCCTCTGCGGCATTCTTCAGTCAAATCAATTGACAAATGTGCTCCTGTGCTTAGTATACGGATAGGTTCTTTGAAATAAAAATGATTTTCATGGCAGCGCACCGCATCTTGTTATCGGGGGTCCGGTGCGCTGCTATGAAAGCGTTGCTATATCGGCAACCGCCTACGCATGCTTTGCATTCGAGGTTTCTCGGCGGCAACGGGGTACGGTATGAGAGGGGATAATTGGCAGGCGAACGAGATCCGTTTGCACGCGAGCGTCAACATCGTTCAATTCAACTGGCCGGCGGGCCATCATATTCACCATTTCGCCATCGGCCCCGCAAAGTTTCTGCAGGGTCGCATCGGGAAGGTCTCGTGCAGGTATTTTCCCAGAAGCATGGGGATCAACAACAACGATGCGGTTCGCGAGACCACGGTAAGATGGGTGGCCGCGCATATGACCGAAGCCGGACTTGAGAATGTGGAATATTTCCCCGATTCCCGCGCCCCGCATTACTGGGTCGTACAGGCGGGATTCACTTGTTCTCCCAGTAAGGCGTTCTGTGGTGTCGCGGTCGCCGCTGCCGAAAAGTTTGTGGGGGCGCTCCGTTTCACCGAAAGCGAGAAGGGCGATTTCTTTCGCCAACTTGTTTTTCCCCGATACACTTACATTCGCCATCGTGAGCGCTGGATGGAATACGGCGATTATGTTCTCGAAAGCCAGGGGCTGATCAAGGCGGAATCCGGCGGCGTGCGGGTATTCAAGGAGGGGGAAGAGTACTCCCTCCACTAGAAAGACTATGATCGTTGAAGGGGCGGCAAAATTGCCGTCCCATTTTTTTTATTTTACCAATTTCTTTATGATTGCTTGTTTGATTTCTTCGGGATAGAGAGGGATGTCTTTCAGTTCGGATAAAGGTATCTTGACCGGCTCATATGTCCCATCGTGAAACTGCGGATTTTCAGGCGTGTATTCCGGGCCCGTGCCACTTCCGAATGTTCCTCCGGTTTCTTTGCAAAGATAGAAATAATGCGTTTTTTCCGAATCGGATTCGTCATAATGCAGGGACAGTTTCTCAAATAAATCTCCTATGGCAATTTCTATACCAAGCTCCTCTTTTATCTCGCGGACCAATGCTTCGTGATAGTTTTCGCCAGCTTCAATTCCTCCGCCGGGAATCACATAATAAAGTTCGCCATTTCTCACCCGTTTGATGAGCGCGATTTTCCCCGAATCTATGATGATCGCCCGCACGCGAGGATTCATGGTTCTATGATAACAAAAAAAGCCCCGAAGGGCTTTTTTTGTTATGCGATCACCGCAACCACCGTTGCGCGTTTGCGCGAACCGTCGAAGTGCGTCTTCATCTTCGTGCTGAACTTCACGGTGCCGTTCTTGCCGGCGAAAAGCGTGTCGTCGTCCGCGCGGAGCACGTTGATGCCCGGCGTATATTTCGTACCGCGCTGGCGGATGATGATCTGGCCGACCGCGACCTTCTGGCCGTCCTGAAGCTTGACCCCAAGCCTTTTGGAGATGGAATCGCGCCCTAATTTGGTTGAACCTATAGCTTTGGTATGTGCCATATGGAGAGATTTTATGCTAGAATCTTGGTAATGTCAACCATTCATAAGCTTATTATCGACATTGAGACGGTGGGCGAGGATTACGAGAGCCTCGATAAGGCCACCCGGGACAACCTTACCCGATGGATCAAGCGCGATGCCGACAACGACAACGAATACAAGCTGGCGCTCGACGACCTGAAGACCGGCCTCGGTTTTTCACCGCTTACCGGCGAGATCGTCGCGATCGGCGCGCTCGACTGCCAGAAGAACGAGGGTGCCGTCTATTACCAGGCCCCGGGACAGAAGAATGCCGAATTGAAGGAGGACGGCGTCACGTTCAAGCAGATGACGGAGCTCGAGATGGTCCGTAAGTTCTGGGAGCTCGCCGAACATTACCAGGTATTCGTCACCTTCAACGGCCGTGCGTTCGACATTCCGTTCCTGATGATCCGGTCCGCGATCCTCGGCGTGCGTCCCACAAAGGATCTGATGCGCGGGCGCTATCTCTATCAGAACAATCCCGATTCGCTCCATATCGACCTCGCGGAACAGCTTTCGTTCTATGGTGCCGTGCGCCGCAAGGGGAGCCTGCACTTATGGAGCCGCGCGTTCGGCATCCCGAGCCCGAAGTCCGGTGGCGTGACCGGCGACGACGTCGGTCCGCTTTTCAAAAAGAAGAAGTTCCTGGAGATCGCGAAATATAACGTAGGGGACATCCGTGCTACGAGGGAGCTGTATCTGAAGTGGGAGGAGTATCTGCAATTCTGAAGAAACTGAGCGCAACGGCACGCGAGCTTTTGCTTTAAAAAGGACGCGGTTCTCGCCTACTGGCGAGCCCGCTTGGGTCTCGGCGCCTTCGCGCCTCCGACACACCTTTTTAAAGCAAAAGCTCGCGTGCCGTTGCGCTCATCTTTTCTTCAGGATTTCTTCATATCGTCGGGTTATGATTTGCAGGTGAAAAAAAGGCGGATCATTTTCTGCGGGATCATTTTTCTCGTTGCGACGTTCGGTTTTGCGGCGGGATATCTGGCGAACCGCGAATCCGCCGGGCATGCGCCGATCATCATCGAAAAATGCTCCGCGCCATAACAAAAAGAACCGCTGCAGCGGTTCTTTTTGCCGGTATCGTATCCGATATCGTTATGCGGTCTGCTTTGTGTCCGTATGCGTGGGCGCGACGGTCACGGGTCCCGTTCCCGGTGCCGTCGTTGCGGCGGCTTTGGGAGCGGAGGCGGCCGTTTTTGCCGACGTTTTCGCTTCTTTTTCTGGCCAGAAAAGGATTGCAAGGATCGCAATCACCAGCAGGATGATCACGATCACCGGCCAGTTGGCCTTGGTGAATGACCAAACGGAAGACAGCTTCGTGCCTGCCTGGGCGCTGTTTGTTGCGGGCGTTGCCTCTGCGGTAACGGCCGGGGTCGAAGCGGATGCTGCAGGCGTTGCCGCTGCGGGCGTCTGTGCCGTCTGCGAAGGTGCGGCGGTCGATGCGCCGGCCACCACTCCGGTCGAAGGTGTTGCGATCGCTATCGGAGCGCCGCCCTCATCCTGTGCGATCTCGGTCGACATGGAGAGCAACGCGCCTTTCATGCCATTGAGCGCGGTCGCGATCGACGCGGTCTGCGCGGGGGTCATGGCGGGATGGGCGTTCACGACCTGGGCAAGCTGCAGGAGCGAACCCGCAAGCTGCGAGAGTATCTCGTTGAAGTGGACTATCTCGCTTGCGGTAAGTCCCGATGTCGCCGGCACGGGCTGTGCCACGGTCACCGGCTGGGCGGTCGTGCCCGGGCTTGTCTGGTCGTCGCCCTGAGGGATCATTCCCTCCTTCATCTGTAGATTGAGCAAGGTCGCTTTCGCTACCTGCAGTTCCTGCAGCAGCGTGGCGGTGCTGACCGTCGCGGGGGTATCCGTCGCTTGTGCGCGCACGGCTCCCGTCGGTATGACAAATCCCGCCATTGCGACCGCCATCACCGCGAAGATGAAT
>JARLIC010000024.1 GCA_031291905.1 Minisyncoccota bacterium
ACGGAGATCAAGCACTATACGGTCAACCGTTCGACCTTCGTCCACAAGGATGCCCGCGAACAGTTCGAGCTCCGCGTGCACAAGCGCCTGGTGGAGATATTGAACCCGAGCCAGAAGATCATCGAATCGCTTTCGAACCTGAATCTTCCCGCGGGCGTCGATATCGAGATCAAGATGGTGTAACCTCATCGATCTGTTCTCGGGGACGGTGTCGCGCTCTACTGAGCGCGCACCTAAGGTCTCGGCGCCTTCGCGCCTCCGACATTCCCCTCGAACAGATCGACTCGGTTTATCGAACACAAAATCCCCGAAAGGGGATTTTGTGTTTGGGGGATGCTTGAAAATAAAGCGATTGTTCTTTACAATAGGTGAGTGTTGATAGATTAATGCGCGGGTGGCGAAATGGCAGACGCACTACCTTGAGGTGGTAGCGCCGAAAGGCGTGGAGGTTCGACTCCTCTCCCGCGCACAACAATAATAAAAACCGGCTTTTAGCCGGTTTTTATTATTGCTCGTGGATGAGAGGAGTCGAACGGCGGACCGAAATTTTCAGCACGAAAATTTCGGGAGCCGGTGCCCAGAGCCCCTGCGAGCGACGGCGAGCAGGGGACTCGCGGGCGACTCCTCTCCCGCGCACAAACAGAGAAAACGAATGATTCCTATGCCCATCAATTTGGTGTTGTTTTTATTGCATCAACAATTCATAATTAACGCATGGCTCACTATGCCGCTCGAACCGAAGATAACAAATGCCCTTTCTGCAAGATAGTCAGCGGAGATTTAAAAACTCCAGGCATCTTTTGGCAAGATGATGAGTTTATGGCGTTTCTTGCCATTGATCCGAATACCTTAGGGTTTACCTGTTTAATCCCGAAACAGCATTTTGGCAGCGACGTGCTTATGCTACCGGATGATGTATTACAGCGATCCATCATCGCTTCCAAAAAGGTGTCCAAAATATTGGAAGATTATTTTGTTGATGTTGGTCGAGTCGGTTTGATGATGGAAGGGACCGGGATAGATCATGCTCACATAAAACTGGCCCCCTTACACGGGACGGAAAATCTTAAGAAGGGTGTGTGGCAGCAGTTTTTGTCTGGAAAAGAGTTTTGGTTCGAGAAGTACGAAGGATGGATTTCTTCTGGAAGCGGACCCAAGGCGGATCCGGAAGAATTGAAACGGCTCGCCGACTCATTGAAGAAATCTCAAAAATGAGTAGTTTTGTATCGAAAATAGGTTCGAACTTGGTCCGATACCCGCGCACATAAAATTGACAAAATGTCCTAAGGCGCGGAAAATATGGCTTAGAAGCAATGGAGGCAGCACATGCCAAAGATTGATAAGAAGACCAAGAAGGTCGGAAAACTTTTGCTCAAACGGAAGGTGTTGCAACGTTTACGTGAAGCCTTGCCCGAGGGCAACACGACATTCCATTATGCCGACTGCGGCGGCAGGATAGAACACACCCCGGGCGAAACAAAAATGGCCGGTCGATACGAAGGTATCTTAACCGCCATTCGCTTGGTGGAAAAGATGTAGTAGGCGCGCCTCGGTGCGCCTTTTTATTTTTGGGGAAATTATCAATGGCGACTAAGGTCGGGTTCGGTTCCGTGCATAAGGTAATCTGGTATAATGGTCATATGGATATCGGCATCGACTACGTCGGCGTTTCAACTCCGTTCTATTGCAACGACGGCAAGGGAAACTTCCTTCTTCATAAAAGGAGCACGGGAACTCGCGATGAGCATGGCCGTTGGGATCCCGGATCCGGCAAATTGGAATTCGGAATGGAGCTTGAGGAGAACGTCCTGAAGGAAATTTCCGAAGAATACGGATGTACGGGGGTCATACAGGAGAAACTTCCCGCGCATACCATCTTGCGGGAATGGAACGGCAAGAAGACGCACTGGGTGGCAATACCGTTCTTCGTGAAGGTCGATCCCAAAGAGGTGAAGAACAACGAGCCCCATAAGATCGATGAGATAGGCTGGTTCCGTTTGGATAGCCTTCCGCAACCCCTGCACTCAGGATTTCAATATACATTTGACCACTATCGGGCATACTTCGATAAATATCATGGCGCGTAAGATCGTTGCGGCGAATTGGAAGGAGAACCCGAAATCGTCCGCCGCGGCAATGCGGCTTTTTGCGGCGACCGCGCGCACGGCCGGTAAAGAGCGGGCCACGGAGGTCGTGATCTGTCCGCCGCCGATCTTCCTCGAGGATATCGCCCGCGCGTTCTCGAAAAAGCATCCCGCCAACCTTGCGCTCGGGGCGCAGGATGTCTTTTGGGAGGAGAAGGGGCCGTTCACGGGCGGCGTCGGGCCGAAGATGCTCCGTGCGCTCGGCGTGCGATACGTGATCGTCGGGCATTCGGAACGGCGGAAATGGTTCAATGAAACGGACGCGATGATCAATAAGAAAGTTCTGCGCGCCGCGGCGGACGGGCTTCGCGTCATCTTATGTGTGGGGGAGCCGGCCGAGGTCCGCAAAAAGGGGATTGCGGCGGCAAAACGTTACCTAAGGGCCCAGCTGGCGTATGATCTAAAGAAGGTGTTTGGTGAGGGCTTCACCCGAAGCATCATTGTGGCCTACGAGCCGATCTGGGCGATCGGCTCGGGGGTCAACGATGACCCGAAAGATGCGGCAGCGATCGCGTCCTTCATAAAGGGGACGGTACGCGCGATGGGCGGGCGGGCGAAGGTGCTCTACGGCGGTTCCGTGAATGGCAGGAACATCCGCGGTTATGTACAATTAAAGGAGATAGACGGTGCGCTCGTGGGAGGAGCGAGCCTCAAGGCCGAAGGGTTCGGGAAGCTCATTATAAATAGCGGTAAAAAATAATCATTTAAAAACATGAACGAAGCAAAGCTTTGGTTTTGGATATTCATCGATATGTTCATCGTGGTGCTTGCGGTTTCGGTATGGTTGGTGGTGTTGCCGGCAGTGGTGCACTATTCGAATTCCCTGGCGCCGGCGCGGACGGTGGTGGTGACTGCGGAAGGAAAGACGACGGCCACTCCCGACCTTGCGGAGCTGTCATTCTCGGTGGTCACTCAGGGCAAGGATCCCCAGGTGCTTGCAACGAACAACAACACCAAAATGAATTCGGTGATGCAGTTCCTTTCCGAGCAGAACATCGCCTCGAGCGATATTCAGACGGTCTCGTACGACCTTCAGCCGAACTATCAGTACGATGCGAACGG
>JARLIC010000003.1 GCA_031291905.1 Minisyncoccota bacterium
CAGCACAGGGACAGAGTGAACTTAATGTGAAACAGAACTTTCAACGAGCATAACAGCAGTGCGTTTATCTTTCATACCTCCCCACCCGAATAGTAACGCTTTTATCGATAGATATATTGGCTATGGACATAATAATTCAAATTGCAATGTCGATAGCAGGACTGAGATGTTCGACGGCGAAATCCACAATGAGCCGCGACCGGGCCGACAAGCCCCAGGCCCGCGACAAGGTCAAGGACCTCCTCGTCAACAAGCTGATGAAAAAGTTCGGCAGAATGCCCAACGCTTCCACGGTCATCCCTGCACGCGTTACCCGCTTCATGCAGCAGAACAGACTGACTGACGCCAACCTGAAGAAGCTCGAGAAAGAGATCCTCCAGGCCCTCACCGCCAAGCCGTCTGTACAGCAGGCCCCGCCAGCGCCCAAGCCTGAGGTCCGTCCGTCCTCCAAGGACTCTCGCAAGTCTGACGCTGTCATAATAAAGTCGATGCGGAAGGAAGAGAACCCGGATATTGAGAAGCAGATTGAGCTGGAGCAGCTGGAGGAGCGGGAGCAGATCCCATACAACGATGACAAGGACTGGGACGCGATCCTCAAGTTCAACAAGGAGCTCTACCAAGAAGAGCTTAAGCAGGAGGAGGAGAAGAAGATGCAGCAGAAGCGTTTCATTAGGTCGGAGCTGGATAAGCAGTTAGACGAGAAGCGACGCATTGGGAGCAAGGCGGCCGAAGAGCACCACTGCTATCAGAACCTCGAGAGCGCCCACCTCAAGACTCTCGAACAGAAGGAAAAGGATAAGGAGGAGCAGATGAAGATGCGGAAGCAGGCGGAGAAGGACCGCCTCGACAGGCAGTTCAAGGACGAGCTGATGCGCAAACGCATGACCGACCTGGAGAACAAGCAGTACGAGCATACTCTCGTCGAGAGGAACCGCCGCGAGCTCGAGGAGGAGCGTCTTGCTCAGGCCCAGAAGAAAGAGATGGAGCGCACCTACCACAAGAAGATGATGGAGGAGAACGAAATGAATAAGCGCAAGCAGCTCGACTCGGAGAACGAGCTTCGCGAGCAGGAGAAGAAGGACCTAGTCGAGTACACGAAGGTGCTGGACCAGCAGGAGTCCGACCGTCTGGAGGAGATCCGCAGCCGCGAGCGCAAGACTCAGGAGCTCATGAACCGCATGGCAGACACGGTCATCAAAGAGCTGGATAAGAAGCGGGATGAGGACGAGCAGAAGGTCGTGCGCTACCAGCAAGAAAAAGAGCTGCGCGACAGGATGGACGACGACGAGCGGCTAAGAAGGATAAAGGAGAACCAGAAGGAGATGAGACTGTACCTGGACAAGCAGACGGAGGAGAAGAAGAAGCGGTCGCTGCTGGACAAGGACGAGAGCAAACGGCAGGCAGAGGTGTGGAAGCAGGAGCAGAAGGTCCAGACCGAAGAGGAGCGCACCATCCAGCAGAAGGTTCTTGCCGCAAATAAGGAACATGCCGAGTACCTCAAGAGGCAGATGAGCGACGGCAAGAAGAAGGGCAAGGGCATCATGAACCGTGAGGAGTACCTCATGAATCGCAAGGTCATCGAGGAGATCGAGACGCATTCCAAGGTCGCCACGCCCTTAACCCACCAGGCGCAGTGATAATAACTGGCACGATATTATAAGCTGTTGAGACTGATACACTTGCTGCGTGCTGCGTGCTGCGCGGGGTTTTGGGGTTTTGGGGTTTTGGGGTTTTGGGGTTTTGG
>JARLIC010000025.1 GCA_031291905.1 Minisyncoccota bacterium
ATATGCGTGCGAACAGGGGAGACAGAGAAGTGAATGTTATTTAGTAACAAGCACATACTAAACAGAAGATAAGATGAAACCGACTGAGAAGAGCGAGAAGGTGAGTGCGAACGTGAGAGGAAAGATGTGTAGGTGCTGCTGGTGGGAAGGCGATTCAGCGGGAAGTCGACGATGCGGTCTATCATATTCGCCGACCGCCACGCCAAGGACACCGCGAAGTTCGCATTCACAATGGAGTTCGAGAACTCCAAGGTCAAGTTCCTCGGCAACCTCTACCTCAATCTTTGGGAGTGCAGGAAGTACTCTTTCGTAAATGATCCGTGGGGGATAGTCAGGACCTGTTCACGGATCCATGCTTGGGGCCGCTATGTGAATACATCTTCAAGAACGCGGCGGTCATGATTTATGTGTTTGACATCAGCAAGGACGTGGAGGTATATAAAATCGCGAGCCTATAGAGTGATATGAGGAACTACGCGAACTCGATACGGGCGCTGGCAGAGTTCTCCAAGGACGCGAAGGTGTTCGTGCTGATCCACAAGATGGACATGGTCTCCGAGATGGAGCGCGTCGCTGTATTCGTGAAAACAAAACACCGAGGGTAGATATTCGAGGAGAGGAAGGCGCAGATCATCGAGAAGTCGACGCCGCTCAAGATTGAGATCTATAGCACCTCTATCTGGGACGAGAACTTGTATCAGGTGGGGTCCAGGATTGCCCACTGTCTGATCCCGAAGATCGACAAGCTCGAGGAGGGGCTGAGACAGCTGTGCAAATTGTGCGCGGCGGACGAACTGGTGCTGTTTGGACAGTCGAGGCTCCTGGAGATCTCGCACGTTGAGGCCAAGCCCCACAAGGACCCGCACAGGTTTGAGAAGATCAGCAACATCATCACGCAGTTCAAGCTAAGTCTCTTAGCGACCAATTACCAGTTACAGGAGATGATGTTCAAGAACTCCAAGTTCCGCGCCTACCTTCTGGAGTTCACAAAGTCAGCGTACCTGATGGTCATCATGTCCAACACCGACGTGGAGGAAGCCGTTATAAAAATCAACGTCGACGCTTTCCGTCCTTACTACGAGAAGATTGTAAGCGGGTCGCTATAACCGGTGACACAACCGAAACGATAATCGTCATTGTACATCTACGTTGCCACGTCTTTATCTGTGTTTGTGACGTCACAAGTGG
>JARLIC010000026.1 GCA_031291905.1 Minisyncoccota bacterium
AGCCAGGCAGAAAGACTCAGTCAAGACGCGCTTGCGAAAACCGCCTGCTCGCTCGCGCTTCGCCTCGTTCGCACTCTTCGATCGCTCGTCGAGACATACACGCCTAACCTACGCTTCGCACACTCTCACGACATCCTGACAGTCCTCGGACACACGCCCCGAGCCTGTCACACCTCATGCATGGCGGCGTTCATTTTCGCATTATGAAATTCGTTTATTTTCCGTGCGTGTCAACAAAGCGAGATGTACGTGCACAAGCGTCTTAAAGATTCGTCTTGAGACGAGGGCCTGCTATTCAATTGCGTCTTGAGACGAAATTTCGCCTGGAGAAGATGACTTCCTTAGGTTGGACATGTACAATTGTCCTGATCATGAAATTCCTGCCGACTGAGACGAAATCAACATCGTCTGAAGACATCTCTTCTCACCTATGTTCTTCTGATGCGCCCCATGAAGGAAAATGATGGAAAATAACGGCTCCCCTTTGATTTCCGGATTGCCCACAGTCCGGAAATGAAGTTTCGAAATTTTTGCTCGCGCATGCATGGGACAGTGTGTACTAATGTCTTTTTGATGCTGTATGCTGTTGTTGATGCTATTGGTGCTCAAACACTTCGAAAAATCGAAAACAAATTGAACCTTAGAATTATTTTTTCGAACAGTGCAAGTCTCACTGAGACAGGTCCATGGCGGCCTCTGAGGCGGCTGGCGCTGCGACTGGCATGCTGGATGATGAGGAGGCAGCTGCCGCTGCTGCTGCTGCTGCGTCTGCGAGCTTCGCATTCGAATCCTCAGTCGTCAAATCCTCTAAGATCCATTTGAAGTACGATTCGCGGATGACGTTCGATTCGGTGAGAACATCCGAACCCCATACGATCAACTGATCGTAATCCAGCCAATCGCTATCTTGAGGCGGATTGCATGGAGCGTATGAGAGAGGTCGAAGTCGAGTGATGACTTGAACCGGCAGTTGGCCGAATTTGCCCGCCTTGAAATTCTTCTTCGCCAACTCCCAAGCTGCGATCGTGTTGAGCGGAGCATTCTCGTCGCTGTCGATCGCCGTCACGACCGCTTGATCACTCTTCTTGCCGCCTCCGAGCTGCAAGTTGATCGCAGCTGCAGTTCGCTTGTACTCCCACCATGCGACTTGAACTTCCCATGCAGATTTTTCGCTCGATTCTTCATCCTCCGATTCCGATGCTTCATTCGACTCCGATTCCTCCTCCTCCTCCTCCTCCTCCTCCTCGTCGTAGTCTGAATCTCGTTTCGTTCGCTTCTTCGCTCTCTTCGAAGATGTTGTAGTCGCCTTGCGTTTAGTTGACTTGGACTTCGATTTCGAAACGTGCTTCGGCCTCTTGTTCGGCCGCTTCGATTCGAACTCCTCCTCCGAGTCTGGGTGACCCTCCAGGAGTGGTCGAGACTGACGAGCTGCGGCTCGCCTCGGACGAGATGCCGCGACTGCAGGCGGTGAATCGTTCGAATGAATCGGAGTACGAGTCGAAGATGAAAAGACCGAAGCGGTGTCATCCGAAGGATCGAAACCGCGAGTCATCTTGATCTTCCCAATCCAATACGGCACAAAAGGATCCTGTGAACGAACGACTGCGTACTGCCCCGCACGCGGAGCACCATTGAGTGCACGGCATTGTTCGGACGTGGAGAGACGAGGCGCAGGCTCTGAGTCGGGCGAAGGATTCGAAGCAGCCGGATTCGAAGCGGCCGCTGCGGCAAGAGGCGAAGGACTCGAAGCAGCCTTGGCCCCCGCCGCGGCCTTGGCTTCCGCCGCGGCCTTGGCCAAGGCCAATGCATTTTCGGGCCGAACAGTACCACACATGACACCACCGAAGCTCTCTTCGCCCTCAGTGCCTTTCTTCGCGTGACAGCACTGTGGTGCCAGTAGAGGGTTCTGGCATTTGCACGTCGGACATTTCCACGTTGGCTTCGAAGGCTTCTTCGTCGCAGCATCGCCCGGTAGTTTCACTCGCTTCGAATATCCGGCCACCCTCTCTTCCGGTGTCAATACCGAAACGACGCCTCGACTCTTCCGGTAGGGTTCGATCACATCCTTCACTCTTCGAATCCATTTCGACCACCAGCCTTCTTGTACGAGCTTCTTCACCGGAGGCATGCCGTCGCCCTGCTCCACCTCTTCGAACTTATCGTTCAATTTGAAGAACTCATGCTTCGCCGCTTTGATGTGCTCCCTGAGTGCATCGCGTGTTTTGTCCTTCTCCCGCTTCTTCTCAGCCGACTCCTTCCGTTCCGCCGCATTCTCACCGCCGTGAATGGTTCCAATCTCCTTCAACTTCTCGACGTACGTGGTGCAGATCGAACACTGTGCACTGAGTCGAAGCTGTTCGGAATCGAACTCGTCGAGGTATCCCGTCATTTCTTCGAACTCGGCATCGGTCATATTGGCGAGCCACTTGTCTCCTTCCTTCACGGTCGCGGCGGTCGCATGTCGCATCTTCAAATGCTCTCGAACCGGCTTCGTGTCGACTCGAAGCGGAGGCTTGATGAAGGGATCGTCGGTCTGCCGGTTCTTCGATTGAAAGAGCTCCATGCGCTGCGACCAAGGACCATGCCTCACATCCGGATACAGATACTCAGGCTGCTTGCGACCGCCAGTCTCCGGATCGAACGGTGCGAGTTGTCGACTGTAGAGCATGATCGTCTGTTCGCCCTTGATCTCCTCTTCACAGATATAGAATTGATGCACGGACTTGATGTTCGAAATCTGACCCTCCGTGAAGCACCAGCCCTCCGTCTCGATGCAGTACTTCTGTTGAATCATCACCGGCTTGACACCTCGCTTCTCGGCGACATGAAGGAGGTACGAGGCGACATTGCGGCGTACTTTCGCACGACCGCCGGACTTCGATTGCGTCGAACGAGAGGTCGAAGCTGAAGAGGATCGGCGGACCGCTGCGGATTTCGTCGAATGCCTTCGAGTCGCAGGCGCTTCAACTACGAGGTCGTCACTCGCATACACTCTCGAACCGTAGTTTTCTTGAAAGAGTTCGTGGAGTCGCGAGAGCGAAGGAGCATTCTGATGCTTCAAGCGAAACGCCCAGACCGAGAACATCTGATCGACGATATCATGAGTGTGACCGACGAGCAAGGTCGAAATCGTAATCTCCTTGAACACACCGATGGCGACGAGCTGACCGCACCAACTCAGGAAATGGCCATTGTGAAAATCGCTGCCGGCATTATCGTAGGTGAAGTGAATACTGAGAGGCCACATGAACGGCACCTTCGAATTCGGAGACATGCCGGACCACACGCTCGATTGAACCTTGGGACCGGCGGCTGGATCTTGTTCTTTGAAAGGATCGAGTTCGATCTCGGGAGGATTCGAAGAGTTCGTCGGCGAAGGTTCGAGAAGCGGATTCGAACGATTCGAATCGAGAGAGGAATCGAACGACTTAGAGCTATTCGCCGCTATCGCACGAGGATCGTCGCCGATGAATGGTGCATCCGGAATCGGATACCAAATCTCCGTATCCATCGCTTCGAACTGCGCATTGAAGACGAGTTCCGCTGCCGTGATCGAAGCTGCGCCGCCTTTGGATTGAACATTCGGTAAGGTGGTGACGGCACCGTTAGGATGCACCGCACCGAAGCCGAAGAAGCCGACGACTCGAGTCGGAAGATTCTCTTGAGTCGCGGAGTCGTGAAGCTTGTCGGTGTACGAAGGAATCGCGGTCTTCGCTTGATCCATACCGTCCATGGTGAACGTCCACCAATTCCACGGTGTAGTCACCGCCTCGGTCTTCTTCCTTTCGAAGAACTGACGCTGCTCCATCCATTCCTTATTGTGATTGTTGAAGGCACCTCTCGCAGCCACCTTGCCATTAGGAGGAGCCTGCTTGATCGCATTCTGCAACTTCTCACAGTCGTCACATTTCGCGAGGCCCTTCCACTTCTTCACTTCGAGCTTCCACGGCCTCGTGCGATGTACGGCTTCGACCGCGCGTTGGAAGGTATTCCGACTGATCGTCCACGGATTCGACTTGTCCGTATCGAACGGACCGAGTCCGAACATGCTCTTTCGAAGTCGATCGACCGCATCCTTCCAAGCGAGTGTCCAAGTCAAGTAATTGAGAACGCGTATGCTCCTGCCATCGGCAGTGGTGCCATCGGCGCCTGGTCGTGTTTGAGCTTCGTGATTCTCGACGAGGCCGAGCAAATAGCGGTACATGATGCCCTCGAACTCGCCCATGGGTTCTTCACATTCGTCGATCGCCGATTTCGAACCGTTCGCCACCATCGCCTCCTCCGTCGTCCAATCAAACATGGTCGAGCGTCCAACACCGAGCAGATACGAATAACAGGCCTCGCAGAGTTCCATGCCCATCCAATCCCAAGTCTTATGATGCGAGGCAAAATGCTGACCGACGTGAAGTCGAACCGCCTCCCTCCCTCCCATCTTCTTCCAATATTGATAGCGACTTCGAAGGAAGGTGTCCGCGCCATTGAAGATCGAGTGACAGTGCGCCAGCGAGGAAGCAAGCTGACTCATCTTCTCACGTGTACAGCAATGAGCTTGAACGGCTTCGAATCTGCGTTGAAGATGATCGAAGTCTTTGGGGTCAGTGAACGGGTCGTGGTCGAACTCCACTTGAACGTCATTCACCTTCTTTCGACCTTCCTCACTCAACAAAGCCGTCGCCGGTGGCGGTTCGGAAGGAATCGAAAGTGGCTTGAAACCGCGACTTCGACGACTACCGTAATTTGAAGCCCTCTTCGATTCGGACACCACCACCGTCGTATCGTCGCGATCTAAATCCTCCTCCTCGCTGACCTCTGCTTCGGAACTCGATGATGCTTCATACTCCGATTCGAGCGGAGCCGGTTCGGACTTCGAATCAGGGAAATCGTTCGTCCTCCATGAAGTGGAGGTCTCGCTTCGAAATGGCGGCGCCTGACACGAACGAGCGGACGAATCGAAACGATGCTTCAATGGTTGAGCGATCGAAGTCGCCGGAGCCGGAGCTCGACGCACTATTGGCGTCACGGGTGAGGCGTTGAGAAATGCCTGTCGAACACCTTCCGTCATTCCGAACGGACGGCGGGCCGGAAGTGGCTGCGGTTGCGATTGCGGCGGCGGCGGAGGAGAGGCCGTGAGGAAACAGGACGAGTTGGAGAGGATGACAGCGCGCGGTCGACCCTTCATATGCTCCTCACAATACCAGTACATTGCCTTCCAAGCCGGGTATGCAGTCTTCGAAAAGCAGTTCGCATGAAATGCGATCGTGCATCGAAGTGGTGCATCGAGGTGATCGCGTTCGGTCGGAGAGGCATAGGCACATCGAACGAGCGGATTCGAAGGCTCACCTTTGCGCAGGCGGCATTGATGACACGGTGGCGACTCTTGATCCATCGCGGCTTGCGGGTCCCAATACACGTTCTTGTCCGGTCGAACATTCGAACGCCTCGCCTCGCCTCGTTCGTACGGAATGAACAGCTCTTGACCCGCGGGAATTGCCGTCGAACCGGATGAAATGCACAGAATCGCCGAGTGGACGATCGGCTTCCCCAGACGATCCTTCTTCCTGGTGATGTGCGACTTGAGCAACGACGGCTTGCAACTGGCCATCGTACAATTCGCTTCGATGCCGAGATCGCGCGGTGAATTGAAGAGTGAGCCGAATTGACGAGGATCACCGACGAGTACCATCTCCACTAGGGACTCATCGGCTGGAACGAGGAGCGCCTTCGCCTGTTCGGAGTTCGGTTCGACTTCAAAGTTGAGAACAGGAAGATCGACCGCGGTCGTAATCTTGCCCATCGCGTTCAACTCCTCGTACATCCCATTCGAAAAGAGATAGCCGGCATACCACGACAGCTTCATATCCGGTTGGAGCCTCGTCGAATTGAAGACTCCGGTCGTGCCCGGAACGCGATTCGAAGGTGCGGTTCGAAGATACGTGGAAGCCCACGAATCGGTCGTTTCGGGGGAGTACGGCAGATGCTCGAAGCGATGAGCATGGCGTCGTCGATACAATTGAATGACTTCATACTCGGCGAGATGACGAGGAGCGCAGGAGGGTAAGACTTCTTTGGAAAGAGAGAGGGAGAGAGAGAAAGAAAGAGGCAGAAATGAGCGACTGCAGTTCGAAACAGTGCGCACACAGTCGACCGAAACTGAACTGACCAGCACTGCTCTCACTGTCCATCTTCCATCTCAACCACGTCGGGTGTGAAATCGACTAGATCAGGTATGTCCTCGTCCTCTTCTTCGAGCTCGAATGCGTGATGTGGCGGATGATCGAACGGCGGATGATCGCGAAACAATTCGAAAGAGTTCGTCGTCGAGTGGTCGAGCTGATGGATCACGTGCGTCCAGTAGGCGAAGAGTTCATCCACCGCGGCGTGGGTGTGAGGGATCAAGGACTCCGAGGGAGGATCACTTGCTGCCGCCATCGAGGGGAGGCGACGAGTGTCGAATGGGTGGCTGCCTGCAGAGAATTCGAACGATTCAAGAATTTGAACGGAAGGCGTGAGAATCATCGAAGTGCAGGACCGATGCAGGCCACCCGATGGTACGAACTCGTGGCATTCGAAGGCACACGAAGCGTTACACACAACCTCGTGCTTCGTGGGTTCACTGGCGTGTTCGATTCACACCAAGGAGCTCGAGTTCGAACGAGAAATGAGGCGCGGCATTCGAATCGAAGAAACTCTGATCGTCGCGGCGTACGAGCGTGCCGCGGATGTGATGCGGCACAGAGGAGCTGAATCACGCCACCACATGCGCACAGGCATGACACATCACGTACCGCTTGGTTGAGGGTTGAGAGCGATGTCGCGGCGATGCCAGCTTCGAACGAGTGGATGCGAGGTTCGATTCCTGCGGTTCGATTCGCCTCGTCTCATTCTCGCATCGGACAGTGTCTTTGGCGTCTCGTTCTCGCACCTTTGAGGTTCGAATGGTTTTAACATGAAGTAGGGGTCAGTTGAACAAACATCATTGGAACTCACACTTATCTTAATCTGTTGAACTGATCCGCGTCGTTGTTCAGGTTGCTAACGTTGATACCACTGCGCAGCGCTTCGAAATGTCGAAGCGTCGGTCCGTACGGCAAGACTCTGAACTCTTCGATCCTTCTTACTAATTCCGCTGCACTACAGCCGAAGCAGCACAACATGCGTGTATGTGACATTGTGTAGAATGCAAAGGTCGAACTTGTACAGACTGGCTCTCTGTTTCTGTTCGGTTCGACGAGTCAAAGTCG
>JARLIC010000027.1 GCA_031291905.1 Minisyncoccota bacterium
AGGAACTGGCCCTGCGTGCCAACAATATCGGCATCGATCATAAAACGTTCTTTGGGATTACCCTCTTTGTGGAACCAAAATTCACCCTTGCTTTGATAGATGAAGATCGCATTCTTTTTTTCAATCTCCGCCTCCTCGAACGAATCGCTGGCCTGGAAATTGCGGTCCAGAAGCTTGCCGGTGATGAGATTACGGATCTTCGTCTGTACGACGGCCTTGCGCTGCTGCATGCGCAAGAAATGGGTCTCAATGACCTCGTATGGCGAGCCGTCCATGATGAACAGGACCCCTTTGGTTAAGTCGGTATAAGCGAGTGCCATAACGGGTATATGATACACCAAAAAACAGGTCCTTTGCAAGCATATGCATGATACTTTCAAGAGGAAGAGGTTTTTGTTTCTTTTGTAATCCCCGTATGCCTTTGAGGGGAATGTCGGAGGCGCGTAGGCGCCGAGACCTTAGGTGCGCGCTCAGCAGGGCGCGACACCGTCCCCGAAAAGGCATACGGGGATTACAAAAGAAACAAAAGAACCCCTTGCGGGGCCTTTTCTAATTCTCTTCTATGGGTTCCCCCGTCCTGGAGTTCTCGTCCACCGGCCGCGGCTCATGCGTGCCGCCTTCGGGTTCCGCGATCTTGAAATTCACGCGTGCGTTGTTCTTTATACCCACGATCTTCAAAAGCGAGCGGATAGCGATGGCGGTCACACCCTTGCGGCCCACCACCTGGCCCATGTCCGCGGCATTCACATGAAGCACGAGGAAAACGCCGCGTTCATCGACGGTGCGGTCGATCTTCACATCTTCCGGATGATCAACGAGCGATTTTACAAGGTATTCGAGAAATTCCTGGTCCGCAAATGTTGAGTTCGCCATAAATAGGATGCCGTTTGTCGTTCGATATTATTACTACGCCGCCGCTTCCTCTTTTGTTTCACCTTCCGCCGTTGAAGCGGCTTCAGCCGCAACCGGCGCTTCTTTTTCCGCCTCCTTCTCTTTGACGACCGCCTTCGGCATCTTCACGGCGATCTTCTTGGCGGTAAGGACGCCCTCTTTCACCAAGAGGTTATGCGCGGTCACGGTCGGCTGTGCGCCGGCCTTCATCCAATACGCCACACGTTCTTTTTTGATCGTTATTGCCTTGGTGAAAGGGTTATACGAACCGAGGTCCTCCACCGGCGGAGCGGCCATTTTTGAGCGGCCTTCCGCGACCACCACCCGATAGCTCGGCTGATGCTTCTTTCCAATGCGTTGTAGTTTGATAGCCAACATGAGGGTCATTATATATTAGTCGGGGGGCAAAGGTCAAGCTTCCCGTGTTCGCGCGCCTTTTGGTGCAAAAAAAAGCGCCGTACCGGAGGTCGTGCGCGTCGATCTATCGTTCATCGAATGCCGAGTGGTGTCTGCCGCCTTTCGGACTTCCTTAAGATGCGGATCCTCATATGGAGGAAGATGTATACCGGTAGGTACCCGAAGATCAGTATGGATGGCTTCAAATGGAAGTATCCGATCAGGGTGGCGCTTCCCGAAAGAAGAGCCGCGACCCAGGCGACCAGACAGCCCAGAACGGTCGCCATGGCATATTCCATAAAAGGATTGGGTTCTTCGCTGGCTTCCACAATCCTTCCTTTATGGGTCAGGATCCCGTTGAATCCCCAACCGAGTGCCAAGGCGAGACCACACACAAAAAGCACCACATTCGCCGTTATCATTACACTACCCTTTCTTGAAAATCTTCCCGAAGAATAACACAATCTTCGAATTTATGCAATACCACACGATGAATAATCAAAAAGGCTCCGCGTGAGCGGGGCCCCTTTGATTCGATCCGGCGTAAGATTTCTGGCGCAAAAGCCAGGTGGGTGGACTACAACCGCGATCCACGGACCGCGGTGCTATTGTCCTCCCTATTAGTAATATTTGATCCGAAATCTTAGGCCGAATCTATCCTCATTATACCGCCCGCCCAACTTGAGGCGCAAGATGATATCCGCTACAATGGATAAGTAATGACGATACGGACAAGGAAGGCGCTTTTTTACGGGCTTGTGGCCCTTTTTTTCATTGTGGGCACCGCCGTGGTCTTCTACGCCCAAGGCTGGCGCATCAATCCCGCCACCTTCAAGACGCAGAAGGTGGGCGCGATCTACGTGCGGTCATATCCCGACGGCGCGACGATCACCTTGGATAAGAAACCCGTGCGCAACTCATCCGGCTTTTTGAGCCGCGGCACACTGATCTCCAATCTCTTTCCGGAAAATTATTCGCTCGCCCTTTCGGCACCGGGCTACGACGCGTGGACCGAGAACGCACCCGTTTCCCCCACGCTCGTCACTGAGATGAAATACGCCGTCCTCGTGCCGGCGAACGCATCGAGTGTCGCAAGCGCCGCGAACGTCACCTCGTTCTTCGAGGCCGACGGGAACGTGGTCACGCAGAATGCGAGCGGCACGATCGCGCGACAGGCCTCCGGCGCGCTGCCCTCGACGACCTCGACCATCATCGGCCACGGCACGATCGTGGGCCACGGCAGCGACTTCACGACGATCGTCGTCAGGTCCCCCGCCGGCGCCTACTCGGCATACGACCTCCCGAACGCCACCAGCACCAATCTTTCCTCGCTCTTCACGAAATCATCCGTCACGAACAAGGCCATTGTTGCGATCGCGGTCAATCCCTACAACGGCAACAACGTCATCGTACAGACCGCGCTGAAACTGTTTTCCGTCGACCTCCGCACCGGCACGATGACCGCGTTCCGGACCGCCGCGGACGGGCAGACCATCGAAAGCCCCCTTGCCATCTCGTCGTCGTGGCTTGCATGGGCCCAATACCATAACGCCGCCGGAACGTCGCAGGTCGTCGTGTACGACCCGTTCTCGGATAACGTGGTGGATGCGTCGCTCTCCCTGCCGGGACACATCCGGGGGCTGCAGTGGATCCGCAGCACGGAACTCGGCATCCTCCAGGAGGACGGCGAGCTCTTCCGCTACGACATCCCTTCGGAAACGCTCACAAAGATCGCCGACGACGTGAAATATTTCTATCCCACAAGCGACGGGGCCGCACTCGCGGCGCAGGAGAGCCGGAGCATCGAGGTGTTCTCGTTCACCACTTCGGATTACTACCGGTTCAACCTGCCCGACATGGCGTCGGTGCGTTCGCTCACATGGTACAAGGACGAGTCCCACCTTTTTGTGACCTATCCCGACCATGTGGGCTTCCTCGACCTTGCCGACCTCTCGCTCCGTAACTTTACGACGGTCTCCGCCGTTTCCGACGGCACCGCGCCGACCTACGACACGCAGGAAAACGCCCTCTATCTCATCGACCAGGGCCGCAAACTGCTTCGGTTCGATTTCCCTAACTGACGTTCCGCCGCGCGCGGACGAGCAATTCCTTTTGTACGAGCTTCGCCTTCGTCTTCCCCACCGCGGGAAGGACGATCTTGTTATGGGCCGCGTCGTGCTGGGCACCCGAAAGGATGATGACGATCCCGCTGACGCCGATCACGCGGTCGAACGGTCCTCGCTCAATGTTCACGTTCTGGATCTGGTGATAGAGCGCGGCAACCTCCCGGTGCGTGACGTAGCCGTTCGTCACCACGAACGCCTCCTCGGTGAAGGTGTAGGTGTAGCAGCGGTATTCCACATAGGTGCGTAGCAATACCATAAGGAGATACGCTATACTTATGAGCAGAAGTACTTCCGCGGCGTAGCCGGCCCAAAAGGACCATTCTCCTTGAAGGAGCCTTCTATCGGCATACCACACCGCACCCGTCAGCACGAACAGGAATACCGCGAACTTTATCCGCCGCGAAAGAAACAAAAAGAACGCGCGGTGGCCAAGCTTGTGCACGCGGTGGTCTTCCATCATACATTCAATTATACCAAATCACGGATAGCTAAATACCGAATAAGAATAAAAGACCCCTTTTGACCCCAATGAGCTCTTCACGAACCCCCTCAAAGCTTTCCCATTCCCTCCGTATCGCTATCCTCCTTTTACGGATCGCCATCGGCCTCAATTTCTTCTTCTTCGGCTTCGCCGTGCTCTTCAACCCTTCGCTCGGCAAGGACTTCCGGACGCAGTCGCTCACCAACCTCTATTCGTGGCTCGCCGCGCCCGCGGCGACGGGATGGGTGCACCCGTTCGCGCAATGGGCCTTCCTCATTATCGGCGCGTGTCTCATCCTCGGCCTTGCGACGCGCATCGCCGCGATCGTCGGCATCGCCGTCACCTTCCTGAGCTTCCTCCCGAATGTGAGCTATAACGCGCTCAGCATCGAACAGTTCATCAACGACGAAGTGATCGTCATCATCTGCCTGCTCGTCATCCTTTTGAGCGATGCCGGCTCCTATCTCGGCGTGGACAATTTTATCCACATCTCGTTCCGGCATAAACAGTCCGCGTAAGGCCGGGACCGAAAGACTATTCCAATATTTCGACCGTTTTTTGCCGCGAGACCTGCCCCGCAACGATCCGCACGCGCGACGGCGCGATCTTGAAATACTCCGCGATCGCACGCTCGATGGCACGGTTCGCTTTCCCCTGTGCGGCAGGCGCCGTAACGGCGACCGTAAAGCGCCGCTCGGCCGCTTCGGCGAAAAGGCCGCCGTCCTCCTCTTTCACATATGCTTTTTTTGCGCCGGGTTTTGCTTTGACGAATATTTTCATGCGGTTCATTGAAATGATAGCATATGCGCCGCCGACGTAACGCCGGCGAGCATGGCAATAAAAAAGGCGCCTATCGCTTTTACGCGACGGCGCCATTGTGGTGGTTACTGGACCGCGACATGCTGATCATCGGCAAGGTGCCGGAACGTCGGAGAGATCGCATAGAGCTCTTCGAACGAATCCGCGATCGCTTCGATCTGGGAATCTCCGTTCCTTACTTCTTCCGCGTTGCGGAGCACCACGAACTTGTCGCAAAGATTCCGGACGGTGGAAAGCCGGTGCGCGATGATAAGCGCCCCGACATCGTCGCTCAGTATCTCCGAAAGGCCGTGATGCACTGCCCGCTCCGTGGATGAATCGAGGTGACTTGTCGCCTCGTCGATGATCATGAACGGCGGATGCTGTATTGCGGCGGCGCCGATCATGATCCGCTGGGCCTGACCTCCGGAGAGCTTCATACCCCGCTCGCCGACGACCGTTTCAAGCCCGTCGGTGAGCCGCTCGCCGAAATCGATGCACAACTTCCGCATCAATTCCCACAAGCGGTCGTCCGTCCACTGCCCGCGCTGTTCCTCCGAAAGGCCGTACTCCAGATTGTAGCGTATCGTCCCGTCGAGGATCTGTGCGTGCTGAGGAATGTACGCGACCGACCGCATCCATGAGGAGAGGTCTATGTCGCGCAGGTCATGGCCGTTCACGCGGATCGCACCGCGGTCCGGGTCCATGAACCGGAGCAGGAGCTTCATGAGCGTCGTCTTGCCGGCCCCGGATGGACCGATAAGCGCGACGCGTTCACCCCGTCCGATGGAAAATGCGACGTTCCTGATAACCGCCGCCGGCGATGAAGAAGAGGTATCTTTCCCTCCATCATCCCCGTCCAACGGATAGGTGTGGGTGATCGCGTCGAAGACGATCTCGACCGGCCCCCCTTCGGGAAGCACGACCGCGTCCGGCTTCGACGTGACGGCGGGAGGGATGGAAAGCGCCTCGATCATATGGCGGATCGCGGGCATATACCAGTTGAATTGGCGTTCTATATGCCCGATCCGCCAGACGTTGTTGACGATGTCCAGACTCCACATGACGAGCGGAATGAGCGCACCGATCATCCAGCGGCCGGTCCACACGAGCACGATCCCGTAGATGAGGACCGTGATGAGGCCGACGATGAGGATCGCTCCCCGACGAAGGGTCTGCGTGAGATACCAGAGCCAGAAGGAAAGGTCCCTTCCTACGGTGTCCGCGAACCACTGTTTCATGATCCGCAGCTCGTCGAGCTCCTTGCCGGATGTCTTCACGCGCTCCACGTTCTTCATCCTCTCAAAGCGGTACCGCTTCATACGCCGCCATTCGACTTCGATCGGCGAGCATGCTTCGAGCACCTTTTGATTCAGATAAAGTACATAGAGTCCGTAGGCGGCGAGGAATCCCGTGAGCACCAATCCGATGACGGGGCTGAGAACCCATAAAAGCACATAGGAAAACCCCAGTCCCATAATGATCGGAATGCCCTCGAAGAACAGCAGCGACTGGACGGCGAGCAGACGCTCGCGCCCGGTCATGATGCTTTCCGGATTGAGCCGGAAGTTCTCCTCGACATGCTGTCCGATGGATTTCTCGAAAAAGCGCTCCGTCATGCGATCGTCGAGCTCGCCCATGTTGAGACCCAGCAGCCATTCACGCGCGACGCCGTGCCGGTAATCCACGAGCCGCTGCATCATGAGGCAGAAGAAAAATCCCGCCACCCCGATGATCGTGGCCCGCAGATCGTGTTTGGCCGTCCCGTCGAAGAGCACGGCGAGTAGTTTTGGTTGTGCAACCGAGAATACGGTCGCAAGCGTTACGGCGGTAAGAAGCCGGCGATACCAACGGAGGGCCTGCGGGGTCTTGAATTCCCGCCACGCCCACTTGATGGCACCGAACATTTCCTTGCTTTGGTCGAGGTATTCGCGCCACGTGGTCGGCGGTTTCCTTTCGTCCTCCGGATCGTACATGTCCTTCCCCTTTCTTGTGCGGTATTCTGTTGTGAAAGATCGTTAAAACATATGCCCTGCCGGGATCGGCAAGGCATATTTGATTTCAGGAGTATGAGAGAGAGGGATTGCTACGACCTCATAAAACCAAATATGCACTGCCGAAAAGAACGAATGCCATCCAAACCGCCGGTGA
>JARLIC010000004.1 GCA_031291905.1 Minisyncoccota bacterium
CGATCGTACCGCCGGTCTTTTCGAACGCTTCGCGCGCGCGCGACACTTCGTCCGCAAGCGCGACGGTCTCCTCCGGCAGGTCCTTCCGCTTGATATGCCACTTCGACCAATACTCGATGACGAGCTTGCTGTCACCGAAGATCTTCTTTATCTTCTCTTTGTGCGCGATGCTGAGCGCGTGGCGGAGCGCGAGCAATTCGCCGTAATTGTTCGTCGCCGCGGCATCGTCGACGAGGTGTTTGCCGAACCGGTTCAGCTCGCCGCGCGAGACCGCCTTATGCAAAAGATTCTTCCCTTGCTCGTCCGTGACGCTGACCTCCACCCCGTCGCCCCGGCCGGTGCCCGCGTCGAAATAGATGCCGGGTTCGAGCTTGGGACGCGGCTTCGCGAGCTTCGATTCGTACCTCGCACCGTCCGCAAGCCATGCCTCGGCATCGCCGCGGCGCTCGAACCCTTTGTAGCGCGCGCCGAACTTTCCCGAAACGATCTTCTCGCAGGATTTCCAATCGTCGGCAATGCCCTGCTTCGGCGCGGCACCGCGGCCTCCGGCGGCCGGCACGAGATATGCGTAATATTTCCTTTTCGTTGGCGGCATTACGGTCGTGCGATAAGCTTCCACGGCTTTTTTCTGCCGGCATCGAACGAGAATCCCGACGAATGCTTATGTCCGCCGCCATCGTACTTCTGTGCGATCTTCGACACGTCGGTCGCGCCCTCCGAACGGAGCGATACGCGCACGCGGCCGCCGTTCTCGTTCCATAAGATCGCAAGCGAGTGCGTCCTCGCCGCAAGGTCGTGACCGAGGTCGTCTGCGAAATAGTATGGGCAATTGAGCGCATATACCTTTTTCCCTTCGAACTTCACAAGGTCTGCGTTCGGCAAAAGTTTTTCATAAAGCGAACGATAGTGCAAAAGAAGCAGCGCGCCTTTTTTGGCATTCACCGCGCGCAGACGGGGATCTTCCAGCTCACGCGCCATGCGGTTCCACGCCCCGAATTCGAACGGCGCGAGATCGAGCAGCATCAGCATCTCACGTGCGTGCGGTACCTTCCAGTTCCAGATGTCGCGGTCCTCCACGTAACGCAGTAGGATCGGCACCTTCGCGCCGGGATGGAAATATTTCCACGCAAGCACGGAACCGGAATGATCGATCGCATATAAGGAATCTTTCACAAGCTTGAGCGACGGCTCCGCGGTCACATGATGGTCGATGATCGTCACGCGTACGTTATCCTTGACCAGCTTCTTCACCACGCCGGGTTTGTAGGTATAGTCGATGAGATAGACCTCCTTGTTCTTGAGGGGGCACGGTATGGCGTCACGGTCCTTTGCGGGAAGATAGGCCGCCTTCGCGCCAAACTTCCTCCATGCGGCCCATGCGCCGCCGAACCCGTCCGGGCAATTACCGTGATAGATGACGACGATCTTCTGGCGGGGAGACTTTATGATATCGGTTCTTTTCATTTTGTTTTGAGCGCTTCGATGCCCGGCAGCTTTTCGCCCGCAAGGAAATCCACCATTGCGCCGCCGCCCGTCGAGATGAAGCTGAATTTTTTATCGAGTTTGTATTTTTTGAGGAACATCACCGTCTCGCCGCCGCCGGAAACGGAGAACGCCCTGCGATTCCTGCCTATCGCCTTCGCCACCGCGATGCTCCCGCCCGCGTACGCCTTGCGCTCGATCAGGCCGAGGGGTCCGCTCCAGATTATCGTCCTTGCGGCGGCTATCTTTTGCGCAAAGAGCTTCTCGGTCTCCGGCCCGATATCGAGGATCGCCCTCTTTTGCCATTTGAAATCGACGGGCACCACCACGTTCTTCTCGCGTGCGAGCGATCCGAGCGCGGCGAGCGCGGCAGGATCCTTTTCGCGGAGCGAACGCTTCACATCGAAGCCGCGGAGTGCGAGCACGCTGTTCGCCGAACCTCCGCCGAGCAGGAACCAATCCGCCTTCTTCCGGAAATATCCGATCACGCCCAGCTTGTCGGAGGCCTTCGCGCCGCCGAGGATGAGCACCACGGGATGCCGCGGCGCGTCGATCGCCTTCGAAAGCGATACGATCTCCTTCTCCATCTCGAATCCGGCATAGCTCGGAAGAAGTTTCGTGATCGCCGCCACGGATGCGTTCGCGCGATGGGAGACGGCGAATGCGTCGTTCACATAGAAATCCGCGAGCGAGGCAAGCTGCTGCGCAAGTGCGGGGTCGTTCTTCTCCTCGCCCGGAAGGAACCTGAGGTTATCAAGCAAAAATATCGTATGCTCCCGCGCCTCGGCGATTTCATCTTTTATATCCGCAAAGCGAAAATGGTTGACGAACGTCACTTTTTTCCCGATCATCTTCGAAAGATGCAGTGCATCGTTGTTGAGATGCAGGTCCACCGCGAACCCCTTTGGCATGCCGTTCACGAGCGTGCCGCCTTCGGGCCTGCCGCGATGGCTTACTATCACTATTTTACAAGAGGTCTTTAATAAGGATTTAATGGTTGGCAACACCGCGCGCATGCGCCAGTCGTCCTTCGTGTTGAAATCGAGGCGTAAGAGCGCGATTCCCACGATCGCCTTCGGCTTCGCCTTACTTAAATATTTGATCATAAAGTAAATTCTATACCTTTATTCTACCAAAAAAATAGGATCGCCGCATACTGCGCATAATAAAATAAATGCGCCCGGGATCCTGGTTAGGATCCGCGGGCGCACATCACGCGAGCGATTGCCGATTACCACTTGATGGTTGTTCCATCGCCAGCGGACTCTCCGTTGCTGCCAAGTCTGATTATCTTTCGCATGGTACCTCCTCTTTAATTAAAATAACATTTGTTAACTATTCCCGCAACCTCTTATAGATATCGTCCTCGATCGCCTTCCGGTCCATACCGTATTTGAGGCGCGAATATTCCTTCAACTTCTCCGCAAGTTCCTTGTCGCCGCCACTCCACGACGCCTTACCGATCTGCAGGTTGAACGGCTTCGAGGTCTGCCCGTTGACGAGGATCTTCGCATACGCGTTGAAGTTATCGATGTTAATGAGGTCATTCTGGTTGAACACCGGCTCGAACTGCTTCACGAGGAATTCGGCATCCTCCACGCCCACGCGCATCACAAGCTCGGAACCGACGTTTCCAAAGACGGCCGCCTTGATGGTGTCGGTAAGCTGACCGATGAATTGGTGCGCCATCGTGAGATTGAGGCGATATTTGCGCGCCTCGGATAGGATCGTCGCAATGGAATCGGTGGTGAAGTTCTGGAACTCGTCGATATAAAGATTGAAGTCGCGGCGCTTTTCGCTGTCGGCAACATCAACGCGCGAAAGTGCGGCCATCAATATTTTCCCGGTAAACACCATACCGAGCAGGCTCGCATTAATGTCCCCGATTTTTCCTTTCGAAAGATTGATCAACAATATCTTCCCGGAATCCATCGCCTCGCGGAAATTGAACGCGGACTTCGTTTGCCCGATGATCGGACGCATGTAATCGTTCGTGATGAACCCACCGAACTTCGAAGTGATATACGGCGTCATGTTCGCGAGCGACGCTTCGCCACCGGCCTTCACCGCCTCCTTCTCCCAGAAATCGATCACCACGGGATTGTGGATGCGCGCCAGCTTGCGCGCGCGGAATGCGCTATCGGTGAAGATGCGCGGCACTTCCACGAGCGTCGCCGGCTCGTTCGGCATGTCCTCCATCAGCAGCAAAAGCGCATTGCGCATGTACTGCTGGAACATCGGTCCCATCGATTCCTGATCGAACAGCTTATCGAAGATGCTCTGCATCTCGTTCACAATGAACGTTTTTTCCTCCGGCC
>JARLIC010000028.1 GCA_031291905.1 Minisyncoccota bacterium
ATCGCATCATATGTGTCGATGTCATCAGCACTTGTTGATGCTTTTAACAGCGAAACATTATTATTATCGCATCGTAGATGGCTAGCAAGGAAAAGGATACGGTGGACAAGGACGCAGTGGCTATCGATTTCGAGCCGCTGAAGGAGTTCACAAAGAACAGCTTCCTCCAGATCCTCAGCAAGGTAATTTCCCGTCTGGCACCCTGACTAGGAGGAAGGCGACAAACTGCTCATGCTCGACCCGGAGATGAACGCCTTCTCCCACGTTATGATAGGCAAGACAGAGAAGGGACTCATAAAGGACACCATCTTCCTCGAGCCAGAATGCTCGATAGACGTGGACACGAAAGTGGTGGTGTTCGTGCTGAAGCCGAATCCGGTGCTGATCAAGACTATCATCAGGCTGGTCACGGAGACCAAGGAGGAGAAGAAGTTCCTCGTCTTCCTCTGTCCTCGATACACCGTCCTCTGCAAGGACATGTTCGAGGCTGGCAACGTCCTAAAAAGTCTCGACATCCACGAGCTGCCCTACGAGCTCATCCCCCTTGAAAAGGATCTTCTCTCCCTCGACGACAACTCCAGCTTCCGCAACCTGATTCTTGGCTACAACTATCAGTCGCTGACGCTGGTGAAGCACTCTGTGCAGCGACTTGAGGCGCTCTACGGGAAGATCCCGATCAAGTGTGGAAAGGGCCCGTGGAGCTGCACAATCCTCAACTCTCTCGCTGGCCGCGACAAGGACAAAGACCCACATGCCGCCAAGGAGGACCAGTCTGTCTCCGAAATCGATGCGCTCATCATGCTTGATCGGTCTGTCGACATGTACACTCCGCTGCTGACACAGATGACCTTCGAAGGAATCATCGACGAGTTCTTCGATATCAAGTGCGGCATCATCGACGTGGACACTCAGATCGTGGATCCGGAAACGAAGGGTCCCGCGGGCAAGCGCACCCTGCATCTCTTCAGCAGCGAAGATATCATGTTTGCGGAGTGCAGAGACCTGCACTTCAACCTGATGAAGGAGCAGTTCCCGAACAAGTACGAGGAGATGAAGAAGCTCTGCGAGAAGAAGGACTCCGTCAAAACTGTGGCCGAAATGACCGAATACATGAGACGACTGAAGAACCTGAAGATCCCGCAACTGAAGGTCTTCTTCAACATCAGTACTATCCCCCAGATCTCACCGTATAGACTTCAACCTGCTGGCATACCTCGACAATCAGGTGGCCAAGGCTAATTTCAAGGAGCTGCTCGACATGGAGCCTAAGGTCATCACTCCTGAGGAGTTCCCTAAGGAGGTGCCGGTGCAGCTAGAGCTGGAAATTGCCAAGTGCGAGGAGAAGACCCGAATTCTAAGAATCCTGTGCCTTCTGTCTGTGACGCACAACGGATTGCCGAAGGACGTCTACACGACCATATTCAAGGAGTTCGTGGACGCCTTCGGCCAGGAAGAACTGCTGCGACTGATGAACCTCGAACGTGCGGGCGTCTTCCATCGCGAGCGCAGCAATCCTCTCGAGTGGAAGAATCTGCGTGAAGTACTCGCGTTGTGCGACATGGTTTAGGTCTTCCAACTTATCGTCGAGAACATTAACATTGAGAAGCCGAACGACATAGCGTACACTTACAACGGATATGCGCCGCTGTCTGTGAGACTGGTGGAAAGGCTCCTGGACGACGGGTGGACCATGCCCGAAAGTAACGGCGTTATGCGAGTCGTGCATAGTCGCAAAGCTGCCAGGACCGCAGAAGGTGCCAACCGACCTCCGCGGGAAACTGAGTAAGCTCATTGAATCAATCCGTGCGTAGAGAAGCAGTTCGAGCAGAGCGGAAAGCAGGGGGACAGGAAGAAGGTCATCCTGGTGTACTACGTGGGCGGCATCACTTTCGCTGAGATATCTTGTTTCCGCTACCTGACCCAGAAGACCGGTATCTGTCCTACGATATAAACGGGGGATAGGAATACAATTCATAGTGGCGACGACGCAGTTCATCAATGGAAACAAGTTTGTCAACGCCTTCAAGGACGAGCCGGGCAGCACTATAAAGCCCGAGTCGATCGGCGATATCTACTAATCGGCATAAAGCGACACATGATGCTTGCGTATCGCGTGCATGTTCTCTCTTTCTCGCTGGGGTTTTGGGGTTTTGGGGTTTTGGGGTTTTGGGG
>JARLIC010000029.1 GCA_031291905.1 Minisyncoccota bacterium
CCAGCCGGCGGAGAACGTGTCGCTGCTCATGCAATATCCTCCCGCGTTCACGTTCGCGACGAGCAGCATGGCGGTCGCCACCGGGACGAACGACCGATGGGACGTCGGTACGCTTGCACCGGGGCAGGGAGGTACGTTCACCTTTACAGGAACGATCGTGGGTTCCGTGCGGGCGCAATATCCGATCACGGGATCGGTGCTTACCGATATTTCGGGCGAGGAGTACGCCATCAATTCCCAGCCCGTTAACTTCGTGCTGGTCGCGGCGCCGCTCGCACTTTCGATAAGCGCCAACGGTTCGTCGACCTACGTTTCGAAGGCGGGGGACAGCATCAATTACGTATTGACCTATACGAATAATTCTAACGTGACGCTCTCGAGCGTGAACATCGCGGCGAGCCTCGTTGGTGCGATGTACGACTTCACAACGCTCCGTACGAACGGCGCGTTTAATTCGAAGACCGGCACGGTCACGTGGTATGCCGCAAATGCGCCGGCGCTCACGTCGGTCGCGCCCGGCCAGTCGGGATCGGTGACGTTCTCGATAAAGACGAAGGGTTCGTTCCCCATCAAGCAGCTGAGCGACAAGGATTACACGCTCGGCGTGAGGGGCACCATCCAATCGCCGACCGTGCTGCCGAACACGTCGGGTACGAGCACCGTTTCCGTGACGACCGCGGAAAGTAAGATGGCGGGCGACATCGAGTTGGCCTCGAAGGGATATTGGCAGTCCGGCCCTTATCCGCCGGCGGTGAACCAGCCGACGATGTATACCGTCGATTGGACGATCACGAACTATTCGACCGACGTGAAGGATATCGCCGTATCCGCGTATCTCCAATCGGGGACCTCCTTCATCGGCACGGCAACGAGCACGGTCTCCTCGACGCCACTCTATGATCCCGGCACGGGGCTCATCACATGGATCATACCTTCCATTGCCGCCGGGACCGGCGTTGCCGATGCGCCCGTCAGCGCCTCGTTCACCGTGAGCAACACCCCCGCCGTGAACCAGGTGGGGAGTGATATCACCCTGCTCGGCCCGACAAGCCTCACTTCCACCGATGCGTTCGCCGGCGGTCTCCTCCTTTCGAACGCAAAGGAGATAACGACCGCGTTGCCGGACGACAAATCGCTTGGCAGCGGGATACGTCAAGTGGTACAGTAAATTCCAATTTCCAGATAGCTAAATCCCAAGCAAGAACCAAATAACAAATTTCAATGACCAAACCGCTGCCGTCCGAAAAAAAAGATATGACGAACAATTTGATGGAAAAGATCGTGTCGCTTTCGAAGCGCCGCGGATTCGTGTTCCCAGGTTCGGAGATCTACGGCGGCCTGGCGAACTCGTACGAGTACGGCCCGGTCGGCGTCGAGCTCAAGCGCAACATCCAGGATGAATGGTGGCGCACATTCGTGCGCGAGCGGAGCGATATGGTGGGCCTGGATTCCTCTATAATATTGCACCCGAAGACATGGGAGGCGTCGGGACACGTGGCCGGGCTTGTGGACGCGATGGTGGAGTGCAAGAAGTGCCATACGCGCACACGCGCCGACCATCTAATCGAGAACCACTTTGAGGCGAAGAACGAGAGCATGAGCGTCGAAGGGAAACCCGAAACGGAGCTCGATGCGATCATCAACGAGAACAAGATCAAGTGTCCGGTATGCGGCGCGTTCGATTGGACCGCAGTGCGCAAGTTCAACCTGCTCTTCGAGACGCATGTCGGCATCGTGCCGGAGGCGCAGTCGAAGGTGTATCTCCGCGGCGAGACGGCTCAGGGCATATTCGTGAGTTTCAAGAACATCATCGATTCCACCCGTGTCCGCCTGCCGTTCGGCGTCGGCCAGCTCGGCAAGAGCTTCCGCAACGAGATCACAAAAGGCAACTTCATATTCCGCACGCTCGAATTCGAGCAGGCGGAGATCGAATATTTCTTCGATCCGGAGACGAGCGATTGGAAGGAATTGTATGACGGATGGAAGGAAGCAATGGAAAAGTTCGTGACGGAAAATCTTGGCGTCGAAAAGGATCACTTGCGCTGGCGCGAGCACGGCGACAAGGAGCGCAGCTTCTACAGCAAAAAAACGGAGGATCTTGAATACAACTTTCCGTTCGGTTTCAAGGAGCTCTGGGGATTGGCATATCGCACCGATTACGACTTGAACCAGCATATGAAGTTTTCGGGCGTCGACCTTTCCTATACCGATCCGGCGACCGGCAAGAAGTTCGTGCCGCACGTGATCGAGCCGGCGGTCGGCGTGAATCGTCTGATGGCGATGGTGATGCTCGACGCATACACCGAGGACGGCGACCGCGTGTACCTCAAGCTCAAACCCCGTCTCGCGCCGTACAAGGCCGCGGTGTTCCCGTTGCTCGCGAACAAGCCGCAGCTCGTGGAGATCGCGCGGAAGATATACGACGACCTCCTCAAGGATTTCACCGTGGCTTGGGATGACCGCGGCAACATCGGCAAGCGGTACTATGCGCAGGATGAGATCGGCACCCCGTTTTGCATCACCGTCGATTTCGATACTATTGAAGGGGGCGAGGACGGCACGCACAAGGGAACGGTGACCGTGCGCGACCGCGATACGGGCACGCAGGAGCGGGTGGCAATCGAAAAGCTTCAGGAATTCCTTCATGGCAAAATTTATCGTTAAGGGCGGCAAGCCGCTGTTCGGCGAGGTCGCGATCGCGGGCGCGAAGAACGCCGCGTCGAAGATGTTCGTGGCGTCGCTTCTGACCGACGAGCAGTGCATCTTCAAGAGTGTGCCGGCGATCGGCGAACTCGAGATCGTCGTGGAATTGCTGAGGACCATAGGCAGCCAGGTCGATATCGCGGGACCGACGGTGAGCGCGACCGCGAAGGAGATCGTGAACAATCGCGTGACGCAGCTTTCGCGCAAGAACCGCATTCCGATCCTCGCCCTCGGCCCCTTGCTCGCGCGCACGGGGGAGGCGGAAGTGCCGGTGCTCGGCGGCGACAAGATCGGTCCGCGCCCGGTGGATATCCACCTCGACGGACTCGCGAAGCTCGGCGCCCGCATTGAAGTGACCGAAAAAAGTTTTCATGCCTGGGCACCCGAGGGAGGTCTTCGAGGTGCGGAGATAGAGCTGCGCTTTCCGAGCGTCGGCGCCACGGAGAACATCATTCTTGCGGCCGTGCTCGCCCATGGAAGGACCGTCATCCGGAACGCCGCGCTCGAACCGGAGATCGTCGACCTCATCAAACTGCTCCAAAACATGGGCGCCATCATCGAACTCCATCCGCCGCGCACGATCATCATTGAAGGCGTGCCGAAACTTCACGGTACGACGCACCGCGTGATGCCCGATCGCAACGAGGCGGTATCGTTCGCCTGTCTTGCGATCGCGACGAACGGCCGCATCAAGCTCCGCGGCGCCGTCCAGGAGCATCTCATCACGTTCCTGAACACCGTGCGGCGGCTCGGCGGCGAGTACCAGGTGGACGAGGATGGCATCGCGTTCTGGCGCGCGCGCGAACTTTCGCCGGTCGAGATCGACACCGACGTACATCCGGGTTACATGACCGACTGGCAGCAGCCCCTCGGCGTATTGCTCACGCAGGCGAACGGCGTCTCGACGATCCACGAGACGATCTACGAAGACCGGTTCGCCTATACGAACGACCTGAACTCGATGGGAGCGGACATCACGGTATCGACGCAATGCCCACCGGGCGCCCCGTGCCGCTTTGCGGGCCGGGGGTTGAACCATTTTGCGGTGATAAAAGGGGCAACGCCGCTTGCAAGCACAAATCTCGTTGTGCGCGATCTGCGTTCGGGCATCGTCGACATTCTTGCCGCACTCGTCGCGACCGGTGTTTCCGAGATCGACGGCGCGGACGAGATAGACAGGGGATACGAACATATCGACGCAAGGCTGAGGCAGTTGGGTGCGGAGATAACCCGCGCCTGATCCATATTTCGAACATTCTCTCGAGGACGGCGTCGAAACCTGCTGGTTTCGCGCCTTAGCACTCGGCGCCTACGCGCCTCCGTGATACCTCTCGAGAACGCTCGAAATATGGATCAGGCCACAATACTTTCCTTGCGCAACAATTGAGGACCTTCAGCGTAGCGACCCGGTCCGAAATGAGGAGATTTTTGCTTGCCTTCCCCGAAAGGATGTTCTGGAGGAGAATTGCGCAAAGCCCCGTTTTCGCTTACAATATCGTTATGTTTGGCAAGAAAATAGGCATCGATCTGGGCACGGCAAACACCGTTGTTTTTGTACCGGGCAGGGGATTCATCATCAACGAGCCGACCATTGTGGCGCTCACAAGGCCCGATAACACGGTACTTGCGGTGGGTTTGGAGGCCAAGGAGATGATCGGCCGAACCCCGGACGAGATCGTCCCATACCGCCCACTCAAAGACGGCGTGATCGCCGATTATTACATCACAAAGGCGATGCTCACGTACTTCATCTCGAAGGCGTCGGGCTGGTTCAATATAATCAAACCGGACGTCGTCATTTCCGTTCCCGCGGGCATCACGCAAACCGAACGCCGCGCCGTGATGAATGCCGCGCGCGAAGCGGGCGCCGGCAACGCATTCATCGTGCGCGAGCCGATCCTCGCCGCGCTTGGTGCGGGCATCCCGATCAACGCGCGCAGCGGCAACATGATCATCAACATCGGCGGCGGCACGAGCGAACAGGCGGTGATCGCGCTCGGCAACATCGTTTCCTGGAACAGCCTGCGCATCGCCGGCAACAAGTTCGACCAAGCGATCATGGATTACATCAAAAAGAAATATGCGCTTGCGATCGGTGAACAGACGGCGGAGACGGTGAAGATAGAGATCGGTTCGGCGATGCCCACCAAAGAAAAATTGGAATACCAGGTGCGTGGGCGCGACCTGGTGACCGGCCTGCCGAAGGACATCGTGGTGAATTCGAATGAGATGGCCGAAGCGCTCAATCCTTTGCTCGTCGAGATCGCGACTTCGGTGCAGAACGTCTTTAACGTGACGCCGCCCGAGCTCGTGGCGGACATCATGGAAAAAGGCATCATCCTTTCCGGCGGCAGCGTTCAGCTCCATCACCTTCCCGAGTTCTTTGAGCGCTTCCTCGGGGTACAGGCCTATGTCGCCGAAGATCCGCTCTTTTGTGTGGCGAAAGGGACCGGTTTGATCCTGAACCACCTCGATACCTACAAGAGGACACTTTTGAACAAACGCTGATTGCGTACGTATGATAATCGGCCACGAAGGCACCATCGGCGATCTCAAGGACCTCATTGCGCGAGGGCGGCTCGGCCACGGCTATATCTTCTTCGGCCCTTCGATGGTGGGGAAGCGGGCGGTCGCGCTTGGACTCGGCCATTTTCTTGAAAAGGAAACGTTCGAGGTCGGGCCCGAGACCGAAGCGCTTCAGGACCTGAAGGTCATCGATATCGCATTCATGCGATCGCTCGACGCGGACGCGAGCGGGGGTTCGATCGGCATTGATGCGGTGCGCGAGATCAAGAACTTCCTTTGGCAGAAACCAAATTCGAGCGTGCGCCGTACGCTTATCATCGACAACGCGGACCTTCTGACGACCGAGGCGCAGAACGCGCTCCTCAAGATCACCGAGGAGCCTCCCGCATCGTCGCTTCTCGTATTAGTGACGTCGGACACCGAGAGTATCCTGCCGACGATCGTGTCCCGCCTTCCGAAGATATACTTCGGCGCGGTGCCGAAGAAGGCGATCGAGGATTGGCTGGCCGCGGATGGCGGGATCGCGAAGGCGAAAGCGGCGGCGTTCGCCGCACGCGCGCTCGGCAAGCCGGGGCTTGCATGGCGGCTTTCGCACGACGATGCATTCCGCAAAGACCTCGAGCTTGCCGAAAAGTTCCTGAAGTCCGCTCCGGCCGCACGCCGCGATCTCGTCAAAAAGATCATCGAGCCCGATGATTTCAGTTTGCGGAACTTCCTCGATGCGGTCATAATGACCCTTGCGTGGCAGGAGCCCTCGGTCGCAAAGGCGGCGTTCTGGCACAAGACCCTCCGGCTCTACGAGGGCGTGACCGGCTTCTCGCTCAACCCGCGCCTCCAGCTCGAAGCGTTAATGAAATGAAATAACTTTTAAAAATGACCATCGCCGAACAGATAACCAAAGACCTCGAGACCGCCCTTTCCGCCACCACCGCGAAGCTGAAGACCGATTTCGGGCAGATCCGCGGCAACAAGCCGTCGCCCGATATGCTGCAGGACCTCAAAGTGAACCTCTACGATCAGTCGCTCAGCATCCGCGAGCTCGGTGCGCTCAGCATCCTTCCGCCGCGGACCATCCAGATCACCATATGGGACCCGGGCGCGATGGGCGCGGTCATGAAGGCGATCGACGACGCGCACCTCGGGCTCTCCACCAACAGCGACGGCAACAACATCCGCGCGACCCTTTCGCCGCTCGGTGACGAACGCCGCGACGAGATGACGAAGTTCGTGAAGAAGATGTCGGAAGCGGCGCGCATCCAGGTGCGGGCGCGGCGCGAGGACGCTATGAAGCGCCTCAAGGACTCAAAGGAGCGTGGAGAGGTCACCGAGGACGACGTGTTCAAGGGACGCGAGAAGATCCAGAAGGTGACGGACAAAGCGAACGGCGACGTGGAGGCGATGCTGAAGAGCAAAACGGAGGAGCTTGGGGAATGACGACGCGAGCTTGCTCTTTTATTTATTTTATGTTTTAATGTAGCCAGCGGTACGGAGGGGGATTATGCCCGATATAAAGGAAGTTGCGATCGGCACGGTGGTGCACGGGCACCAGGAGGTCCTCCTTGGGAAGAACGATCGGGCGCGGAGCTGGGTAAAATACCAGAGCCCGCTTCGGTACTCGTTCTATGGAGGAAAGATCAGGCGCGATATCGGCGAAAGGGCGCTCGATGCCTTCATGCGGGAGCTTTGGGAGGAGAGCGGACTTGTCGCCGACCGGGATTCGATCGAGAAGGTGGCGATGATCCTTATGACCAAGCACCTTCCGAACGGAGGAAGACGATTCCTTCGTATGCATGTGTTCCTTGCGCATAAGGCGAGCGGCCTCCTTCACCGGACGCCCGAAATGGAAGGGTGGCGGTGGTGCAACCAACGTGCGCTTCCGCACTACGCGATGCTTGCCGCCGATCCGGAGTGGATGCCCCAGATCTTCGGGGGTAAAAAGGTCATCGCACAGGTCGAGGTGGATATGTATCAGCGCCATCTCATAAAACCGGTCATCCTTCAGGAAGTAGGACGGTTTCCCGAAGATCGTCCAAAATTCAATGAATGCCCGTCTCTCGTCTGAGGCGGGCATATTTTTATTCCTGGTCCGGTCCTGTTATACTAAGGGGGCTTTTATGTTGATCGCCATCATCGTCATTGTCGGATTGTCGCTCCTGATCCTCGGCCACGAGGCCGGCCACTTTTTTGCGGCCAAGATGTTCGGCCTCAAGGTGGACGAGTTCGGCTTCGGCTTTCCGCCGCGCATCGCGGCAAAGAAGATCGGAGACACCGAGTACAGCCTGAACTGGCTGCCGTTCGGAGGATTCGTGCGTATTTCCGGCGAGCGTGGCGAGTTCGCGGTGATCGACGGCGAAGAAGGTGCTCCGGTCTCGCCGGTCGCCGACCCGAAGCGCCTTTTCTATTCCCAACCCGCATGGAAAAAATCTATCATCGTACTTGCGGGAGTGATCACCAATTTCATACTCGGATGGCTGTTCATCTCGATCGTCCTTATGGTCGGTGTGCCGCAGACACTCGTGATCGCGGGCACCCAGCCCGGTTCGCCCGCGGCGGCGGCGGGTATACAGTCGGGCGATATTGTGCGCGGGTATACCGATTCGCAAAGCTTCATCGATTTCATCAATGGCAACAAAGGGACTCCGGTCACCGTTTCGGTCGTGCGCAACAACAAGGACCTCAGCTTCACCGTGACGCCGCGTACCGTAACCGCGCCGAACGAGGGCGCGATCGGTGTGGAACTCCAACAGGGAGGTGCGGCGCGCGAGAACGTGTTCGTCGCCCTGCGTGACGGGTTTGTCGATGCCGCGATCGTCTCATGGCTCACCATCAAGGCATTCGGCGATCTTGTGCGGCAGATATTCGTGCATGCATCGATCCCGGCCGACGTGGTCGGTCCCGTGGGCATCTTCAGCCTCGCCGAGGAGACGGGGCACATCGGACTCACCTATCTGCTCCAGTTCATCGGCATCATTTCGCTCAATCTCATGGTGGTGAACCTCATCCCGTTCCCTGCGCTCGACGGCGGGAGATTTGTGATGGTACTTATCGAGAAGGTCAAAAAGACGCCACTCTCATTCAATGTGGAAGCATGGGTCAACGGGATAGGATTCGGTCTGCTCCTCTTGCTGATGCTGCTTTTGACCATACGGGACGTGCACGGGTTGCTGTAACGGCGTCCGCCGCGGAGTATAATAGAGGCATGATCCACCGGGGAATCGCATCGTTCGGGCTCGATTACGGGCAATGTCCGCCCTGGCTTTTTGAGCGCATGGTGAAGCTCGGCCGCGAGATGGTCTATGTGCTCATCGCCGAGTACGGCCCGGACGAGTTCATCAAGCGCATCGCGGACCCGGCGTGGTTCCAGTCGCTCGGCACCGTGCTTGCGTTCGATTGGAACGCCTCCGGCCTCACCACCATCCTTACCGCGGCCCTGAAGGAGGCCATCCGCGGACACGAGCGCGAATACGGCATCGCGATCTGCGGCGGCAAAGGGAAGACCTCGCGCAAGACACCCGACGAGATCCTGTCGTGGGGCGACCGCATGATGATCTCGGCGCCTTTGGCGAACAATCTTGTCTACAATTCGAAGATGAGCGCGAAGGTGGACAGCGCACTCGTGCAGGACGGGTTCGACCTCTATCACCACGCATTCTTCTTCTCGCGCAACGGCGCGTGGGCGGTCGTCCAGCAGGGGATGAACAAGGAAAAGCGGTCCGCGCGGCGCTATCATTGGTATTCAAAGAACATCAACGACCTTGTTGCCGAACCGCACTCGGGCATCTCGTCGCCCGTCATGATAAATCGCGTGCTCGATCTCACTGCGGCAAAGAGCGACAAGACACGCGAGATCTCGACCGAGCTCGTGCAGAACGGCTACGCACCGCTCATGAAGGACATCACTTTGTTGCGTAAATATTCCTCGCGGCTTTCCCAAATGGCAAAGATCCGGATCGGCAGCGACGGCAGGACGAGCCAACAGCTCACCCTGCTCAATCTCGAGTCGCGCGAGTTCAAATACCATCCCGTCCTCCATGAGGATTTTTCGAAGAGCAAATATCTCGAGAAGATACTCGCAAAAGTCGCCGACCGCAAACCCGGCAGTTACGAGTCGCTCGTATCCATCGAGGGCGTCGGCGCAAAGACCATGCGTGCGCTCGCGCTTGTGGGCGAGGTGATCTACGGTGCGGCGCCGTCCTACGAGGACCCGGCGCGCTACAGCTTCGCCCACGGCGGCAAGGATGCCACGCCGTACCCCGTCGATCGCAAGACCTACGACGAGACGATCGTGATGCTCGCGAACGCGGTGCGGAAGACACACCTGCCGGCCGTGGACAAGCAGAAAGCGATCGCGCGGCTCGGGTAGTATGATATACTTATAGCAATGGATACTTTGATACACGCGGACATCTTCTTTTTTGTGACGACGGTGGTCGTGGTGGTGGTCGGGATCGCGTTCACGGTAGTGCTCATCTATCTGGCAAAGGTGCTGAGCGACATAAAGACGGTGACCCAGCAGGTGAAGGAGGAGACGATATTGTTCCGCGAGGATATAAAGGAACTGCGGAGCGACGTCAAAAAGGAGGGATTCCGGGCGGAACGCATTTTCATGTTCGTCAGGAATATGTTCAAACGAACGGGCACAAGGTCGAAGAAAAAGGATGCTTCAAACAAATAAAAACTTAATTTCAATATCACTATCATGGCGACAAAAAAGAAAATGGGTAACAATGCAAAGGCGTGGGGCATTGGCGGCGCGGTGACCGCGGCGGCTATCGCGGCAGCGGCGGGAGCGTATCTGATGTCGGACAAAAAGACGAAGGCAAAGGCAAAGAAGTGGGTCGTCGCGGCGCGCAAGGAGGTTGCAAAGAACGCGAAGATCGCAACGAAGCTCGGCGAGAAGGAGTACGGCCGCATCGTTGAGCAGGCGGTCAAGCACTACGGCTCAATGGAGAAGCTTACGGCCGCGGACATCCTCGCCGCGGGAAAGGAACTGAAGGGCGAGTGGAGGAAGATCCAGGCCGAAGCGAAGAAGATAGCCAAGAAGGTCCCGATGAAGAAGGTTGCGGTAAAGAAGAAGCCCGTAATGAAAAAGAAGGCGGTAAAGGCAAGGAAATAGTTTGAATACAACAAAAAGGCATCTTCCTTGAGGGGTATCACGGAGCCGCGAAGGCGGCGAGTGCTAAGGCGCGAAACCAGCAGGTTTCGACGCCGTCCCCGAAAGGATGGTGCCTTTTTGTTGTATTCAATTATTCGTATCGCAACGCTTCTATCGGACTCTTCCGTGCCGCCTGTTGTGCCGGATAGATGCCGAACGCGATGCCGGTGATGCTCGAAACGGCGACGGCGAGCAGGATCGCCGACATGGGAAACTCGAACGTCCATACCACCGCAAATACTTTGGTGATAACAAGCCATGCCGCGCCCACCACGAGTCCGCCGACGAGAATGCCGATCACGCCCCCGATGACCGTAAGCATCACGGATTCCACCAGGAATTGCTGGAGGATGTCGTTATTGGTGGCGCCCACGGATTTGCGAAGCCCGATCTCCTTGGTGCGCTCGATCACCGACACCAGCATGATGTTCATGATGCCGATGCCGCCGACAATGAGCGAGATTGAGGCGATCGCGGCAAGGAAGAGCGTCAGGATGTTCGTGATGTTGCCAAGGAGCGAAAGCACGTCCTGCTGGGTCTCGATGGTGAAATCGTCCTTGTTGGAATCGGTGATGCTATGGTCCTGTTCAAGGATCGTCTGCACGCGCGCCTTGGCAAAATCGATGGTGTAAGTATCGTTCGCCTGCACCATGACGTCGGTGAAATAATCGGTGCCCAACATCTGCTTCTGTCCGACGGTGATCGGCACGAGCACGATATTATCCTGGTCGATGCCGAACGCGCCGGTGCCTTTCGACTCGAGCACGCCCACCACGCGGAAATGGACGTTCTTCACCTGGATATACTGTCCGACCGGATCGGAGCCGGCACCAAAGAGCGTGTCGGCGAGCGAGGAGCCGATGACCGCCACATGATTGTACGACTGCACATCGGCGTCGCTGAAGGGATAGCCTTTCGCCACCACGAAGTTGCGCACCGTGAAGAAGTTGGCCGGCACGCCGTCGAAGGTGATCGTCTCGCTGTTGTCGCCGAAGGACGCCGCGCCCTGTCCGCGCGATTCCTCGGTGACCGCCGCGACCGAGGGATCGCGGCCCAGCGCGTCCACGTCGCGCTGCTTCAGGCTTGTGATGATGATGCCCTGCGCCGCGGCGGGGGATGAGAACTTCCCGTTGTTCGAGCCGCCCGGGATCACGATGATCAGGTTCGAGCCGAGCCCCTGTACCTGGCCCAGGATGTAGTCCTGCGCCGAGGCGCCGATGGACATGAGGATGATGACCGACGAAATGCCGATCACGATGCCGAGCATCGTCAGAAGCGAGCGCATTTTGCCGTGCTTGAGCGTCGCCCGGGATGATTTTACGAGATCGTTGACGCGCATTTTATTATTTGAAGAATTGTTCCTTGGAGTGCCGCGGGTTCTTCACCGCTTCGTCGCTCTCGATCGCGCCGTCGCGCAAGCGGATGATGCGGTCGGCGAATTCGGCGGTCGCCGTCTCGTGTGTCACGAGGATCACCGTGCGGCCGCTGTGGTTCAGTCCGTCGAGGATGGACATCACCTGCGCGCCGCTCACGGAATCGAGGTTGCCGGTCGGTTCATCGGCGAAGATGATATCGGGATCGTTCACGAGCGCCCGCGCGATCGCGATGCGCTGCTTCTGCCCGCCGGAGAGCTTCGCGGTTTCCACATAGAGCTTCTCGTCCAATCCCACGGAACGGACCGCGTCCTCGATCAGCTTCTTCCGCGCGGAAGGCGCCACGTCGGAATAGATGAGGGGGATCTCCACGTTCTCGTAGACCGTGAGGCGCGTGAGAAGATTGAAGGATTGGAAGACGAAACCGATGCTCTTGTTGCGGATGTGCGCAAGCTCGGCGTCGGTCATCCCGTCGGTCTTTTCGCCGAGGAACGTGTACGATCCGCCGGTCGGCCGGTCGAGGAAGCTCAATATCTGCACCAGGGTCGATTTGCCCGAACCCGAAGGACCCATGATCGAGACGAAGTCGCCCTTGTTTATCGTGAACGAGACGCCGCGGAGCGCGGACGTCACTTCCTCCGCGTCGACATAGTCTTTCCGGAGGTCCTTTACTTCGATCATTGCGTTTTCAGTCCGACGTTGATGACCTGCTCGCCTTCGGTCACGCCGTTCGCGATCTCCACGTTGCCGTCCTGGTCACGAATGCCGAGCGTCACGGGGATCTGCGTTTCGGCGCCGTTCTGCAATACGTCGACATAGGTACCGCTCGCGTTCTGTACGATGGCGAACTGGGGGAGTATGAGCGCATTCGCATCGGTCTGCGTCTTGATATCGAGGTTCGCGGTAAGGCCACTCTTGATGCGCGAATCCGGCTTTACGAACGATATTTTCACCAGATAATCCACGACGCCGCTCTGGATCGTCGCCGCAGGATCGATATAGAAGACCTTACCAGGGAACGTCTCGCCCTGGAAGGCGTCGAAGGTCATATCGACCGCGTTCCCGATGGCGATCTTTCCGATGTCCGTCTCAGGGACATAGGTGTCGACCTCGAAATTGTCCGCCGTGATGATCGACGTGACGGTCTGTCCCGCCACCGCCACCTGCCCGACCTTCGCGTTCTGCACGGTGACCACGCCGTTGATGGGGGACGCGAGCGTCGCGTTCGCAATGTTCACCCGGATGCTTTGTGCGTTCGCCTGCATCTGTTCCACCTGCGCCTGCTGCGCCGCGATGGCCTCGGCGGTCGATCCCGCAAGCGTCACGTTGAGCTGCGCCTGCGCCTGCGCGACCGCGGCGTTCTCGGATGCGATGCTCTGCTCGATGGAGGTGATTGCGCTCGTTACCCCGTTTATCTCCGTGATCGCGTTCGTGATATCGGTCTTGTACGCGGTCAGCGCAACCGTGGAAAGGTTGCTCGTGCTTACAATCGCGTTCGCATCGGTGTTGAGCATGGCGCCGATGACCGAGATGTGGGCGGATGCCTTTTGTAGGGCACCATAGAGCGTAGAGGTGGAAAGCGACGGGGAAAGCGCGGCGATCTCCGATTGCCATGCGCCGAGTTCGACACCCACCTTGACGCGTTCGGCGTTCGCGTCGTTGACGAGCTGGGAATTGTTCACCTGGAAGGCGAGCGTGGGATTGTTCGTATCGGGATTGTTATAAACCGTGCCGATCTGATTGCGAACCGCATCGGTCGCCTTGGCATACGCGTCGGTCACGGCGTTCGGAATGCCCGTGTAGCTGTTGGCGAGCGTCTGGTTCGCCGTCGCAAGTGCGGCCTGCGATACCTGGATATTCTGAGGCGTCGGACCCGCCTGGAGATTTTGGAGTGTTGCCTGGGCGGCATCGACCGCCGCCTGTGCCTGCGCGAGCTGGGCCTGCAGGCTCCGGGTGTCGAGCTGTACGAGAGTGCCGCCCGCGTTCACGGAATCCCCGGCCTCTTTGTAGACCGCCGCGATGGTCCCTCCGGCCTGGAAGGAAAGGTCGAGGCTCTTGATCGGAGTGGTGTTGCCCGTCACGCTCACCACTTCGGTGATCGTACCGCGCGTCACGGAAACGAACTGGTATTTGCTTCCGCCCCGATGGCCGAGATAATAAAAAACGCCGACGAGGGCGATGACGATCGCCACGGTCCAGATGATCTTCTTTCTGCTCCACGCGGTGAGTATTTTTTTCATAGGTTTGATCCACTGTATTATACCATGCCCCTTGGTGATATATAAAAGCTCCCCGCGGTCGGGGAGCATGTGCGATTCGGTACGCGTTTCAGTTTACGAGCATCAGTCCGAGGACGATTGCGGTTCCCCAGCAGATGAGACATTTCCGGCCGTGCCGGTTATGGAACGGCGACCGGTAAGGATTCCATTTGACCGCGCGGACGCCGAACCACATGGCACCGCAAAGGCAAAGGTAGTGGAGGAAGAGAAGTACGGTGAAGTGCCGTCCGATGAGCGGCACCAGCCCGAATTCCACGGCAAGAAGGGTCACGATTGTGAGCGCGAGCGCCGAGCCATGGCTCGCAATGTGGGTTTTGCTCATTTTCATCCTCCCGAAAAGCCACGAGAGGAACAGATTGGCCAACAGCATGGCCGACAGTATGTTGACGACGAGCCGCACCTGATCAACGTCCATTTTCATGAAAACCTCCTCAAAACTCAAACAACTGCCCCAATGATACGCTATGGTATCGGATAATTCAATAAAGGTATAATAATGGATAGACGCCCTTAAGACCATTCGAATGCATCGCACCAACCAGATCATTCTTATAACAGTGCTTCTTCTCGTGATGGCGTTTGTCGTCACGCAGTTCTTTTCGTCGGGTTCTACCACGATAAGTCCGGTAGCGACATCGTCCGTGGTCGTTGTGAATGATGCATCCACAAGTCCCACGCTCAATCTTACCGGAGTAGCGGCGACGCAGGTCGTTCAATACGAACCCTCACAACCCGCAAGTTCGACACCGGCGGTGCAAGGCTCCTGCTGGACGAACTCGATCGCGGCGCCGTTCCGCGGCGACGCATGGCGCTGCACGGTAGGGAACAATATAGTGGACCCCTGCTTCCAGATCCCGGGAACACAGACCCTTTTATGCGGCGCGAATCCGGCGAATTCCGCCGCAACCTCGACATTCGTGCTGCAGCTCACTCAGGATCTCCCGAAGTCGGCCCCTGTGCATGGGCTTCAGCCTGCCGATCAGGTGTGGCTCATCGAACTTCGGGGCGGTACGCTCTGTTCTCCGTTCACCGGCACCTTGCCGTTCACGGAAACGGGGGATGTGGCGAGCTTTGGTTGCGCTCCGGGTCCGCTCGGGAAGGATGTCGACGTCTTCAATATAAACAGCTCAGGCACCGTATGGATCGCGGATATCGGCACGCTGACCTCTTCGACCTCAAGCTTGCCGACCATAACGGCATCTTCGTCGGTGCCGATAACGACGGTGTGGAGATAAAGGTTCTTTTATAAATATCCCACCTTCGTAAGCCAGGCCGCATTCTCCCATTCCCATAATCGCTTGGCGCCGAGAAATCCCTGAAAATCGTTCTGCCAATCGGGGAACTCCTTGAGTTCGATGTCGCCAAAAAGCTCGCCCCACTCGTGCGTGCAGGTGCGCATGGCGGCATTTTTCCAGTCGGTCTTTATCTTCTCGTTACCGCCTTTTATGCGCCGTGTCGCGCCGCAATTCACGCAGCGTTGGATCTGATCGATACGTAAGATCCACCGTGTTGAAAGTTCCGGAAATTCCTGCTTGAGCGCGTCCATATAGGCCGATGTCTGAAGGCTGTAATCGCGGTAGACCGCCGCCGACGTCTTGATGTCGAGCACGCCGAGCTTCCCGCCGATCCGCGCGATCGCGTCGATGGTGCCCGCATAGCGATGATCGTAGTTCACGATGCGCCGCTCCACGAGCTCCGGCGAGGTCTCGATCCGGTTCGCCATCATGAATGCCGCGAACGACTTTACTGCGGGCGCGATCGCCGCCGGGACCTGGGGATGATTGTCGAGCAGAAGCCCTTCCACCGCCTCGTGGATCATTGTGCCCTCCTTGGCGGACCGCTCGGTGGCATCGTGCGCCGCGCGGTAGCTCTTCGCTTCGCCGTAATAATAATAGAGCGCCGGTTTTGCTTTGATCGAAACGATCTTCGTGACGCGCGGGTACCACACGTCGCCGATCACATAACCCGACTGCTCCTTAAAATCGTCGACATTCTTATACTCGTCAAATAAGGACATGGGTGCAATAATACCACACAAATGGGACCGGGTTCATTTTATGAGCGATGCGGTTGCGTTCACCACGTCACCCGCGCCCATCATGACGATGACGGGGGAGCGGTCCTTCTTGGCGAAAGGCGACGAGAGGTAGAAATCTTTGACCGCTGCCGGGAGGTCCTTTGCGCGTTCCACGTAGACCACATATCGGTCCGGATCGCGCCGCCGGATGGCCTCGGTGAGACTCTCCGAACTTTGCGAACCCGCCTCGTCGCGTCCGCGGACCCTGTAGATCGGCAGAAGCATGGTGATGTCCGCGTCGTCGAACGCGCCGGTGAATTCCTTGAAGAGCAGTTCGAGTCGCTTGGTCTGATGCGGTTGGAACACGCAAATGAGAGGCTGCTTGGGGAATTGCTCCTTTATTGCGCGGAGGGTCGCTTTGATCTCGGTGGGATGATGCGCGTAATCGTCATAAACGGGCGCCTTGCCTCCGCCGAGCTTCATCGTGCCGCGATATTCCATCCTCCGCCATGCGCCGCGGTACGAACCGATCGCCGCCAGTGTATTCTTCTCGCCGAATCCGAGGAGCGTTCCAAGTTGATAGACCGACTCGGCGTTCGAGAGATTGTGCGTGCCGAATATTTTCATTACCTTTTCAATCTTCGCCGTAGAGGGGTCTTTGGCCGAGTACCATATGACACGAAGCTTCTTTCTTTTCGCGAGGGCCGCAATACGCGTCTTCAGTGATCGGAGATTTTTGTCGTCGCGGTTCAGGATGAGCGCGCCGCCCGCAACGGTGTTCGCGAGAAAATGCATGAACGCATTCTTCGCATCCGTGATGTTCTTATAGATGTCGAGATGTTCGCGGTCGATGTTCGTGACCATTGCGATGGAAGGGGAGTAGTGATAGAACGCACGACCGTACTCGTCGGCCTCGATCACGAGCCAGTCGCTTTTGCCGATGCGGAAATTCTGTCCGCCGAACTCTTTGAGGTTGTTGCCGATGACGACGGTCGGGTCGAGGCCGTTGCGGATCAGGAGGAGTGCCGCGAGCGCGGTCGTGGTGCTCTTGCCGTGCGAACCCGCAATGGCGATCGTCCGGTACTGCCGCGTGATCGAGCCGAGCGCCTCGGGGTAGCTGAGCACCTTGATGCCCCGGCGTGCCGCTTCCTTTATTTCGGGGTTATCGCCCGGAATCGCCTGGCTTTTGATGATAATAGAGGTATCCGGGGGTACATTGGCCCTTTTATGCCCAATTTTGACGTTTATAGCGTCTTTTTTGAGCCCATCGGTAATTACATGTCTGGCGGCGTCCGAGCCCGAAACAGCCCAATTTTGGCTTAAAAAATAGCGCGCGAGGGCGCTTACGCCGATGCCGCCAATACCGACAAAATGCACTATTTTCCGAGAAGCCTGCGCGGACGATTTTTTGGTGATCATCCGTCAATTATAGACCGTTCCCAGATATGATAAAGGGTTCACGTCGTGTCCTTCGGGATACGGCCCGCAGCCATGCGCGGGCGTCACGGTGAAACCCGCGCTTTTGAAGAGGGAAAAGTGAAGATGCGTGCCGGTCTCAAGGCCGGAGGCGCCGATCGTGCCGAGCTCCGCACCCTTTGCGACCGTGGCGCCGGGCGAGACCGCGATCGTGCCCATATGGGCGAACATCAGTACGAGCTGATCGGTATCGTCGCGCACCACGACGAATTTGCCGAAGCCTTCGCCCGGACAATAATCATCCTGGTTGCCGGTCGCCACCACCACGCCATTCACAACGGGCGAATAGATGGGCGCGCCATAACGGGCGGCGATATCGACCCCGTTATGCCAGTGATTGATATACAGATAGGCGAAGGGGGTAGTGCCGTAGCCCTGGGTGATATAGCTCCAACCCTTGCCGCCCTTGGCAAAGAAGCTGAAATCGACCGCGGTAAGACCGCCGCCGGAAGGGATCCCGGCATCGATATTGGGATGGAGGTCCGGGAGGCCGAACTCGATGGCGTGACCGACAAACGTCGCGCCGGCAAAGAGCAGCACGACGAAACAGAAAATAAGAAAAATTATTCCATAGAAGCGAAGCATAGGAAGATATTATCCCATAGGGAAAATCGCGAGGGAAGTGCCTGCTTTTCAAAACCCTATCTGTCGCACAAGATGTATTTTACGACAGATATACTGCTTTTGGCGGTTAATATCTCCTTCTTCCTTCTTTCCTGAATCCTTCTTCCCTTACCCCTTCTTACTTAATGAATCCCTTTAAAGATCCCGAAAGCCATACCGCCGCGCTGCCGAGCGCCGAGAACAACCACCCGAAGAAATTCATCACCGCATTGGTGAACGACTCGATGTGCACTCCTGTGTATCCGTAGAACCAGGAATCGAACTGGCTGACATACGGTCTGGTATCCACCGTGACCGTCACGGCGGTCGAGCCGGTGCCGCCGCCGACCGATATGACGCCGCCACTGGACTGCAGGCCATTGAAGAAGCCGGTGAAGGGCGAGATTAAGTTCTGGAACGAGCTGCCGAAATCGTAGTTTTGTATGGACGATGATGAGGAAGATGAAGATGCGGACGGGGTCACCGGTCCCACCGCATAGGCATGTACCTTCAGAGGAGAAAAAAGGAATATGGCGAGCGCGAGCGCCGTTGTACCCGATGCCGCCGTCGCAAGGAACACGGGATATCTTTTGTCCATTGCCTTATATTATTATTCTAAAACAATCTGCGGCCTCCTTCAAGCTTCTCGATCGCACGGGAAACTCTCGCGATCGATTCGTCCTTGCCGAGCACTTCCATTATTTCCATAGGGTCGGGGGATGCGGCCTGGCCGGAAAGCGAGACCCGGAGCGGCCAAAGCACCACTCCCCTTCCTTTCTCGTTCGTAAGAGGGGTGAGCGCCTCAAGGAGGGGCTCCTTTTCGAACTTGTTCGCTGCATGCGCCTCAAGGACGGCAAGCGCGCCGCGCAACGCATCCATTGTGTCGTTCACCGAAGTCTCTTTCCAGCATAAAAGTTTCGCCTCGTATTCCGGCATCGCAAAAAATAATCTGCTTCCCTCGACCACGTCCGCGAGTGTTTTTGCGCGCCCGAGCTGGAGCGCGACCGCCTTCGCAAGCATGCCATAGTTCGCATCGGTGGCGGACGGAATCGCAATGCCCGCCTTCTCGTAGAACGGCACGGCAAGCGTGACAAGTTCGACGATCGGCGTCGTCTTCATGTGCTCGCGGTTCACAAAGTCGAGCTTCTCCTCGTTGAAGATCGCGCCGGCCTGCTGCACACGCGACATCTCGAAATGCTCGAGCGCATACTCGCGCGTGAACACCTCGTGGTCGTCCTTGGGATGCCAGCCGAGGAGGCCGATGAAATTCACGATACCGTCGGGCAGATAGCCGCGTTCGCGGTAGCTTGAGAGCGCGACGTCGGCGAAGCGCTTGGACATCTTGCTGCGGTCGGGGTTGAGGATGAGCGGCAGGTGCGCGTACTGCGGTGTCGGGAATCCGAGCGCGCGCTGCATGAGGATCTGCTTCGGCGTGTTCGAAAGATGGTCCTCGCCGCGGATCACGTGCGTGATCTCCATGAGCGCATCGTCCACGACGACCGCAAAGTTATAGAGCGGCGTGTCGAGATCCTTCGCGATCACCTGATCGCCGAAAAGCGCGGTATCGAACGAGGTCTTGCCGTGGATGAGATCCTTGAACTCAACCTTCACTTCGGGAACCTTGAAACGGATCACTTCGGGGTTGCGTCCGGCCGGGGGCTCGACAAGGTTGCGGCAGTGGCCGTTGTAGCGCGGCGGAAGGCCGGCGGCGAGGAGCGCCTGGCGTTGGGCCTCAAGGTCCTCTTTGGTGCAATAGCAGTAATATGCCTCCCCTTTCTCGAGGAGTTGCTGGATGTACTTACGATAGATCGCCGTGCGCTCGCTCTGGCGGTAGGGGCCGAATTCGCCTCTGTCCGGCCCGCCGTTGGCGTCCGGTCCTTCGTCCCACGTGAGGCCGAGCCATTCGAGGCCCTGGAGCAATTCCGTCTCGTACTCTTTTTTTGAACGTTCGACATCGGTATCCTCGATGCGCAACACGAACGTACCGCCCTGCTGGCGGGCAAAAAGCCAGTTGAAGAGCGCCGTACGGGCGGTGCCTATGTGCATCTGCCCCGTCGGGCTCGGCGCGATGCGTACGCGCACCTTTTCCTTCGATGTTTCGGCCATAAACCCTATTTTACCACAAAAGCGAGGATAACGAAACACTCGAAGCGATTCGAGTATTTCGTTATCCCGTCGCTGCGACCACGTCGATGATATCCCCCGCGATCGCATCCGCCGCGCCGGGCAAAAAGAACGCGCCCGATGCCGCGCTCATCTTCGCGCGCGCGTCGTCGTTCGAAAGGATCTGCTTCAATTGCCCGAAGAATATTCCCGGCAGGAGATTCCCCTCCTCTATCACCACGCCCGCGCCGGTCTTCGCGAATTCGTAAGCGTCCACAAGCTGGTGCCCGTTCGCCGATTCCGCGAGCGGAATGAGGATGGCGGGCAGGGCGAACGCCGCAAGCTCGAACACGGAACTTCCCGACCGCGTGACGACGAGATCGGCGGCGGACATCACGACCGGCATGTTGTTATCGAAATAGCCCACGGCCTGGTAGCGATTATCGGACCCCGCATCAATGAGCGCCGCGTGGGAAAGCTGCTGCACCTCGGCGATGTTCGCGATGCCGGTCTGGTGCAGGACCTGCGTGAGCGGGACCAGCTGCCCGAGATTCTCCAGGATGAACTCGTTGATCCTTGTCGATCCCTGCGACCCGCCGAGGATGAGGGTGAGCGGCTTTGCGGGATCGAAGCCGAGATTCTCCTTGGCGAGCTCCTTGGTGATGCGGCCCGAAAGCAGGTCCGCGCGCAAAGGCGCCCCCGTCACTTTCGTGATCGCAGGATTGAAGTATTGCGCCGCGCGGGCGAAGCTCACGAAGATCTTCCGTGCGAAGTATGCCGAGAGGAGGTTATTGAGTCCCGGCTGGGCGTCGGACTCGTGGATCGCGACGGGGATGCGGTAGAACCACGCGGCGATCACGACCGGCAGCGAGCCGGTGCCGCCCTTCGAGAACACGATGTCCGGCATGATCCAATAGAGGTTCCAAAGGGCCTGTACGAATCCGATGAAGAACTTCGGGATGTCGATGATGTTCATCACCGAAAGATAGCGGCGCAGCTTCCCCGCGATGATCGGCCGCATGGTCATCCCCCGCTGGGCAAGGAGCGTTGCGTAGGCGTCCTTCGGCCCCATGTAGATGTATTCGTACGGCGCGTTCAGCGCGGCGAGCTTGGCCTTGAGCGCATCCGCGACCGCGATCAGCGGGTACACGTGCCCGCCGCTGCCGCCCCCGGTGAACACGATGAGGAATTTTTCGGACCTGTCCTGTGCCATATGTATAAATGATACCACGCAACGCGGCCTATGCGTATTTCGAAATATTGAGCGTGATGCCGGCCATGGTGATGAAGATCGCGAGCGCCGTGCCTCCGTAGCTCACGAACGGCAGCGGCACGCCCGTGAGCGGGATGATGCCGGAGATGGACGCCATGTTCACGAACGCCTGAAGCGCGATCACGGTGCCGAATCCGATCAGAAGCAGACGCCCGAACTGGTCGCCGATCTTCCGTGCGAGCCAGAACAGGCGGAACGTGAGCAGGGCGAACAGGATGACGAGGAACGACGCGCCGATGAATCCCATCTCCTCGGCGATCACGGCGAAGATGGAATCGTCGATGGGTGCGGGAAGATAGCTCGCTTTGGTCGCCGACTGCCCGTAGCCGACCCCCGTCACCCCGCCGGAACCGATCGCGATGAGCGCCTGGTCGACCTGGTAGTTCATGCCCTGCGTATTTGCGCTCTTGTTCAGGTAACCTTCGATGCGCGCAAGGCGGTAAGGCGTGGCGACGATCACGGCGCCCACGAGCACGATCGCCACGCCGATGATCCCGAAGATGTACTTGAGCGGCGCGCCGCTCACGAAATAGACGACGAGGCCGGAGATGAGCAGGATCGCGACGGTGCTTGTGGCCGGCTGCATGATGAGAAGCGCACCGATCAATCCGGACACGATGGCGAAGGGCAGCAGCCCGGATTGGAAGTCCGTACTGCGTTTGAACTTGGTGTTGGCGAGCCACGCGGCGAGATACATGATGTAAGTGAGCTTCATAAGCTCGGCGGGCTGGAAGCTCAGCGGACCGAGCCGGAGCCAGCGGTTGGTGCTGTTCACGAGCGAACCAAGCGGAGTGAATACGAGCACCAGGAATCCGAGGCTGACGAGCAGAAGCACGAACGCGAACTTGCGCCAATTCTGATAGTTCACTTTGTATACGACCAGGAATCCGACGATGCCGACGGCTAATCCGTACACGAGCTGATGCACTATGTAGTAGTAACTGTTGTTGAACTGGATCTTCCCGAGGTCGGACGACGCCGAGGCGAGCATGGCGAGTCCGAACACAAGAAGGACCGCGAATATCGCCATAAGAAAATAGTCCGGGTTGCCCTCGCGTGTTCTTCGCGATACCGACGGAGCCCGCGTCATGCCGCTTTGTGCCTTAATGCCTTGCCCGGAAGCTTCTCCTGGAACTCGCCGCCGATCTCCGCGGCGACGCCGTTCACCACCGTGAACCGAACTTCGTCGCCCTTGAAGCACACCAGATCGGCATAATTCCCTTCCTTGACGACTCCCCTCCTCTTGAGATCGAACATCTTTGCGGGTTCGCGCGTGATCTTCGCGATCGCGTCACCGAAGGGCATCAGGTTCTCGTGTTCGACGAGCGAAAGGAATTTGGTGAATGTCGATGTGGTGCGCTCCGACTTCAACTGCTTGCGCTTCGCATCGCGGCCGAAGCTCGGCGCATTCGAAGCAACAAAGCTCCGCGGACTCGCGAGCGCTTTGAGCGCGAGCACACTGTTGATGTTCTTGTAGAGCACCGAACCCTTCATACCCATGGTCGCCATGAGCTTCAACAGCGCGTCGCGGCCGTCGCGCAATCCGTACATCTGCTTGATGTCGCGGAGCGACCGGCCCACCAGGAAATCGTTGCCCGGCGCGGTGGCGATGACGAAATCGTCCTCTGCGAGCGGCGACATGTCCTTTTTGATCCGCGCGAGGAGCCACGCATCCTTCGTGTTGGCGAGCATCACGCCGACACCGCCGTTCTGCGCCCACAGCGGCAGGAAGGTGTAGATCGGAACGAGCGAACTCGCGGAGGGATAGACGTCGAAGCGGAGGTCCACGTCGGCGGGCAGGCCGTTCACGAGCGCAAGCGCGTCTTCGTAATTCTTTTCCGCGCCCACGATCGGCATGAAGTGGCTGATGAGCGTTTTCACCTTCCGCTCCTTCGCGATGCGTATCGTCTCCTCCACCGCAGGCACGATCTCCATGGTGTTGTCGCGGAGGTGTGTCGCATACACGCCGCGGAAGCGCGCGACGATGTCGGTCAAAAAGCTGAGCTCGAGATAGGGCGTGTTCCGCGCGTGCACATAGGAAAGCCCGGTCGACATGCCGAACGCGCCCTCCTTTAACGACTCTTCGAGGGTCCGCGCAAAGACGTTGATCTCGTTCTTAGTGATGTCGCGCAGGGGCTCGCCCACGAGCGCGCGACGGATCGTCGAGTGCCCCGCAAGCGTGCCGAAGTTCACCGCGAGCGGCTTCTTGTCGAGCACGCGCAGGAACTCGTCCACGGTGTGCCAATTCACGTTGACGCGCCCCGGGTCACCCCATTTCTGGATGGATTCGAGTGTGCCATAGGCGATCGGTGCGAGCGACGAGCCGCACACTCCGCCCATGATCGTGGTCACTCCCTGCTTCAGGAAATCCTCCTGGCTCGGGTAATCGAAAAGCGTGAGGTAATGGTCCGAATCGGTGTTCACGTCGATGAAGCCGGGGCTCAGGTAGGCGCCCTGGCCATCGAGCACCGTATCCGCTTTTTTATTCGGGAACTTGCCGATCGCCGAGATGGTATCGTTGTTCACGAACACATCCATCGGACCGGCGAACTCCTTGTCGCCGCCCACGATCTGCACATTCCTGATGAGCAATGTCATATCTCCATTATACCACGCGTACGGTATGCACCTATCGCCGCCGCTTCACTCATTGCTTCCCGGTCGCCACTTTGAGTACGTTGCCGTCGCGCCATATGCGGACGGTCCCGTTCCGGTCGGTGCGGAATACCGCTGCGCCGGTCGATGCCGCGATGCGCGCAAGCGTTTCCGGCGCGGGGTGGCCGAATGTGTTCTTCGCGCCCACTTCCACCACCGCGACCTTCGGATCGACCGCTTTCAAGAATCCGTCGTCCGTGGAGAACTTCGATCCATGATGCGCAACCTTGAGGATGTCCGCCCGCAGATCGACACCGGCCGCCACGAGTGCGTCCTGGACGTCGAATCCCGTATCGGCCGTCAGAAGTGCCGTGAACTGCGGCGTTTCGATACGCTCGACGAGGCCGGTGTCGTTCAATTCGCCGCTTTCGGCAAAGTTCGCGTCCGGAGAAAGTATATCTATCTTATTGGTGCCGATGAGGATCTTGTCGCCTTTGCCGAGTGTGATGAGCGGGATATGGTCCTCTTTGATCTTTGCGAGGAGGGCCGGCCACGTTTTGACGCCGGGATCGTCACTGCGGCCGTTATAGATGAACGCGCCAATGCGGTAATGATCGAGAATGGATGCAAATCCCCCGTAATGGTCGCTCTGCGGATGCGTGATGACCGCAAGGTCGATGTACCGGTCATTCGCACCGAGGACATTCTCCAAGCTTGCGAGCACGCTGCCGTCGGGTCCCGCATCGGTCATCACCTTCGTGCCATCCTGAAAGATGACCAGTTCGGAATCGCCCTGGCCGACATCGAGAAAGTTCGCGCTCGGCACCGGACCCGCATAGGTCGGCGGAACGAACACGATCCGATACCAGAAAAGGATATCGGCGACCGCAAGTGCGAATACGAGCATGGCGCTTGTCCTATCGAAACGCGGCCTGTTCATGATGGGCGTGCCGCCGGCACCCGACGGAATGCGAACCAGGCAAGCGCGGAATAATATGCGGCAAGCAGGAACGGGGATGAGAACACGGCGGGGATCGTCCACGCGGCGCGCGCGAACGTGTCCATGATGAACAATTGATACGAGAGCAGGATGTTCAGAACGGGAGCGAATATCGTCGCCGCGCCGGCGAACAGATTCCCGGCCACGGCAAGTGCGATGCCCATCCCGATCACCGCGCCGAACGGCGGCGCAACGAGGAAATTGGAGATGAAGGATATTGCCGGAAAATCGCCGTACGTCACACATACCACCGGCATGATCGCGAGATTCACCGCCGCGGTCACCGTGAGATGGGACCTCCACGACAAAAAACCGTCCTTGTTCCCGCCAACGGCGGCGGCCGGGAGCAGCGTTCCGAGTGCCGGCGCGAGCGCATAGATGCCGACGAGGCTCATGAACGAGAGTATGAATCCCCCGCTTCCGAGGATCGCCGGATCGAAGACCGCCATGAGCAACGCGGTGTACATGAGCGCAATGCGGGCATTGAACTTCCTTCCGGACATTTCCGCGAGCATCGCGAGGCCGGCCATCACGCCCGCGCGGAGCGCCGAGACCGGCGCGTTCGCCAAGGCAACGAAGAGCGCAACCGCGGTCATTGCGAGCAGTGCGGCAACGCGGCGCGGACAGAATCTTTTGCACGCCTCGAACACCGCCCCAACCAGGAGATATATCTTGTAACCGTACATACCGATAAGATACGACGTTCCCGAACGCGACATTGCCGCCTTTACGTCGGGTGCGAGAACGGTCGTCGAGCCGCTTACGATCCCCGCAAGAAGCGATGCCTGACGATACGGCAACGCGCCCTCAAAGACCGCGGCGGCGCGGGTAAATACCGGATTCACCGCCGCAGCCGTCGGGAACGCGGCCGATTCGGCCTTTGCCGGTACGCGCAGATGATAATAGAAGACCGATAATGGGAATGTGAAAAGTGCGGCCGCAACAAGAATAAAAAACCTCTTCGATCGCATCCCGGGAACATAAACGATCGTGCCGGCCGCGAGCATGCAAAGGCAAAGGAATGCGATATCGATGTGCCAGCCGTATGTCGCGGCGAAGGTGCCAAAAAGAAAGACCGCGGCAAGGCCGAATGCGACATCGCCCGGCCGTATCGTATGTTCCTCCATCCTGCGAGGATAGCAGACAACCGATAAAGAAAAGATAAAGACTCGGCTATTCCCGCACCGGCGCGCCGTGCTCGGTCCTCCATTCTTCTATCTTCTTATGATTCCCCGAAAGGAGCACTCCGGGAACCTTCCATTTCTTGCTTTTTGCGGGCGCGAAGATCTCCGGGCGCGTATAGGTCGGGAACGATCCGTTGATCTCCTCGAGCGATTCCTCCTTCCCCAAAAATCCCGGCAACTGCCGGCTCACCGCCTCCATGAGCACGAGCGCAGGCAGTTCGCCGCCGGAAAGCACGTAATCCCCTATCGACATTTCCTCGTCCGCGATGTACTCCGCCACGCGCTCATCCACGCCCTCGTAGCGTCCGCAGATCAGGATCAGTTCGTCGTACTTGGCGAGACGCCGTGCCGCGGCCGCATCCAGTTTTTTTCCGCGCGGCGAAAAAAGGATCGTCCGCGTTCTTACCTTCTTCGTTCTGCGCTGCGCAATCCTTTTTATGGCCGCCGTGGTCGCCCAGATCGGCTGCACCTTCAGGACCATGCCCGGACCGCCGCCGAACGGCCGGTCGTCGACCTTCGCGTGCCGGTCGTCCGTGTAATCACGGATGTTGTGGACCATCACCGAAAGAAGCCCGTCCTTTTGTGCGCGTTTGAAGAGCGATTCGCCCAGATACGAATCGAAGATATCCGGAAATATCGTAAGGATATGAAAACGCACGGGGCGGCGTTTAGTGATGGCGCGACGCGCGGTCCTTTTCGTAGTCTTCATCATCATCGTTATTGTTTTGGGCCGGCGCAAGGGTCGAAGCCGCATCTCCCGCCGTAAGATCGGCGTTGAGCGATGCGCGGATCGCCGCGCGCAATTCGTCGATGCTTACCTCGGCATGCGGTCCGTGTTTCATTTTCTGTGTCTTCTCTTTCGGCTTGGTGAGCTCGGTCAAGGACATTCCCTGCTCCGAAGGCTGAGGCGCAGTGTCTTCCTGCGCAACAGGCCTCATCAACGGCCGGAACGTCGGCTGGCGCGCCGGTGCGGGTGCAACGGGTGCCGGCATCGGTTTCGGTGTGGGTGTGGGCGTGACGGTCGTCGCGTTCGCGTTTGCCGCGGGCGACGCGCCCACCGATTTCGGTGAGGTCCAATTCGAGCGGATCGGTTTCAATTCTCCCGAATCGATCTTCTTCATGCAGTCGCGGCAATACACCGGACGGCCCGGGGTCGGCTCGAAAGGTAGCGAGGTAAGATTGCCGCACGACGAGCATACTGCCTGATAGCGGACGCCCCCCGTGGTCGCGATCGGCCCGCTCTTGGGCGTTTGTACCACACCGGCCCGTACGGGCGCGCCTGCCATGGATGCCGTTGCTCCTCCCGTTGCGGTCGAGAACGCCCCTCGTCCTGCAGCGTCCATATTGCCGCTCCAATGATTGATCTCCTCCTCGATCACTTCGCGCGGACGTGCGTAGTATTTCTGCGACATCCTTATGATATCTTCCTTCGCGGTTGTGGAGGTCTTCACCCTGAACGTCGGCAGCGTCGCCGCCGAGAACGGCCGCGCGGTCACGCCGTCGACCATCAGTTTGATATAGATATGGTAGTTCGGAAGGTTGACCATGTCCGCAATGACGAACTCCGGCGTGAACTCGTTCTCGAGGAACTCCGCATCGGCGGCGCCCACGCGGAATACGATCATCGTGCCGACGTTGCCGAAGATGGCGTCGCGCACTTTCGTCGAGGTGTCGGTGACGAGCTGGCCGATATACTGGTGCGCGAGCGTGAGGTTCAGCCGGTATTTGCGCGCCTCGGAAAGGATGCCCGCAAAGGAATCCGTGGCGAAGTTCTGGAACTCGTCGACATAAAGATAGAAATCGACGCGGTCCTCTTCCGGGATGCGCACGCGCTCCATGGAGGCGAGCTGGATCTTGGTGATGAGCATGGCGCCGAGGAGCGCCGAGTTGTCCTCGCCGATGCGCCCCTTCGACACGTTCACAAGGAATATCTTCCCCTCGTTCATGATGTCGAACACGTCGATCGTGCTCTTCGACTGCCCGACGATGTTGCGCACGAGCGAACTCGAGAGGAACTGCCCCACTTTGTTCTGGATCGGGGCGATCGCCTCGTTGCGGAAACGTTCCTGCCAGCTCTCGAATTCGTTGAGCCAGAAGGCCTTCACGATCGGGTCCTTCACGTTAGCGATGATCTGCTGGCGGTACGTCTTGTCGCTCAAAAGGCGCGGGATGCCGAGAAGGGTCGAGCCCGGCGTATCGAGGAGCGCCAGGATGCAGTTGTTCAAAATATATTCCATACGGGCCGACCACACGCCGGACCATATCTTCGTGAAGATCGCCATGAGGCCGGAAGCCACGAGATGCTTGTACTTCGGATCGGGCAGCTCGAGGATGTTGAAACCGATGTGGTAATCGGTATCGGCAGGATTGAAATAGATGACGTCCTTCATGCGCTCCTCGGGGATCCGGTCGAGGATGCTCTCCACAAGCTCGCCGTGCGGATCGACGACGCAGACACCCTCGCCGTTCGCGATATCCTGCACGATCATGTTGTTGAGCATGGAGCTCTTTCCGGTACCGGTCTTACCGACCACGTAGGTATGCTGGCGCCGGTCGCTTCTCTTGATACCGAAAAGGCGGCTCGAATTCCTGAAATTCGTCCGTGCGAAATAATTGACGTTGTTCTCGAGTTCCGGTTGTGTGAGGGGCATGACTACCGTCATTATATCACGCCCTCCCGCTCTCGTCATTCTGCAGCATCTTATCGCGGATCTGCTTCTTGAGATCCTCTTCGCTTATGCCTTCAAGGCGCCGCAGGACCCTCTCGAGCCGTTGCACGCGATTGTGGAGATGCATGACCATGAAGATCAGGTATACCAGGACCGCCGCGAGAATGCCGATCCCCCACCACGGTATGAACATATCATCATTATACCATATCATAAAGAAGGGAAGAAGGGTTCAGGGAAAAAGCATAAAGGAAGAAAAAAAGCGCTTTCTACTCGATCACCCCGATCTCCCGCAGGAATGCCTCGTAATCGCGCATGGTCCGTTCCGCGTCCTGCGGCGTGACCATGAATCCCGGCGTATGCACAAGGTCGTTCCTCATGCGGTGCGCGCGCCAAATCCTCGGCATGCTCTCGATGTCGTCGGACTCGAGGTTCGAAAGGCGGTCGGCAAGATGCTCGCCCTCGATCTGCATATTCTTGAGCGCGGCATCCACGAGCGAATCCGCCTCGATGATCGCCACGCGGGCGGCCTCCGGCGTCCCGAGCGCGAACTTCGCCGCCGTGGCGTGCCACCGCTCCCTCATCACGATATCGTGCATCGTTTCCTTGTGGACCGCGGGACCGGTCTTTTCCTTCGGCCTATAGTCCGGATGGAAACGCGATGCTTTACGGAACACATACACGAAGCCGACCACGAGTACGATGTCGACGATGATGAAGATCGCCGCGACGATATCGTAGACGAGCCATGCAGTACCGAAGAACGAGGAAGTGGGTGTCATTGGTGTTATCGATATTTTTCAACCTCTTCTTCCCCGCCGTAGATCGGCAATCCCGCAGGCGGTCCGGCCTTCTTGCTTTCCACGCGCTTCACATGCGGTGCGGTGAGCACGAGCCATGTTGGCGGATGAAAGAGCGTTGCGAGCGAGCGCGAGCTCAGCATAATGGTCTGTGAACTCACCGGGTTGAGCCACCTCGAAAGGATCTGCATGCCCATATCCGTCTTGGGAGGAGTCGCGCGTTCGCGGAAGTTCATCAGCATGCGCTCCTTGCGGAGGAGGGTGCGCTTCTCAGGAAAGATGTGCGGCCATACCCACATCTTGGTGCCCGTGCCCGTCTCATAGTTCGGCACGAACGAATTCATGTTCGTGGACGAATACTGGTTGAACGCGCCGAGGATCCCCTGGCGTGCAAGCGGGTTGAAGAAAAGCTCCTTGGGGGAAGCATAGATGAAGCGGATGATGGTTTCGAACCCGGGCTTTGCGAGATTCTCCTCGATCGCCTTCAGGGTGTCCGTCTCGCCCGGCGTCCTTGCAAGCACTTTTTCGCCCTCCGTTTTCGCATCGGTCTTCACGGTCTCGAATGTCGGTAGGATGTGCGGGAAGTCCATATGGATCTTCGCGCCAGGCGCCTTCCCCCCAATGGTCTTTTTTGTGCTCAATTCCTCGACGACTTTCTCGCCGTGCTTCTTCCAGGCGTCGGCCAATGGGGAGATCACTATCTGGATGGCCAGGGTCTCCTCCCGTTTCGCCTTTCCGAGCACCTCGAGGAAAAGCGAGATCGGGTCGTACTGTTTTTCCTCCTCGGGAGCTTCGAAATCGAGATAGCTCTTGATTGGATAGGCTCCCGGCTTGTTGAGGAGCAGTTCGATGCCCCAAAGGTCGTAGCCGCTCTCGTAAAGCTCCGTGACGTTCTCGGGGAGATCCTTCACGTAATCCTCCACCTCGGCGACCTCCACGTCGGGATAGTATGCGAAGAACGCGGCCTCGATGAGGGTCTGCTGTTTGCGGTAGGCGCGGATATAGAAATGGATCTCGCCGCCGAGGCTGACGAGTTCGAGCGAATACGTGAGCGTCACTTCCCCGCTGACCCATTTTTCTTTGGGGTCGCCCGGGACGTTGCGGAGCGAATGGATGGCGGCAAGCACTTGTTCCATCGCCATCGGACTCTTGCGCACTTCGCGCGGCAAGCGCAGTTCAAGCAGGACGAAATCGATATCGCGCTTGAACATCTCCTGGCGCCAAAAAAGCCACGTGTCGGTGAACAGCGGGAAAAAGATCATGAAAATCCAGAACCACCACGTGTAATAAAGGACGGTGCCCGCGTCTTGAAGAATGGATAGGACTATCGCCATATTCTGCAATTATAAACCTTCAAATCCCAAATAGCTAAATACCAAATAAGGACCAATATCCAAGTTGAAAATTTCAAAATCGGAAGTCGGTCCTTATTTGGTATTTAGCTATTTGGAGCCCGTAACTTACGCGAGGCTTAGGACTCGCGGACGCGGTACTTGCCGTCCGACATGCGCTCGAAGAAGCTGCGGTTCTGGAGGTTGATGAGGATTGTATTCGGTTTGAAGAAGCGCTGCTTGTTCACCGCATCCATGACCTCGGCGGTGTTCATCGAACCCTTGGTCTTGAGGATCTTCGCGATCACCTCGCGCGCGGTGCCCGGCTCGTAGCCGTGCTCCTGGAGGCCGTAAAGTCCGCGGCCGACCAGGACGAAACGCTCGTCTTTGATGAGCTCGTTGTGCACCGTCGGCGCAAGCGCCTTCTCGTCGTCGAATTTCGCCTTATTGATATGTTTCGCGATGTCCTCGAAGTGGAGCGGTTCGCCGTGCTTCTTGAGCACGAGATAGATCTTGTCGCGCACCGTGGCGGGGCTGATTTCCGGCCACTCGCGAAGTCCGACGTCGCCGTACGGATTCTGGTGGATGTGCTTCGAAACGCCGAGGTAATTATCGGCGACGGGGCGCTCGAACGACTTCGTCCGCAGGAAGCTTGCGAGCTGGACCTCGTACGATTCGGCGAGCACTTTCTCCTTGCGGCCCTTCAGGAACGCGACCCAGCCCTCGACGAACGTCCGTGCGCCCTTGAGGTCTTTGTCGGTGACATAGTAAAAAGGATGGAATGCGTCGTCCTCGCGATAGAGATGGAACACGCCGGAGGCGTCGGCGAGGAAATCGATCTGATTCTCCTTGGCGCCCGGGGCGATCGTTGCCGCAAAGCGGACCACTTCGGCCTTCTTTGTAATGCCGCCCTTGCCGGCGATGTATTTCTTCACTTTCTCAATGGCCGCCTCGAGCTCGGAACTCTTACCGATGTTCCGTTTGATGATCACAATGGCGCCATTCTCGATCTGACGCACACGCTCGCGCGTCACATGCAGCTTCTCACCGATCGCGGCGAGGGTCTGCCCCGTTCCCCCGTTCAGTCCGAAGCGGGCCGAAATAACCTCCTTTTGGCGGGGATTGAGACCGGCGATGGCGGTATTGATGAGTTTGTTGATGGATGTCATAGTGGCTATTATAGACAAGTGTCAGTAATAAGTCAAGCGATACTTAGGAGGCTTTTGTTTTGTCTTGCTGGGGACTGATAAGCACAAGCGCGGGACTCGCGATGAAGATGGAGGAATAGATGCCCGTGACGACACCGACGAGCAGTACGAGCACGAAATACCGCAGATCGGCGGGACCCATGAAGTAGAGTGCGAGGAGCACAAGGATGAGCGTGAGCGAAGTATTGACCGAGCGCGCGATGGTCTGGTTCACGCTGTCGTTCACGATCGTATCGAACGGCGTCTTGCCGCGATGGTTCATGATATTCTCGCGGATGCGGTCGAATACCACGATCGTATCGTGGACGGAAAAACCCATCACGACGAGCAGCGCGACGATTGAGTTGCTGTCGATCTCCACGTTGCTGACATGACCAAGGATGGCAAGGAGTCCGGCCGGAATGGCGACGTCATGGAACAATGTGAGAAGCGTGATCCATCCGTACTTCCACGAGCTGATCGGGCGCGACGCCTTGCGGAACGCGAACGCGATGTACAGCGAGATGCCGATCAGCACGAGGATGATCGCGATGATCGCGGAGCGGAGCAGGCTCGCACCCACCGACGGGCTTATCGACTGGAAGCTGAGCTCCTGGAGCGACGGCCACGTTCCCTTGAGGGCGGTGAGGTCCGCCTGGTGCGCATCCTCGGTGACCGTACCGAACCGCACGAGGAAGGTATGATTGGTCGCGTCGTAGTTCGTCTGCGCATCCGGGATGTGCAACGCGTTCACGAACTCGCTCTGCACGTCCGCGGTGGAAAGGCTCTGGGCCGGCACCGAGAACTCCCACAGCGTCCCCCCTTTGAACTCGGCACTCTCTTTGAAGTGGAACGTGGCAATCGAAACAAGCGCGATGCCGACAAGGATCGTCGAGAACGTGAACCAGATTTTTTTATGACCTACGATGTTCATTGGATCTTGTTTGGGATTTAGCTATTTGGAGTTCGGTGCTTGCGCCGCCGCCGGTTTATCTTTTATGAACAGCCTCAGGAACAACCGGGTCGTCGTGATGGCGCTGAAAAGGCTCACCACCACACCGATAAGGAGCGTGAGCGCGAATCCGCGCACAAAGCTCGAGGTGAAGTAATAAAGGATGATCGCGGTGATGATTGTGGACATGTTCGAGTCGCGGATGGACGGCCATGCGCGGCGGAACCCTTCCTCCACCGCCGAAGCGTGCGGGAGGCCCCGTTTCAGCTCCTCTTTGATGCGCTCAAAGATGAGCACGTTGGCATCCACGGCCATGCCGATGGTAAGGATGAAGCCGGCGAGACCCGCGAGCGAGAGCGTGATCGGGATCACCTTGAAGACGCCGAGGGTAAGTGCGACATAGATGACAAGCGCGAGTGCCGCGAAAAGTCCGAAAAGGCGGTAATAGAAGATCATGAAAAGCATCACGAGCAACGTGCCGATCAATCCCGCGAACGCCACTTCCTTCAACGAGTTGGTGCCGAGCGTGGGGCTGATCGTCTGCTGGCTTACGAGCGTGATCGGCGCAGGCAGTGCGCCGGCGTTGAAGCGCTGGGCGAGCTGCTGGGCCGAAGCGATCGTGAAGCCGCCGCTGATCACCGCCTTGCCGTCGGGAATTTCCTCCTGCACCGTGGGCGCCTCGATCAACTGGTTGTCGAGGAAGATTGCAAGCGGCTTGCCGACGTTCGCCTTCGTCATCTCATCGAAGATCTGCGAACCATCCTTATTGAAGGTGACCGTGACCTGCGGCGCGTTCGTCGTCTGATCGAAGGTCATCTGCGCGCCGGTGATGTACTGGCCCGTAAGATTCGTATAAATGTACTGTGATGTCGAGCCGTTGGTCTCAACCTCGCGGAAGTCCAAAAGCGGCGTCTGGCCGATCTGATTGATCGCGTCGTTCACGTTGTTCACGCCGGCGAGCTCGACGATGAGCTGTGCCTGATTGCCCGATTGTGCGGTATATATCTGCGGCTCGCTCACGCCGAAGAGGTTGACGCGTTTGTCGATGACGTCGCGGAGACCGGCGATCACCGAACTCTGGTCGGTGGAAGAAACATTCGAAAGGTCGACCTGGTACACGAGATGGCTTCCGCCCACGAGATCAAGCCCGAGCTTCCACGGCATCCACTTTGTACCGATCCCCTTCGGATAGACAAAAATACCCGCCATGACGGCGACGATTACGATCAGTGATAAGAATAGGCCCGGATGGCGCCTCATAGGAAAATATGATACCAGAGTACAAAAGAAAGTTCAAGGTGCCGGCATTCCACAAAAAAAGGCGCACATTCAAGTGCGCCATATGTCCGTTTCCTACGCGGTGCCGATTTCCGTGCCCGCAACCGGGAACGTGTATCGCTTCGGGAAAAGACGCAGTACGATGCGTTCCTTCAGCGAAGGGTCCGGCTTCCCATAGCGAGCCAGGTCATGGATCGCCACGGAGTGCACGCCGACGATTTCAAGAAATTCCTTGGAGCCATAGGGTTCCATCAGGATAAAACTGGCGCTTTCCGTCCGCGGCAGCTCATCGACGCCCGTCATGTAATTCTTCCAAAAGACGTGCCTTTCCACAAAGCGGAGACCGAATTCCCCATGCAGTGAACAAAGCGCAACGTTCTTCGGCTCGCCGTACGGATCGTCGATTGCGAGCCTGCCGAGATCGACCGGAATCCCTTCGTCAAAAATCTGGGTTGATGGGATTTCGCCCATGAAGACCCACTGCGACGACTGGCATATCTCGGTACGAAATTCGTCCATCGGATAACCTCCTTGTTTGAACAAGGCCCGGACAGCGTTCAGGCCGTAGAACGTCGGATTGCCCATAGAAGCCTCCTTGCCCCATGAAATTGAATGGTGGCGGTTCAATATTACTAATTGCTGTTATACCAATACCGATGAAATCGGTCAAGAACGGGGTGGACCTGGGGGGAATCGCCCGCGAGTCCCCTGCTCGCCGTCGCTCGCAGGGGCTCTGGGCACCGGCTCACAAGATTTTCCTGCTGGAAAATCTTGCTCCGTCGTCCGATTCCCTCAATTCATAAGCTGATAAAAAAGACGCAGATATCTGCGTCTTTTTTATCAGTCGTGGACCTGGGGGGAATCGGACCCCCATCTATCGGATGCAAACCGATTGCTCTGCCACTAAGCTACAGGCCCGAAGCGAGGAGAAAATGAATAAATCCCATTTATTCATTTTCTACGAGTAAGGGCATGTGCGCACCGCACCAGGCCCGTTACCGCACCAGCTTATCAGGAAAAATAATTTTCGTAAACACCCGGATGCTCCCCCGCTGCCGCGGTCTATACCCCGAAGATATGCCCGGTGAACACAGCAAAGAGCGCGTTGATCACCGGAAAGATGACCGAATATCCGAAGAACACGAAGATCAGGACGAGGATCAATCCCCAGCGCTCGAGGAAATACATTATGCGATACGAGGTTTGCGTCGGCGGAAGGACCAGAAAAAGCACTTTAGAACCGTCGAGCGGCGGGATCGGCACGAGGTTGAATATGCCGAGCACGATATTGATATAGACAATGATGAGAAAAAGGAAGAAGAAGCGTTCGGGCGCGGTGGCAAGCGTGGGAATGCCGCCCGACGCGACCGCATTCCACAAGCCGTTCTTCACGGCGGAGGATATCGGGAGAAGGACGCTCAGTATCCCGAAAAGGAGCGCGATAAGCAGGTTGGTGACCGGACCGGCAAACGCCACCTTCACGCTGTCCGTCCTCGGGTTCCTGAGATTGTTCGGATTATACGGGACCGGCTTGGCGCCCGCAAAGAAGAATCCCGTGGTAAAGAACAGAAGGAGCGGCATGATGACCGAAAGGAACGGATCGAGGTGCTTCAACGGGTTGAGCGTGAGCCTCCCTGCCCTTTCCGCGGTGTCGTCGCCGAGATGCAGCGCCTCAAAACCGTGCGCCACCTCGTGGAGGATCGCGGAGTAAATAAGCACGATGAACTCGAATAATGCGATTGCAATTTCCATGGGAATAATTATACCATTGAGGCAAGCGGATCGCCTACCGCCCTCGTAGTGAAACGGATATCACGCGTGGCTTCGAACCACGAGCTTGGGGTTCAACTCCTCACGAGGGCACCACAAACATAAAACACTCCATTCGGAGTGTTTTATGTTTACTTGTTCATAGTGAGGAGTTGAACGGCGGAGTAATATTTTTCACCAGAGCCGCGGGCAACTCCTCACGAGACTTTTCACTCTGCGGGGGCTGAAGGAGTCGGACCTTCGACAAGCGTTTTGGAGACGCTTATTATACCGTTTAACTAAACCCCCTTGTATCTCAAAAATGCTTTCGCAATTGCCATAAGTCTTCGCGCAACATCACAACTGTGGTAGCGAATCCTTATACAACCCTGATAATTTGGCCGGATTCTTTTCCCACTGTTTGCCTTTTGGTATGGTTTTATAAATTGCTCCTTATTAATATCGGTTACTTTTGACCAAAAATCAAGTTGTTTTTTCGGGGAATGATACGAATGTAAGTGTATGCAAGGGCGAAATTTACGCTCATCCAACACGAAGCACTTTCGAATAAGAATATGCCATGAAAAGATCATGGCATATCGAATATTAAAAGATTATAAAATGCGCCTACCCGAGGGCAAGCGCATTTTTATTTACCGGTGATCCTTGCCTCTTTGTGAGTCGTTTCGAGACGGCACCAGTTGCAGAACTTCTTGAGCTCGATCTTCCGTTCCACCACCTTCTTGTTCTTGTTCGTATAATAATTACGCCGTTTACAAACGGAACAGCGCAACGTTATAAGCCTGTCGGCATGCTTGATCTTTGCCATGGGGATTATATTACTATGATTGCTCCAAAAAGGCAAATCGCCCTTTTTGAGCCGATGGTCGGAATTGAACCGACGACCTACTCCTTACCATGGAGTTGCTCTACCAGCTGAGCTACATCGGCAACCGATAAAAGATTACCTTAATTGGCAAATTTATTCAACACCTCCCACTACTTGAACTTCATCGAATCCAGGACCCCGTTGAAGTCGGAAATATGTGCCGCCGACGCAGCGTCATTTGCCGGATATGAAAGATAGATCTTCCAAAGTTCGCTGCCACGGAGGCAGTAGATCGAAGTATCCTGCGAAGTGGCCCCGGGGGTGTAATCGGCCCGGAAGACCTCTTTTTTACACGTGGTACCATCCACTACGACACCGGAGGCCGTTATGTTGGTTGCATGCATAAGTTCCGTAGTGATGATGTCCGCCACCGGCCCTCCCGACGTGGTGGTCACCACCGTGATCTGCGCTCCGCCCGCCGGAATGACCCCCTTATCCCTATACTGGCCGTTGAAATTCGTGATCACGAGGGGCCGTGCCGAGAAGATGCTCCACGGGCCAGGATAGGTGAACGAGAAGGAAGCGCCGGCATAGCTCTTTGGAGTAGAGGTGGAAAGCACCACCGAGACCGTGGACGAACCCGTACCGGACGCAGCGGTATTTGTCGAAACAGCCATATCGGGCTCGGTCGGGGCCTTTGCGGTTTTTTTGCCGAATCCCATATCCCCCACTATGACGATGAGGATCACTGCCACCACTATCGCGACGGCCGCATAAATGTGTTTCTTTTTCATGTTTGTATTGTCTTATTATGATAACTCACCTATCGATATTTTCCAATCAGCTGTATCCAATTTCTCCTTCCGGAGTGGGTGACGATTTCATATACGATTTCCAACCCCTCATCGAGAAGAAATTTCCTCATTTCTTCCGCGGTAAAATAACTGAAGAATCTTTCGTAATCGTAACCATAGTCATTTTCTTTCACAAGCTCTTCTTCCCCCTCTCCGTCCCTGCGCTCCTTTACCGCGATGTAAAAATATCCGCCGGTGTTAAGTTTTCCTTTCAATGAATGGATGATCCCGCCCACATCTTTTTTGGGAATGTGCAACAGCACCGCTTGGGCAAAAATAGCATCAAACTTTTCCGTGAGACCGGAAAGGTCATAAAGATCAAAGGATAAAAAATTTCCGTTAGGCACCCGGCGCTTTGCGATCTCCAACATTCCTTCGGAAAAATCGATACCGGTCACCTTCATGCCTTTTCCCTGAAGAATCTCCGACTTGACCCCGCTTCCGCAGCCGACATCCAGTACGGTTGCTCCCGGATCAAGCAAGGAGGTGAATTTAGCGACTCCCTCGACCCACCAATCGTCATTTGTGTGATCGTTGTTCCAGTCCCGGGCAATGCGATCATAAGTTGATTTGAGGTCCATTTGAAATCAAATTCTTTTTAGTCTTGAGCCACCTCCCGGACTCGGACCGGGGACCTTCGCTTTACAAAAGCGTTGCTCTACCAACTGAGCTAAGGTGGCATTAACTGCTTACTTAATATATCCAAATAGCGAGAAAATTGCCAATTTATTTCTAAAGAATTGTAAGATCTCTGGGTTAATAATACAGCCCGCCTCCCCGTCTTGAGGGGGATCTCGGAGCCGCGCAGGCGGCGAGAGCTAAGGTGCGCGCCCAGTAGGGCGCGACACCGTCCCCGAAAGACGGGGAGGCGGGCTGTATTATTAACGAGTTCTTTACTATAATTTAGAAGAAATTAATGTTCTGCATCCTCGCTGGTCGAGGGATAACACGCGAACACCCTATCCATGCCAAATCCAGCCCCCCGTTTCACCCATCTCCACGTACACTCCCACTATTCCCTTCTCGACGGACTCACCAAGATAGACCAGCTGGTCGGCCGCGCCAAAGAGCTCGGCCTTGATTCCATCGCCCTCACCGATCACGGCGTGCTTTATGGCGCAGTCGAATTCTATAAAGCGGCGAAAAAGGCGGGCATCAAACCGGTCCTTGGCGTCGAAGCATACATCGCCCCGCGCGACCGCTTCTCGCGCGAGAGCAACGAGCGCTACGCGCACCTCGTGCTTCTCTGCGAGAACGAGACCGGATGGAAGAATCTCATCAAGCTCGTCTCAAAAGCGAACCTTGAGGGATTCTACTACAAGCCCCGCATGGACAAGGACCTTTTGCGCGAGCACCACGAGGGTCTGATCGCACTCTCGGCATGCCTCGGCGGCGAGGTCGCGCGCGCGCTCACCAACAACAACTTCGAGGAGGCAAAGAAGGTGGCACTCGAATATCAGGACATATTCGGCGCCGGCAATTATTTCCTTGAGATCCAGAAGCACCCGAACATCCCCGAATCGGAAAAGATCGAGCCGTTGCTCGTCAAGCTTTCCCACGAGACCGGCATCCCGCTCGTGACCACCCAGGACAGCCACTACACCCACTCCGACGACGCGGAATACCACGATGTGCTCCTTGCGGTGCAGACGGGCAACCAGCTCACCGACGACGACCGGATGAGCATGAAGTCCGACGATTTTTCAATACTCTCGCCACAGGACATGCTCGCAAAGTTCTCCCATCTTGAAGGCGGCGCCGAGGCGGTGGCGCGCACGGCGGAGATCGCGGACCGATGCAACGTCACGCTCGAATTGGGCGCGGCGCTCCTCCCCGATTTCCCGAAGCCCGACGGCAAAACGGCGAACGCCTATATGCGCGAACTCGTCGAGGAGCGTTTGCCGAACAAATTCCCTCCGGCGGTGATGAGCGACCCCGCCAAAGCAAAAGAGGTGCGCACCCGTCTTGAGTACGAGATCGGCGTCATCGAGAAGACCGGCTTCGCGGACTACTTCCTCATTGTGCAGGACCTCATACAATGGGCAAAACTGCACGGCATCGCCGTGGGACCGGGCCGCGGTTCGGCGGCGGGCAGCCTGGTCTCCTATATCCTCGACATCACCGATATCGACCCCCTGCGCTACGACCTCATCTTCGAGCGCTTCCTCAATCCGGAGCGCATCCAGATGCCGGATATCGATATCGACTTCTCCGACGCGCGGCGCGGCGAGGTGCTTGCGTATGCGCGGGAAAAATACGGCGAGGACCACGTGGCGCGCATCATCACCTTCGGGACAATGGCGGCCCGTGCCGCCATCCGCGACGCCGGCCGTGCCATGGGATTCTCCTACGCGTTCTGCGACCAGATCGCAAAACTGATCCCTCTCAATCCGACGCAGGGAATGAAGGAAGGCTGGCTCGACGAGTGCCTCAAGAAAGTGCAGGAGCTCAAGGCGCTTTACGACACGAACCCCGAGGCGAAACGGCTGATCGACACCGCGCGGCACCTTGAGGGCGTGGCGCGGCACGCCTCCGTGCACGCATGCGGTACCGTGATCGCGAAGGAGCCGCTCATGGAGCGCGTTCCCCTGCAGTTCGCGCCGCAGGAAAAGGACACGATCATCACCCAGTTCGAAGGGCATGCCGTCGAGGACATAGGACTGCTTAAGATCGACTTCCTCGGACTCAAGAACCTCACCATCATCGAAGAAGCCGTCCGGCTCATCCGCGAATTGCATGGCGTCACGATCGACGTCTCGCGCCTCCCGCTCGATGACGCGAAGACCTACGAACTGCTCCAGCGCGGCGACACCACCGGCGTGTTCCAGTTCGAATCGTCCGGCATGCGCCGCTACATGAAGGACATCAAACCGACCGAGCTCGAGGACCTCATCGCCCTGGTGGCACTGTTCCGCCCCGGTCCGATGGAACTTATCCCCTCCTTCATCAAGCGCAAGCACGGCCAGGAACGGATCGTCTATCTCCACCCCAAGCTCGAACCGATCCTCAAGAATACCTACGGCATCGGCGTCTACCAGGAACAGATGATGCGCATTGCGCGCGACCTTGCGGGCTATTCGCTCGCGGAGGCCGACACGCTGCGCAAGGCCATCGGCAAGAAGATCAAGTCTCTGCTCGACGAACAGAAGGTCAAGCTCACCGAGGGCATGATCAAGAACGGCATCCCGACAAAGATCGCGAAGGAGATCTGGGAACTGTTCCCGCCGTTCGCGCGTTACGGTTTCAACAAATCGCACGCGGCATGTTACGCAATGATCGGCTACCAGACCGCGTATCTCAAAGCGAACTATCCGGAAGAGTTCACCGCCGCACTCCTCAATTCCGAGATGCACGACATCGAACGCATCTCGTTCCTGATCCAGGAGGCGAAGGCGGCGGGCGTCGAGATCCTCGCGCCGGACATCAACATGAGCTTCGTGAATTTCACTCCGGAGAACGAGAAGATCCGCTTCGGCCTCCTGGCAATCAAAAATGTAGGCAGCGAGATCACTCGCGCAATAATAGAGGAGCGCGCCCGCGGAGGTCCGTTCAAGACGTTCGAGGAGTTCCTCACGCGCATTCAGCACAAGGACCTCAACAAGAAATCGCTCGAGAGCCTCGTGAAGAGCGGCGCATTCGATTCGCTCGGCATCGAGCGCAAGACCGCGCTCGAGAACATGGACGATATCCTGAAGTTCGCGAATGCGATGAAGCGGAGCAGTATGGACCAGGCGAATTCGCTGTTCGGCATCTCGGCGCCCACGCTCACGCTCAAATTGAAGCCGGCCGAGCCTGCGAGCCGCGGCGAGAAGCTCGTATGGGAGAAGGAGCTCATCGGATTCTTCATTTCCGACCATCCTATGAACGGCCATAAAGAGACGCTCGAGAAGTACAAGGCAAAACCGATCGCCGAAGTGCTGGCGTCGAACGACGAGAAGACGATCATGCGCACCGCGGGCCTCGTCTCGAAGATGAAGAAGATCATGACCAAGAACGGCCAGCCGATGATCTTCGCGACCATCGAGGACAAATCCGGACAGGCCATCGAAGTGGTCGTGTTCAACAGCGTGCTCGAAAAGACCTCGTCCGCATGGGTCGAGAATGCCTGCGTCATCGTGGACGGCCGGATATCGCACCGTGACGGCCAGGCGAAAATGCTCTGCGAGAACGCAAAACGCCTCGATTGAGGCGTTTTCTTTTCCCTATTTCTTCTTCCCTTCTTCCCTTCCTCCCTTCCTCATCAGCGGAAAGAACACCGTCTCGCGCACCGGCCTGTCGACAAGGATCGCGAACACGCGTTCCGACATGCCGAACCCGGTCGTCGGCGGCAGGCCGTATGAAAGCGCATTAAGGAAATCCTCGTCGAGCGGCATCGCCTCCTTGTCGCCCTTCTTCTTCAATGCCATCTGCTCTTCGAACCGTTTGCGCTGCTCTTCGGGATCATTGAGCTCCGAGTAGCCGTTGCCGAGTTCCGTGCCGCACGCCACAATCTGGAACCGCTCCGCGATCTCCGGGTCCTTCTCGGATGCCTTTGCAAGCGGAGAGACGAGGATGGGCGTACCGACGAGGAAGCAGGGCTGTATCAGATTCGGCCGGACGCTCTTCTTATAGATAAGGTCGATGAGCCTCCCCTTCTGGAGGGTCTTTTCGGGCTTGAGGCCGAGCGATTTCGCTTTTTCAAAAAGCTCGTCGCGCGTGGCGCGGAGCGGGTCCATGCCGTTCGCCTCCTTGAATGCGGTGACATAATCGACCTCCGGCCATTCGCCGCTCCAATCGATCTCGTAGCCGTGTGACACGGTGGTCAGCGTGCCCATCGTGTGCTCGATCACGAAGCGGAACATCTTCTGCAGCATGTGCATCAGGTCGCGGTAATCGTGATACGCCCAGTAGCATTCCATGAACGAAAAATCCTGAAGATGGTCGCGGTCGATCCCCTCGTTCCTGAACACGCGGCCGATCTCGAACACGCGGTCGAAGCCGCCGACGACAAGTTTTTTAAGCTGAAGCTCAAGTGCGATACGAAGATAGAAATCGGTGTCGAGCGCGTTGTGGTGCGTCTTGAACGGCTCGGCCTCGGCGCCTCCCGCTTCGGGTTCGAGCACGCTCGTCTCCACCTCCAAAAATCCCTCATTCTCCAAAAATTCACGGACACTCGCCCAGAAGAGGCTCTTCCGCACGAACATCTCGCGCACGTCCGGATGCGCCAAAAGGTCCACATACCGCTCGCGCAGGCGCAATTCCACGTCCTGAATACCGTCCCACTTGTCGGGCAGGGGCAGCATCGTCTTTCCTGCGAACTGCAGGCCCTTCGCCTCCAGGCTGCGTTCGCCGCGTTTGGTGACGAAGAGCGTCCCGGTCACCGAGATGAAATCGCCGACGTCGAGCACGGTCCGCCAGAACTCAAGGTCCGCAAGGACCTCATCCTTGAGCACCGCCTGGATCTTTCCCGTTTCGTCCTCTATGTCCGCGAAGATGATCTTGCCCATATCGCGGAGACTGCGGATGCGGCCCGCAAGCGAGACCATTTTGTGTTCCGCAACAAGCTTGTCGAAATCGTCGAGCGCATCCAAAACGTCGCCCGTGCGCGTGATGCGCGCGGGGTACGGATCGATGCCGCGCGCACGGAGCGCGTCGAGCTTCTTCTTTCGTTCGCCGATGATATCGTCCAGCATATTCCTATTCTACCATCAACCGTGGCGTAACCAAAGCCTCCTCCGGTTATTCAACTTTGAGTATCTCGTACTTCACCGCACCCACGGGCGTCGTCACTTCCACCATGTCGCCCTCCTTGTGCTTCATGAATGCCTTGCCGAGCGGCGAGTCGTCTGAGATCTTTCCGTCCTCCGGTTTTGCCTCGTACATGCCTACGATCGTGTAGATCGATGTCTTCGCCCCCTTTTTGATGGTCACCGTGGACCCCACCTGCACCACCGCGTGCGTGCCGGTCTTTTCGATCGTCACCGCGTTCTTGAGAAGGTCCTCGAGCTCGAAGATTCGTCCCTCGACGTTCCCCTGCTCCTCGCGCGCTTCCGCGTATTCGGAATTCTCCGAAAGATCGCCGTATTCCTTTGCCTGCCTGAGACGCTGAGCGACCTCGTTGCGCTTTTCATTCTTCAGATATTCCAGCTCTTTCTTGAATTCCTCGAGCCGCTCTTTGGTAAGATATTCTTTTCCCATGATATTATTTGAGTATTATTGCGATAATTGGTTACGACACAGCCGCTCTTAGTGGAAGCGGCTGGGAATGATTGCGAGTAAATATTATCGTATTTGTGGCGCTCTGTCCAGTGCCGGAATGGGGTATTTACGGCGCCATAACCACCAGCGAATTTTACAGGCTTCCCCCAGGAATTGCAATCCAGCCGAGAAATGCACGTGTGAGCGCGCATCGTTCACCCAATGCACGGGTATCTCCTTGATCGTATAGCCCATTTTATGGGCCAACGCGAGGATCTCGACGTCGAATCCCCACCCCGACACTCTCGAAATGGAGAATATGCGCTCCGCGGCCTCGTCCGTGAAGGCCTTAAATCCGCACTGGGTATCCCACAGCCCCGGCAGCAGGAAAAGCTGGATCAGGAGGTTCAGCGCCTTGCCGATGACCTGTCTTGAAAGCGGTTCCGGCGGGTCGAGCTTCGCGCCCCGTACGGCACGCGAACCGATCACCACGCCGCACCCTTCTTTGAAGAGCGGCATCATCTTATCGAACTGGTCAATCGAGGTCGAATTGTCCGCGTCGGTGAAGAGGCGCACCTTCCCCGTCGCCGCAAGCATTCCCGCACGCACCGTCGCCCCTTTGCCGCCGTTGGCTTTGACGTCGATCAGCTTCAGGTTCTTCACCAACTTCTCCATGTTCTCGACGACCGTTGCCGTGGCATCGGTCGAGCCGTCATTCACCACAAGTATCTCGTAGGAATATTCGACCGTGCTCAGATATTTATCCATGGCGAGCAGGGTCGCCGGGATGCGTTCGGCCTCGTTGTACGCCGGAACGATTATTGAAAGATAGGGCTGGGCCATAGGAGCATTATACCACGGTCAGTATCCGGGGTCCTTTTGCCGTGATCGCGATCGTATGTTCGAAATGCGCCGCCCACGAACGGTCGACGGTACCGTAACCCTCGTCCTTCAATTGAACGATGTCGCCGCTGCCGATCGCGACCATCGGTTCGATGGCGATCACCATGCCCTCTTTCAGCAACATCCCCGTATGCCGATCGCCGAAATTGAACACGCTCGGGTCTTCATGCATGTTCTCCCCGATGCCGTGCCCGGTAAGCCCCTCCGCCACGGAAAATCCGTTCTTGAGCACGATATTCTCGATCGCGTAGCCGATGTCGCCGAGACGCTTGCCCGGTTTGGCCTCTTTGATGCCGAGCGCGAGTGACTCCTCCGTGACCAGAATCAGCCTCTGGACCTCCTTCGGGACCTTTCCCATGCCGCCGACCGGCACGGTGATGGCCGAATCGAGATAAAGTCCCTGATGGCGCAACCCGAGGTCAAGCTTGAGGATATCGCCCTCGCGCAACACATATCCGGACGGCTGACCGTGCACCACCACGTCGTTCACCGACGCACAGAGTGTGAACGGGTACGCCTTCCGGGCGCCCGCGGGACGATAATGAAGGAATGCGGGCTTGTCGCCGCCCGCCTCGATCTTCATGCGCGCGATGCGGTCGAGCTCGAGCGTGGTGACGCCCGGCTTCGTCTCGCGGCGGAGCAACGCAAGCACGGCGGCCAGCCGGCGCCCTCCTTCCGCCATTATTTCGATCTGTTCCGGCGTCTTAATGAGACCTGTCATGTTTATCTTTATAACGTTTCACCACGGCGCCGATCCGCGCGGCGACCTCTGCCTCGCTGCCCATGCCGGATATATTCCGAAATTCGTACCGCTCTCTGAAGAACTCCACTACGCGCGCGATCTGCTCTTTATAATACCGCCTCCGATTCATGAGCGCACGGCGGCTGTCATCGTCGCGCTTCGTGAGTTGCCCGTTCACGTATTCACGCCGCTTCTCGGCACGGCGAATGGTCTCACGCATCGGGATCCGGATATAGATGACGAGAGGGTCGGTACGCTTGTTCTCCGCAAGCAGCCTTGCGACAAGGTGCGCCTCGTTGACCATCTTCGGGGTGCCGTTGAAGACGATCCCCTGCGTCGCGGGCACGGAAACGACCGCGTCTTTGAATATCTTCCGCACCACCACCGTCGGCGTCAGTTTGCCGATCGCCGTGGTATGCGCGTAATCGTACTGCGCAAGCGCCGCGGGCTTCTTCACCTCCCTCCCCATGTCGAGATCGTACATGCGATACCGCCGCGCAAGCTTGTCCGCCTGCGTGCCCTTGCCCGCTGCGGGATCACCGAGAATGATGAGGTTGAACGGCGGCTTTTTTGTCATATTCCGAGCGCGTCGTCGATGCTTTTTTCGACCTCGTCCATCGAGGGCCGTCCGTCGATCATGAGGTAACGCGTCTCCTTCTTGAGCACCTCCATCACCGGCATGATCACTTCATCGAAGAACTGGAGTCGTTTATCTATCGCCTCGGGCGTATCGTCCACGCGCCCTTCGGTCTTTGCGCGCAGGAGTAGGCGTTTCACTGACTCCTCGCGCGGAAGATCGATATGGATCGTGACCATTCCTTTCCGCGGTTTGGATTTCAAAAAACCGAGGATATATTCCGCCTGTCCCATCCTGCGCGGCACGCCGTCGAAGATGATGCCCTTGCCCTCCGGAATGGCGGGCAAACGGTCCTCGAGTATCCTTATCAGCATCTCGTCGCTCAGGAACTGGCCCCCGTTGATGATGCCCGCGACCTCGTGGCCGAGCGGCGTATCCTGCGCCGCGATCGCGCGCAATTCGGCCCCCGTATCCCACGAGAAAAATCCCAACTTTGCCGCCAACCGCTTTCCTTGCGTACCCTTACCCGATCCCTGCGGGCCCGTCATGAAGATAGTGTCGAAGTTCGGTTCCATAGAAGATTTAATATGCTCCTATTCTAACAAAAAAAATCCGGTTTGATAAGAGCTTATTAAAAACTCATTAAATCCTGTTTGACCTTGATAGTAGTCAAGCTATCATCAGAACATGCTCGCGAGTATCCAATCCCGGCTCGGCGTAAACGCAGCCATAAGGCTACAAGGCTGACGGCGGGCATAAAAACTCACCCAATGGGGTGGGTTTTTCTTTACCCTTAAAGATACTAAAAAAGTGCATATGTTTCTCGCCAATTCGTCTTACTATCAGCTTGATTATCCCGGTATTATCCGCGACAAACAGAAGGATGGTATAAAGAAGAAGATAGGTATCGAATAACAAAATGGCTCGGGTTTTTTGAAAGGTGTGTCGGAGGCACGAAGGTGCCGAGACCCAAGGCGCGAAACCAGCAGGTTTCGATGCCGTCCTTTCAAAAAACCCGAGCCATTTTGTTATTCGATACCTTCGTACTCGCGAACCGTCAGCTGCGAATCAACCTGCCTCATCGTCTCAAGCGCGACGGCCACCACGATCAGAAGAGCGGTACCGCTGATGCTGACCACCGTAACGCCGGTAATCGCCTGCACGAGGGTCGGAAGGATCGCGATAAGCCCGAGAAAGATCGCGCCGAAGAACGTGATACGGTTCATGACCCCTTTGAAGAATATCTCGGTGCTCTCGCCCGGACGAATGCCCGGCACGAATCCCCCGCTCTGTTGAAGGTTCTTTGCGACCTCCTCCGGATTGAATGTGATCGCGGTATAGAAATAGGTGAAGGCAAACACGAGCAGAAAGTAGAAGATGCCGTAGTAGAGCTGGTTCGCGACGAATCCCGTAGCGAAGTTATTGATAATCGTGCCCCATTTGACCGAGAAGAGCACGACGATCTGCGCGATGAACTGCGGAACAAGCATGACCGAGATCGCGAAGATGAGTGGAATCATACCCGCCTGGTTCACTTTGAGCGGAAGATAGCTCTGTGAGCCGCCGTATATCTTGTTGCCGCGCACGCGTCGCGCATACGCCACCGGGATCTTGCGTTCGCCCTCGTTCAGATAAACGATGCCCGCAATGAGCAGGACGGCCACGACGATGAATCCGGCGTATGCGGTGAGCAGTTGTGGCGTGTAGGATGCGACCGCGATACCGAACGTCGAAGGTAACTTGCTGATGATGCCCGCCAGAATGATGAGCGAAATACCGTTGCCTACCTTCTCCTCGCTGATAAGCTCACCGAGCCACAGCGCAAGCATGGAGCCGCATGTGATCACAATGACGTTGCGGATGAGGCTGAACGCATCGGGCTGGGCGATCACGCCCTGCGATATGAGCAGCTTCAGAAAACCGTACGACTCGACGAACGCGAACGGCACCGTGAGCAGGCGCGAATACTGGTTGAACTTTGCCTGACCGCGCGCACCTTCCTCGTAGTACATCTCTTTCATCTTCGGGAATATGATCGTCATGAGCTGCATGACGATGGTGGCAGTGATATACGGACCGACGCCGAGCATCACGACCGAAAGCGTGGAAAGGCCTCCTCCCGAGAAGAAGTTGAAGAACCCGAACAGTTGGTTGGAATTGAAGTAGTTCTGGAGCCGCACCGCATCGACGCCCGGGATCGGGATCGCCGCAAGCACGCGATAGGCCACCAAAAGCCCGAGGACAATAAGAATCTTATTGCGAAGCTCCTTTACTTTGAATATTTGCAAAAACCTTTCCATGATTTTTCTGCTTTGATGGTTTTATAGTATCACTTTTGGGGCGATAAATCTTCTCGACCCAAAAGTGATACTATAAAACACTCCCGCCCGCCTTTTCGATCTTCGCCTTTGCGCCCGCGGAAACCTGGAATCCCTTCACGGCGACCGGGAATGCGATCTCGCCCGTGCCCAGGATCTTCACGATGCCCTTATAATCCTTTCTGATGAGCTTTGCCGACTGCAGAAGCGCGCGGTCGACGGCCAACGGCGTGCCGGCCTTCGCCTGCGGTGCGAACTTCTTCGAGATCGTGCCGAGATTGAACACTTCGGGATTCTCATCCTTCTGTTTGTTGCGGAAACCGCGCAACTTCGGAAGCTTCAGAATGATGTCGCGCTCCGCCGGACGGATCCTGTGTCCGGAACGTGAACGCTGACCTTTCTGGCCGCGTCCGGAGTAACTGCCGCGCTTGCCGCTGCGCCCGATGCGCTGGGTCTTGCGGGTCCTCAGGGTTGTAAGTTCGTGGAGTTTCATGTTTTTTTCTTTATTCTTCTTTCCTTCTTCCCGTTAATTCTTCCTCTATGCTTTGAGCTTCTTCAGTGCCTCGATGGTCGCCTTCGCGTTGGTCAGCTTGTTTGGCGTGCGGCCGAGCACTTTCGCGGTGGCATCTTTGATGCCCGCGAACGCAAGCACGAAACGCACCGCACCGCCCGCGCGGAGACCGTGCCCCTTGCTCGCCGGTTTAATGAGTACCTGCGCGGCGCTGTATTTCGCATCGACCTGATGCGCGATCGTGCGGCCGTCCTTCAGACTCACCGTGATAACGTTCTTCTTTGCATCGGCCTTCGCCTTCGCGACCGCCTGCTGCACATCGAGACCCTTTGCGACGCCGATGCCGACCCTGCCCTTCTCGTCGCCGATCACGATCGTGACACGGAAACGGAAACGCTTGCCTCCTGCGACCACGCGCGTGACGCGGCGGTTGTCGAGCACGCGCTCCTTGAACTCGTCATGGGAGACCTGCGGCTGGCGCGTATTCCTCCTGTAGGTATTGGATGAAGTGATCGGTGGCATGATGTTATATCTTAAGACCTCCTTTTTTTGCTCCATCGACAAAACTCTTCACCCGTCCGTGGAACTTGTAGGACCGGCGGTCGAGCACCGCGGAGGCGATTCCCTTCTCTGTCGCCTTCTTTCCGATCGTCTCTCCCACCATGAAGGAATCCTGGGTCTTTGTGGTCGTTTTTTTCGCAGCGACCTTCTTCCCTTCCTCCTTCTTCCCCTTCTTGCCTTCCTTTGCGGGGGCGCTCGACGCCGAGATCAGCGTGTGCCCTTTGGTGTCATCGATGAGCTGTGCGTAAAAATACCGGTTGCTCCGGCTCACGGCAAGGCGCGGCCGTTCCGCGGTGCCGATGATGGTCGCGCGCACGCGGGCCGTGCGACGCATCCTTCTTTTGTTCAATTTCTTTGCTGCTTTCATGATAGTAGATATAGTAGCGGTTACGAGCCGGTAGCACCAGCTTTCTTGCCGACCTTCCTGCGGATGACCTCGCCGCGGTAATGGATGCCTTTGCCTTTGTAGGGTTCCGGCTTCTTGAACGCGCGGATCTCCGCGGCCACCTGGCCCACTTCCTCCTTGTTGATACCCGAGATCTTTATCGTGTTCTTCTCCACCGCCACGGTGACGTGGTCCGGGATCGCCATGCGCACCGGGAGCGCATACCCCAGGAAGAGCACAAGCTCCTTCCCCTCGAGGACCGCGCGGTAACCGACGCCTTCGATCTCGAGGATCTTCTCGAATCCCTTCGTGACGCCCTCGATCGCGTTGCGCGCGAGCGCCCAGATAGTCCCGTGGATTGCGGTATCGTCCACTTTGCTTCCGGCCTTCACCCAGAGGTTGTTGCCCTCCACCTCGATCGCGACCTCCGAAGGGAACGGCAGGGTGATCTCACCCTTGGGCCCCTTCACCCGAAGCATGCCCTCGTCAATGGTGACTGAGGCGCCTTCTTCGATAGCGACCGGCTTTTTGATCAATCGGCTCATAATAGTGTTCGTAGTGTTACCAGAGTTCAAAGAGGTATTCGCCTCCAACCTTGTTTTTTCTCGCCTCTTTCCCGGTCATGATACCCTGTGACGTCGAAAGCATGGAGATGCCATGGCCCGAGCGTACGGTGTTCAGACTCCGGTAATCGATATAGGTATGCCTGCTCGGCTTGCTCTTGATGGAAAAATCGTTCACCACCGGCACCTTTCCCCCGTGCATCACCCGCACCGCGATGATGTTCTTCTTGCCCACCGTCTCCTTTTCGACAGCCTTCACGTAGCCGTTCTCCGCGAGCTTTTTGAGGATCGCAAAATCCATCTTCGAATACGGGAAGGTGATCTTGTCCTTTTTCGCGCGGACCGCGTTCTTCAGTTCGGAAAGGATGTTGTAATGCATTATCGTGTTACCATGATGCTTTTTTCACGCCCGGGATCTGCTGATTGGTGGCCATCTCGCGGAAACAGATACGGCAAAGGCCGAAGTCCCTCATGAACCCGCGCTTGCGTCCGCAGCGGAAACAGCGGCGCACGATGCGGCTCGAGAACTTGGGGCGCTTTTTCGATCGCGCGATGACGGATTCTTTTGCCATATTATTTGGTCTTTCTTGGTTTCGTCCTTGCCTTTCCCTTCTTGCCGTCCTCTTTCTTCAAGGGGACGCCGAGCGCGGTGAATGCCTCGAACGACTTGTCGTGGTTCCGTATCTTCGGGACCATACTTGCGCCGAGCGAAAACGAGATCGGCGACTGCTCCGGCTTGATCTCCGGGAACACGAGTTGGTCGCGCACGCCGATGTTCAGCGTACCGCCCTGGTCGATCACCGACCGCTCAAGTCCGCTGAAGTCGCGTACGCGGGGCAACACTATTGTAATCAATCTCTCGAAAAAATCAACCATTTTGCGGCCGCGAAGCGTCACGCGGAGCCCGACGATCTGCCCTTCGCGGATCTTGAACCCGGCGATGGACTCCTTGGCGCGGCGGATCTGCGGCTGCTGACCGGTGACGGCGGCAATGTCGCGCATCACCTGCGGAAGGACCTTCTCTTCGAAGTTCGGCTGCTGGCTCAGGCGTCCGACGCCCGCGTCAATGACGGCCTTCTCGAGAAGTGCGCGGATGGCTGCTTTGTTCGTATTTGTTTTGGTTGCGGTTGCCATGACTATATTAAATGGTGGATTTGCATTTCTTGCAGTAACGGACCTTCCTCTTCCCCTCGATGCGGCCACCGACGCGCGTGGGCGCCTTGCAGCTGGGGCAGATGAGCATGACCTTCGAGGCCGGCATCGGACGGGAGACCTCGATGAGCTGTCCCTTTTCGCCCTGCTTCCGCGGACGCGAATGCTTTTTGAAGAGATTCAACCCGTCGACGGCGATCTTTCCCGTCGCAGTGAAGACCTCCAACACCGCGCCGGTCTTGCCGCGATCCTTTCCCGAAAGCACTTTTACATTGTCGCCCTTCTTGATATTCATGGAAGTTATACTATTTCCTCCGCCATCGTCATAAGTTTCTCGAATCCCTTCTCTTTAAGCTCGCGCGGGAGCGGGCCGAAGATACGCGTCGCCACCGGCTCCTTTTTTGCGTCGACAAGGATCACCGCATTCTCGTCAAAACGGACATAGGAACCGTCCTTGCGGCGCAACGCGTTCTTGGAGCGGATGACCATCACCTTCACGACATCCTTCTTCTTGACCGCTTTGCGCGGTTCCGCGGACTGCACGGAAGCGACCACGATATCGCCGACCCCGGCATAGCGCCGACCGCTGCCTCCGAGCACGCGGAAACAACGCACGACCTTCGCGCCGCTGTTGTCCGCAACTTTCAATACTGAACGTTCCTGGATCATGATAAAAGAATAAGGATGTTAGGAGACTTTGCCGATTATTTTCCAACGCTTCTCCCGTGACATCGGGCGCGCCTCTTCGATGGTCACCTTGTCGCCGGTCTTGTACTCGTTGTTCTCGTCGTGCGCTTTGAACTTCGTGGTGACGTGGTAGTACTTCAAATACTTCGGATGCTTCTTGAGGCGCTGTACCGCAACCACGCGCGTCTTCGTCATCTTGTCGGAGACGACCGTTCCTACGATCTTCCTTTTTTTGTTTTCCTGGGATTTTTCCATGGTGATTGAGTCTTGGTCCTTTTTCGGGATTTAGCTGCTATTGGGAACTTGTCATTTGCTCCTTGATAAAGGTCTTCGCCCGCGCAATACGCTTGCGCACCTCGCGAAGCTCGGCGACATTCTTCACCTTACCCGCCGCAAGGTCAAAACGCAACGCACGAAGCCGCTCCGTACTCTCGCCCGCGATGCGCTCGAGCTCCATCGGGGACTTATGCTTCATCTCTTGTATATCTTTCTTCTTCATTTGAATTATTTGACGATGATCCTTGTTTTCACCGGCAATTTGAACGATGCATGACGCAAGGCCTCTTTTGCCTTCACGGCGTCAACGCCGTCGATCTCGAAAAGCACGCGGCCCGGCTTCACCGGGAACACATAGTGGTCCACCGAACCCTTTCCGCCTCCGAGCGTCTTCTCGGGAGCCTGCAAGGTTATCGGCTTGTCGGGGAAGATACGGATCCAAAGGCGTCCTTCCCTCTTCAGGAAGTTCGTGATCGTCTTGCGCGCCGCTTCGATCTGGCGGGAGTTCACCCACGCCGACTCGGTCGACTTCAGGCCGAACTGGCCATAGCTCAGCTCAAGCCCGCGCGTTTCAACGGTGCGCGAACGCGAACGTCCTTTCTGCCACTTGCGATGTTTTACTTTTTTGGGGAGAAGCATATCGGTGGAATATTATTCGCGCGGACGGCGATTATTTACGGCATTGCGCGGTTCGTTCTCGCGCGGCTTGTCGTCGCCCTCCTTCTTTTCGAAGATCTCTCCCTTGTAGATCCACACCCGGATGCCAATTGTACCATAGGTCGTGAACGCTGTCGAGGTTCCGTAATCGATGTCCGCGCGAAGCGTCGCGAGCGGAAGGGATCCGTTCGAAAGATGCTCGCGGCGGGCGATCTCGTTGCCATCCAACCGGCCGGCGAGCGCGACCTTGGCGCCCTTCACGTCGCGGTTCTGCATGATCTGGTCGAGATACTTCTTCATAGTGCGGCGGAAGCGGATGCGTTTTTCGAGGTCCCACGCGATCTGCTGGGCGACATACTTTGAGGACACTTCCGTGCGCTTAAGCTCTTCCACGTTGAGGCTGAGCGCGATCTTGCTCTCGGTCTTGCGAACCTTCTTAAGCGCAGCAACGATGTCCTTATTGAGATCCTCCATGCCCTTTCCGCCGCGACCGATGATGAGCCCCGGACGCGCCGCGCGGATGAAGACGCGGAGATTGCCCTGCGTGCGCTCGATCTCGATGGCCGCAACGCCGGCAAGCGCGATCTTCTTGTTGATCGTGTTGCGGATCGCCTCGTCCTCTTCGAGGAACTGCGGATAGCCGCCCTTAATGAACCAGCGCACCGGCCAGCCCTTCGATATCCCCAACCTATATGAATTTGGATTGATCTTTTGTCCCATGGTATTCGTTATTCGCCCATTCCGGCTTTACGGCTGAATGTGCGCTTCCAGAAGTTGTTCTTGCCGTCCTTCTTGTTCGGCTCGCCGCCTTCCTGCTCCGGCTTTACAGAACGTTTCTTCGCGGTGCGCGTCTTCGGATCTTCCGTCGGCGCCGGTTTCTTCTTTTTCGGAGGCACGATGGTGAAGCGGGACTTCAATTTCTCGTTCACGCCGAGCACGAGCGTCACGTGGCTCATCTTCTTCTGTATCGGCGATGCGCTTCCGCGGGCGCGGGGCAGCATGCGCTTCAGCATCGGTCCGCCGTCAACGCGAACGTTTACGACATACAGATGATGAAGTTCCGCCAGCCCGTTATTTTTAGCATTTGCGACCGCCGAACGCAAGAGTTTGAGGAGCGGCTTCGAAGGACGGCGCGTCTGCATGAGAAGCTGCGCCTCCGCCTCGTTCGCCGGAAGTCCTTTGATGAGGTCTCCAACGCTCCGCACTTTGCGCGGCGCCATCCTGAGGTAACTGAGTTTTGCGGTATATTCCTTTTCCATGGGATTTGGCTGGTTTGGAGCTTGTTATTTCTTCTTCGCCGGTGCGGCCTTTGCGGCCTGCGCCTGGCTCTTTTGGGCATCCGCGGTCTTTATCTCGAGCTCCTTCTGCATCTTGCCTCCGTGGCGCACGAACTTCTTCGTCGGCGAAAACTCGCCAAGGCGATGGCCGACCATCTCCTCCGTCACGCGCACCTCGATGAACGCCTTCCCGTTGTGCACGCCGAAGATATGTCCCACCATTTCCGGTGCGATCTCCGATGCGCGCGACCAGGTCTTCACCACAACGCCGCTCCCGGTCTGGAGCACCGATATCTTCTTCAATAATTTCGGATCGACGTACGGTCCTTTTTTGAGTGAACGTGACATGGTGGTTATTTATTGTTGGCGTTTCGCTTGCTGACCCGGCGCTTCACGATGAACTTGTTCGATTTCTTCTTCTTGTTGCGCGTCTTGTGTCCGCCGGTCACCTTACCCCACATCGTCTTCGGCTTGCGGGTGCCGCGCGGCTGGGCGCCTTCACCTCCGCCGTACGGGTGGTCAACCGGGTTCATTGCACTGCCGCGCACCGTCGGGCGGATACCCAACCAGCGCGAGCGTCCCGCCTTTCCGAAATTCACGAGGCTCCACTCGGCGTTCGAGACCTGTCCGAGCGATGCAAGGCACGTCCACTGCACGCGGCGCACCTCACCGGAGTTCAGCTTGAGATCGGTGTAACCGTCCGCGTTCGCGAGCACTTCCGCATACAATCCCGCGGAGCGCGCGAGCTGGCCGCCGCGTCCCGGCTTCATCTCGATATTATGGACCTGCGTACCGACGGAAACGTTCTTGAGCTGCATGCGATTGCCGGGCCTCAACGGCGCGGACTCGGCGGTGATGATCTCGTCGCCAACCGAAAGTTTTTCCGGAGCCAAAATGTAAGAAAGCGTACCGTCACCGTACTGCACCTTGGCGATGAATGCCGTGCGATACGGATCGTATTCCAACGATTGCACGACCGCTTTTTCGTTCATGCGGTTCTGTTTGAAATCGATGATGCGGTAAAGCTTCTTATTCCCGCCGCCCTGATGACGCGTAGTGATGCGGCCCTGCGAGTTCCTGCCGGCGTGGGAGGTAAGGCGCTTCAAAAGCGGCTTATGAGGCTTGACGCCCTTGGTAAGCGAGCTGTAGTCCGAAGAGGTCATATTGCGCCGCGAAGCGCTTGTGGGCTTGAAGGATTTCATGGAATTAGTTCACGTCTATTTTCTGGCCGTCCTTAATGGTGACGATCGCTTTGCGATATCCTTCCTGAACACCTTTCCGGTTGCCGCCGAAGCGTTTGTGCTTCTCGGGGCGGTTCACCATGTTCACCGCGATCACATCCACTTTATAGAGCGCATGGATCGCCTTCTTCACTTCCGGCTTTGCCGCATCACGGTGCACCAGGAACACGTACTGGTTTGCCAGTGCGCCGGCGGTCGCCTTCTCCGTGATCCACGGTTTTTTGATGATCGAGGTGTTTACCATGTCGGTTATATCTTATAGTGCTTTTCGATCGACGCGACCACCTCTTTATCGATAAAAAGGTTCTTGTAGTTCAACACATCGTAAATATTCAAAGAATCCGCCGAAAGGACCTTCGTCTTTTCAAGATTCGATGCCGCACGGAAGAGGTTCTTGTTCGCGGTATCCGAAACGAGCAGCACATCGTAGCGCTTGCCGCCCTTCCGGAGCGTAATGGAGTTCGAAAGTGCCGTCGCGAGCTCTTTGGTCTTCGGCTTCTCGATCACGAGCGTATCGAATATCTTCACTTCGCCGTCCTTCACCTTCCGCGAAAGGGCCGCGAAAAGCGCGACGCGCTTCATCTTCTTGTTCACTTTCTGCGAATAGTCCTTGTCGTTGCGGGGACCATGGGATTTGCCACCACCGACCCAGATCGGAGAACGAGTCGAACCGTGCCGCGCGCGGCCGGTACCCTTCTGACGCCACGGTTTTTTGCCGCCGCCACGAACTTCGCTGCGATCCATAACGTGGGCCCACGGATCGCGAGCATTCGCCAATTGTGCATCGAGCACCTGCTTTACGATCGTCGGATTCCATTTCGTACCGAAAACACCCGCCGGCAGATCGATCGATCCCACCACCTCGTTCTTTAAATTGTAGACGTCGGTCTTCATATCGTTATTTCACGTTTGCGATCTCGATCAGGCCGCCGCGGCCGCCCGGAACCGCTCCCTTCAGGAATATCAAATTGTTCTCTTTGTCGATGGCCGCCACCACAAGGTTCTTGATGGTGATGCGCTCGACACCCATGTGGCCCGCCATGCGACGGCCCGGAACGACGCGCTGGAATGCGGTCGAGCCGATGGAGCCCGGAGCGCGATGACGATTCTTCTGGCCGTGGGTCTTCGGACCTCCGGCGAAATTATGGCGTTTTACGACACCCTGGAATCCGCGACCCTTCATGATGCCGCTCACGCGGACCTTGTCCCCCTCTTTAAATGAGTCGACCGAGATCTCGTTGTCGACCGCCATGGTCGACATATCGATCGGCTGCGACTTGCGATTGGGGAATTCGCGCTTCTTCTTACCCAAAGATACCTGGACGGCCTCGTAGCCATCGCGTTCGGAGGTACGCACAATAGAGACCTTGTTAGGCTCTGCGTGGATAACCGTAACCGGAACGACTTTGCCGTCTTTCCAGATCTGGGTCATTTTCAGTTTTTTGCCGAGTATAAAGGACATTGCTTTGAATTAATGTCTTGGGCTTGGACAGGGGCCGCCGCCGGCCATGGTCCTCAAGCTCAAAAAAAATCGGGGAATATTCCCGGATGTTTTATAAACCACTATCGAAGCCGCCTCTTAAGGAGACAGCGATTTTCGCCCCAAAGAGAGGCGGGCATCCTCGCCCTCGAGAAGGGCAGGTGCCAAGGAGAAACGATTCCCGTTTTCCCACAAAAAATAGTGATTCGCATAAACGTCCGAGGAAACCTTGATAGAGATTATAGCAAAAGGGGTTCCAATGTCAAATCCCTGGCGGATTCGGGCCGTCCTCTCCCCCGGCGATCCCTAAAAAAAGGCCGCACGGAATCGCGCGGCCGATGCTTTCGATCGTTCACCCTACAAGCCGAACGGACGATTTGGGAGATATCGCCCTCCATTTTTCCCCGCCCACGGGCAGTTTTCCGGAGAGTTCGCCGGCGAACGAAGGCTGCTTGGAAGATGGCGCCGAGAACGCAACGACGATTTTATGGGCATACTCGCTGCCGTCGTCATCCCGCGCGGTCACTCCCGAAATGGAAAGGTTGTAGTGCGCGGTGGCGGTCGCCATTTTCCGGTAACGGATGCCCCCGCGTTCCGTCTTCCACAAAATATATATCGTGCTGACCCCGCGTACCCTGGAGATCGCCTTGACCGCCGCAACATCCCTACGACAACTTGGATGCTCCGGAAAATGAAGCTCTCCGTCGATCCGTGCCGTACGATCGAGATGCCTCAGCCGTTCCTTCACGTCCTGGAGCCCTATTTCCAAACTCGTTCCGTGCGCCGTCATGACCCATCCTCCTTGCGATATTCCTACGGAATAATTATACAACATCGTCGCCTTCATCTTTCCTTGAGGTTTTCTTTCGGGAGCGCGTGCTAGCATATCGCCCATGACCACACAAAAAATATTGCGTTATGCTTTCTGTTTCTCCCTGATTCTCTTCGGTGTTTTTGCCGCATATCCGGCCCATGCTTCGATCATCATCGCCCAGCAGACGGACGGCTCGCTGAGCGGGAGCACAGTACTGCGGTGTAATACTTGCGCGAACATCACGGCAGGATCGCAGCCGTTCATCGCGTCCATTTCCGGCGCGCTCGGTTCGATCGCGGTGTTCACGTCAGGCTTCGGCACGATGAGCCGGAATGCCGACACAAACGATTGCTACATGACGGTCTCCGATCAGGATACCGGTGCGCTACTCGCGCGATCGGACAATGGGTTCAATGGATCCCGTTGCGGCGGCGACCTCGTGTTCACATTCAAAGATTCCCGCCCGTTCCTACACGAGGGAAACCATTACCGATGGGATTTCATCTTCGGCGGATTGAATTGGACCAGTATCGCGTTTGCGGGAAGCGCCGACGATACCGCGGGCGGATCGTTCAGTGTGCCGCCGCTCGTAAATGCCGAGTTTAAAGTATTTGCCGCGCTCGAACCTCCGGAGTCCCTCGTTCAATTCCTCGCGGACGGAGCAACAACACTCGCCCATGGTGGAATCTCCGGTTCCTCCGCGGTGACGCTCGGTGCCACTCTTTCTTCTTTACTCCCTGACCTTCTTCATCTGCAGATAGAGCTGAAACCTTCCTATGTGGCGTTTACGGGAGAGCCCAATATGGAAAGCCAACTTGTTTCGTCCGGATCGACGACGCAGATCGGTTCCGCGGGCCTCCCGAATGGAGGCTATCACTGGCAGGCACGCGCCGCCGATGCCGACGGAAATACTTCCCTGTGGCAGGCGAGTGACGATTCCGCTGGCGGCCCCGACTTCGTTGTTTACGATCCGGCGCAAGGGATCATCCTCCAGGACATGACCACGATATACGGCAGAAGTGCGCAGCCGGTCGCATGTATGGAGTACGAAACGATGCTTTCCTGCGCGCTCTTCCCCTTTCCGGTCGATTATAGGGTCGGCACGCCGTTCACCATCTCAAAGATCATTTTTAACTGGAGCAATGGCGGTTATAACAACTGCGACGATGTCGGACATTATGGCGCGGTCATCACTGCGTCCGCAGCCACGGACGACGCCTCCTTGATCCTTGCAACGTCTACGAACACCGCGTACCTCGGGTGTGCCGGCCCTACCGGACAAGGCGGCGCGGCCGAGCTGGACTTCAACGGAGAGACCATACCCGCAAACTTCCACTTCTCGCTTGCCGCGTTCGATAAAGCATTACAGGGAGGATCTGCGGTTTCCGTTTCCCGCGTCACCATTTATGGCACACCTTCCGCGCCCGCCGAGACCCAGCGGGAACCGGTAGTGATCGTGCCGGGAATGCTCGGATCGCGGCTCGACAAGGTCTCGGACGGACAAGAAGTGTGGCCCGACGCGAATGCCATGCTCCTTTCCGGATCGGATTCCTATCTGGACGATCTTTCTCTTTCCCGCTCCGGCGCGCAGATCTCCGGAATGGAGATGACCCCCTCGGACATCATCCGCACCGTCACCACTTCCATTCCTTTTTCCGGCCAGGATTTCTACGGCCCACTCCTCGATTCCCTTGTATCTATGGGATACCGGGAAGGGACCGACCTGTTCGTCGCTCCTTACGACTGGCGCCTCGACATCGCAAGTTCCGCCGCATCCATCGATCCCGTCATACGGAACGCGATCGCACATTCTCCGGACGGCAAGATCGACATTGTCGCACACAGCATGGGCGGCCTTGTGATCAGGGACTATCTGTCGCACACAGCCGACACTTCATTCGTGAACAAGCTTGTCCTTGCGGGCATACCCCAGCTCGGCGCGCCGCAGATGTTCAAGGCGCTCGAATATGGCGACGACTTGGGCTTCCATGTCGGTCCGTTCGAACTGCTGGATCCCGCCGAAGTGAAATCGATATCCCAGAACATGCCGGCGGCATACGAACTCCTTCCTTCGCGCCGCTACGATACCGTGCAAGGAGGCTATGTGACCGACAACAGGAACGGAGACCATACCGTGCTGGACTTCGGCCATATCAACGAGTTCCTTCTCTCTTCCTCCACCGATCCCCGTAACCCCATGCTCCTTGCCCAAGCCGATCTTTTCCATGTCACGCAGGACGGTGCGGCAACGAACGCGCCGGAGGTCTACAACATCGTCGGGTGCCAGAATCCATCGACGGCGTACGGGTTCGTGCTTGGTGACGGCGGCGATGCCGACATCGTTCGCGGCGCCGGCGACGGGACCGTACCGGTCTTCTCCGCAATGAATCTTGCGAACGATTACCGGAATTATTTCTCCTTATATTCCGAAAACGGCGTCGACCACGCGGGCCTTGTCCGCGACCGTCGGCCGATCGCGCTTATCGACGCGATCCTCGGCAACGCCACTTCAACGCTCGACCTCAACCCTCTCGGCATATCCACCTCGACACAGGACTGCCTTCAGGGACGATCCCAATTTCACGGGGCGACGACGATCGAAATAAGCGCTTACGGCGCTATCGCCCTCAATGTATACGATTCGGAAGGTCGCCACAGCGGCCCCTCCGACGCGAGTGAAGACGGTACATCAGACCTCCAGATACCGGGAAGCGATTATCAGACCATCGGCGAGAACAGCTTTATACTCCTTCCCGCTTCCGACACCTATCGTATTGTCGGCGTCGCAAAGCACCCGAGCTTTTTCACTATGAAGATAAAATCCTACGGCGATACGGCGGACATTCTCGGCACGACAAGTTATGTGCAGGTACCGCTCGCCTCATCGTCGACCATTGCAACGCTCACGGTATCAAGTTCGACCCTTTCGCCCGCCATTTCGCTGACCGAAGGTGATGAAGGCAATGCGACGTCCACCATTCCGCCGACCGCGGTCCTTTCCCCCACGGACGGCGCCGACGTGACGCCTCCCGTCATCACCATGCCGGAAATCGCGCCTGTCGTATCTTTCGGCACGCCGATAACCTTCGCTTTTTCCGCAACCGACGATCTTTCCGGCATTGCATCGATCGCCGCAACCCTGGATGGAACGACTATCGAAAATGGTACAATCTTGAAAGATATTCCCGCAGGGACGCATACGTTCCGGCTCGAGGCCGTCGACAGCGCGGGGAATCCGCGCATCGGAGCGATCGTGTTCCAAGTGACACCAATGACGCCCGCGACGACCACGGGCACGGGCACGGGCGGTAGTTCCGTCATTCAGGTTCCCGTTCCACCGGCAAGCTCCTCTTCCGCGACCACGACGCCCCGCTGCAAAAAGAAAACATCTCCCTAATCCATGCCCATGCGATCCTCACGAAAAAAGTACTGTCTTATAAGCGCCGCAATCGGAGCATTCGGCGCCATGGCGGCGATCGTTTTGGACGTCCCTGATTTTATCGGAATGCTCACGGGAACCGTTCCGCTTTTGCGGAACACCGTATTTCTTGAACTCGTTATCCTTTATCTTGCTTTTGCGGCAGTATATCTCGTCGTTCCTGCCTCGTCACGGAGCGCCATCCTCCGTTCCCACCGCGAGCTTCTTGTTTATTTCCCGCTCTCGGCCGTTTCGTTCCTTGCCGGCTCCATCGCGGGAGCATTGATATGCTTTTTATGTTTCATTGCCGGATTCGGAGCGATAAGCCCGTTCATGTGAGGCCGTAACGATCCGCGTCGATCGCACAAAAAATCCCCGTTCAAAACGGGGATTTTTTTAATGGCAATGATTTACGCAATCGCTAAAGCGACGTCCCCAACTTCTGGCGGATACGCGTTCCGGAGATCTTCCTTACGAAATAGAGCTTCGAGCGGTGCACATTCCTCGGGCTCGAAACGACCTCCACTTTTATGATAGCGGGAGAATGGACCGGGTACACCTTTTCCACGCCCACGCCGGCGACGATGGTGCGCACCGTGAACGTCCCTCCTGCCTCCGCGCCGTGCTTTCGCGCTATCACAAGACCGGTGAACGGGGTCTTGCCCTCGTACACCTTGACCTTCGCTCCCGGCTTTATCTTTTTGAGCACCTCTTCCGCGATCATGGTAATAGAAAAATAATTTGATGTTTGATGCTTCCGGACGATGCTACACCACCAGCGCCTTTATCCTCTGCACAAGGTCGTCGATGGAAACCTTCACCTTCACGAAGTATTCCTTCGCCCCGAGCTCGCGCGCTTTCTCGATGTCGGAATCCTGAGCAAGGTTGCTCACGATCACGACCGGGATCGCCGCAAGCTTCGGTGTGAGCGAGATGGTCTTTAACACCTCGAACCCCGTGACTTTCGGCATGATGAGATCGAGTATGATGAGGCTCGGCGTTTCGGTCTTGAGAAGCTGGATAGCCTCCTCGCCATCGAACACCTGCGAAACGACAAAGCCGTCCTTCTCCAGGCGCGCCTTCATCAGAAACGACAGGAACCTGTCGTCCTCAACAATCATGATCCTTTTTGCATCTTCCGGCATACTCTTTATGATAGCACAGTTGTGACACTGA